>JBNKFQ010000213.1:0-12576 GCA_050289385.1 Porticoccaceae bacterium | reverse complement strand
TCTCGCCCTTCGGGGCTTACAGACGACTCCAGGCTCCGCGTTATGACTTTTTGACGTACGGCCAGTATGCCTTCAAAGTCATGCCTTGATCCTGAACTCGTCTGTAAGCCAGAGACACCATAGACTTGTTCAGAGGTTCCCAAGGTTTTTTCGGCGGGCTAAATTTTTGGCCCACCTTAAAAAAAACGAGCGGCATAGCGTGTCGTGAGCTATGCCGCCTGCGGATTAAAATGAATAACGCATACCCAACATCCAGGTGCTGAGTTTGTCGCCGAGGTCGACCTCCAGATTTACACCCCACTCGGGTGTGACTTCATAGAGCATATTCCCGACAAGACTTAAGCCGTCAGCGGGCCCCACATTGGTGTAGCGACCGGCAATGCCGCCTTCCAGTTGGTCGGTCAATTGTGAGCGGAGCCCTGCATCAAGAAAAAAACCGTCCGATGGATCTTCGGTAAGGTCATTGGGTGAAATGCTGTCACCAGCACCAAAATCGAAATCGTTAAAATCGATATCGGAGTAAGCCCCGCGAATCACCAGGTCGGTGCGGTTTGACATTGGTGTTGCATGCCCAACACCGAGATTGAATCTTTTGACGTCGGTGTTGGCAGGGACCAGCATGTTTTGGTCGTTAAAAAATGTCGCGTCGGTATCGGTCTGGGAAAACTCTGAAAATACAAACCAGCGATTATTTAACTCAAAATACCCTCTCAGAGCAAAACCATCACCGTCGTCAAAATTGTTCAGAATGCCGGAATTGTCGTCAAAATCATCAATATCCAGATTTATGTAATCCGCTTCAAAAAATGAATAACGGAAATTGTCGCTGGCCATACCGGCAAGTGGTGTCAGGCCCAGAACTGTGAAAATTGCGTGATGTAATTTCATAATTTACTCCATTAGACTGTTGTGTTTGGTAAATTGGCTTTTGCTTAATCAAGTGTTTTGCCTTAGATGCCCATCAATTTTGTTTCTGTATCGCAACAAAAATGACACTTAATTAGTAAAATATATTAAAAACAGTCAGTTGAAATGTTTCCATTTTGCAACAAACTGTGCCCATCTCAAGGTAAGCCTGCAAAACTTCTGCTTGTGGCGTGATGCCGCAGGGCTTGTCCTGGATGCTGCCTTTGAAGGTGTTCAGTATCACGATCTTTCAACAACCTTCAGGTTGTTATGAACTTCTCGGACGCTGGATACGTTTTCTGCTGCACTGCCCGCCAGATCTTTAACTGCCGCCGAATCGACGTTGCCGTGTAAAGTTACGATACCGTTTAGTGTGTCGACGTTGATCTTCAGAGCGTTGCCCTCCAGGTTAACACCGAAAATCAATTTGGATTTGACTGAAGCGGTAGTGGTTACGTCCTCAACGACTTGAGAAAAGTCGCGTTTGTTGTCTGGCTTGTTTTCGGGTATGCCAGCTATTTTTCGTTCTATCTGAAGCTTGTTTTCTACATGGTTGATGCCTTCAATACTGGCGGCCAGTTCACCTGCCAGATCCTTATGTACCTTCGATTCTACGATACCATTTAAATAAGCGTCTCCATGCCGTATTTCGGTGTCTATGGTGAAGGGGTTCAAGTGTTTGTTCAGCGCGTAAATTGTTTCGAGTTTGCCTTGTAGCCACGCGTCCACAAGTGCGCTGTCTTGCGGTGTGCTTTTGGTCGTTCCTTCTTGCTTGTTGATTGGTTCTCCCGCATTTCCCGACGGTTGATCTGCGCCTGCAAAAAGGGTGGTTGAGAGAAAAATAACAGTTAGCACGACTTGTAACAGGGTCTTTCGGTCGGTTGCTGTAAGCTGTTTCATAATATTCTCCTGAAAAATGTTATTAATAATCCTTGCCTGGGCCTGTTAACACTAATTAGCTCCTGCAATTTAAACCCTGCAAATAGGATGCCAGAATGAAAAATTGTCGGGCAATCGATTTAATTCTGAATATGACTTGCGCCAAATTAAAACCTTTCAAACATCTTGTTGACAATGCAAAAGATTTTCATGCGCCATTTTGTATGGCGTACAAACAACAACGCAGAGCATGGCTCAATGCGGCTGCACCAGGATGAATGATAAAATTTATGGAAAGGTAACCTGTAGAATTACTACCTGGGCTAACCCGGGCGGCAGCAAGTTTTTGAATTACATCAGGAAATAAGTATTGGGCTTTTCTGCGTTTTCAGAAGCCTGTTAATCTATTGGATAATTCGTGTTAACAGGCTTTGACGTGTTTTGCCATAACTGATTCGCGATAAAGCAGTTATATACGAGTATCATGTTTCTGAATCCTGAAGCAGATTATCGTCTGGTTTTACGCCAAAAACTTTCTGGTCCACCGTCGTACGTGAATTTGGCACAGAAAGGCCGTTAACCAGTGGTGCAATGACGATTGCCAGCAAAGCCAGTGTCCAAACCACAACAGCTCCGGTGGGTAGATCAAACACGGCCGATATGACAAGCCCGAATAAATAGCCGGCCACGCCCAAAACCAGAGCAGTGGTCAGACCTCTGAATCCATTCAGGGCACGTGTTGCCAAAGCGGGAACAATCAAACTGGCAAAGACAAGATAGACACCGACCAACTGTACCGAAGCCGTTACCGTAATGGCAAACAGCAGGTAAAAGCCACCGTGCCCGAGGCGTTGCCGCCCAAGCCCAAACCATACTGCAAGTACGCCCAGATAAAGAGCTGCCACATAAGCGAGAGAGTGCCACTCCACCCAGAGAATCTGTCCGACCAGCAAATCTTTCAGTTCTTCTCCGCCGTGGGGGTTGTTTGCCAGCAGTAGAATGCTACCGGTGGCGCCAAGAACAAATAGTACACCGATCAAGGCTTCTTGCACCTTCGGAAATTTCTTTTCGGTCCAGGTAAGCAGTGCAGCACCGAGAAGTGCAGCGGTAACTGCTGCCAGCTGTACTTGCCATGCAAATTCCAGATGCATCATGTCGGCTGCAATAACACCGACACCGGCAATTTGCGCAATGGCCAGGTCAATAAAAATAATCCCTCGTTTTAATACCTCGCGACCGAGAGGCACATGGGTAGAGAGAATCAACAGGCCGGCAACAAAAGCTGGTCCCAGAATGGAAAATTCAAGCGTTTCCAGATTCATCGGCTAACCTCCAGAAATCGACGAATCATATCGTCATACAGGCTAAACAAATCTTTTGCTTCGTCCGTTGCGCCAACGGTGTGGGGGATTACCACATTTGGCAAGTCGGTACGTGTTGACAGCCATTCTGCGGCACGTGGACTTTGGTACGCCGCACGAATAAATACACTGACTTTATGTGTGTTGACAATATTCAGCAGCTCGGCGAGATGGGACGCGGTCGGCGGCAATCCGGGTTTGGGTTCCATCTGTGCCACCTCTTTCAACCCCAGCCAGTTTTCCATATAGACCCATGCCGAGTGATGCACAATAATTTCCTGGCCTTTAAGCGGTGCCGCTTGTTCTTGCCAGCGCAAAAGAGCCTGTGACCACCGGCCAATAAAATCGTCGTAACGTTGCTGATAAAACCCGGCATTTTTTCTGTCGAGCTTTTTCATTCTTGCTAACAGTGTTGCTGCAACTTTGGGAATATTTCGTGCATCCGTCTGAAAATGAGGATTGCCGTAGGGGTGAATATCGCCGGCCGCGCGGTCGGCCACAGCGGGTACGTCGAGCATGTTCACCGATTGAGAGGCGTCGAGAAAGCCGTCGGTGCCAATATTAACTTTGGCATTGCCGGATTGCCGAAGCAACACCGGCAACCAGCCTATTTCCAGGTTGGCGCCGGTGCAAATAACAAGATCGGCCCTTCGCACTCGGGCGATAAGACTCGGACGTGCCTGTATAAAATGGGCATCCTGAAATGGTGTGGTGGCGCTGAATGTCGAAACTTTTTTGCCGCCAATTTCTTCGGCGAGAGCAGCCCACTCCGGTTCACAGGTGAATATATTAAACCCGGCAAACACCGGGGTAGCGATCAGCCCGCAGACGGCAAGCATCAATTTTAATCTGACCTTCATTGCATTCTCCGAAATTTGTGTATGGTCAACAGGGCAGCACCTTCAGAAAGCGTGCGCGCCGTGCGCTCCCATACTCATAATGTATTGCAGGATAAGCTGGTTATCGCTGACGGGGTTAGACTCGTCGCGTGTGAATTGCATGCGCAAAGTCGAAAACTCACTGTTGGAAAAATCAATCATGGCGCTAAAGCGTTCTGGTCGAAAAGAGTCTTCGGCAAGCATGGTTGGCACCAATGCGCTATTGACGGAATTGTCTGCAGACAGCGCGTCATAGCGCAGGCCAACACTCCATTGCGGACGGTATTGGTACACACCTTCTATGTAATAGCCTGCCTGGTCGCCGCGATAGGTTGTCATCAGATTGTCGAGGGCCAGTATGCCATCTTCACGACGCGACAGATACTCAGCAGCCAATTTGAAATGGCGCTCCCGGGGATTGCCGTGGGGTGCCCATTTCCAAACCAGGCTAGCGATCCAGGTATCACTGTCGCCAGTAAACAAAGGGTCTGGTCCGTCTTCCTGCGCCTCGCCACCACTGGAACGGTCGATTGCATCAGCGGACACATGGGAAAAACTGGCCAGCCAGCTGTTGCTGTCGTCGACGTCGCCGCCAAATTTTGCAAAAGCCGTCCACGAACCCGTACCATCTTTTGCCGCACCCGAGGCCGGAAAGCTGTTGCCGGCAAACAGTTCTGCGCCAAATTGCATGTAGAGAATGGTTGGTGCGGTCCAGGACATCTGCACACCGGTGTCGGCCAGCCGCCCGTTCATCATTACGCGGTAGGCCAGTGGATCGCCGACAAAACTTGTTGCGTGGGAGTGAATGCCGTTGATATAACCGACACCCGAATAGAATTTGCCCCCCTTTAAGGTCAAGCCCGCTGGTAGTGTCAGCGTTTGCAGAAAAGCTTCTTCTACGGCCACTTCAGTTTCACCGCCTTCGGATTCGAGGGCGATGGTCGAATTGGCAAAAAACTTGTCATCAATATTTGCCTGCAGGTTCAGTTCACTTTCATTCAGTTCGAAACCTTCACCAAATCCACTCGCTTCTCCACCTTGCTGAAAGCCCGGCACATCGCGCAGCTCCTGGTGGTTGGAATGAGACGAGTACTGCCCGTTGAGGATCAAACTGATTGCCGGATTAAATGCCTTGTCAGAGATGGCACTGCTACCGGCGGTTGCTACTGGCATTGGTGCGGAAGCGGGGGCAGGTGCGGCACTGGCGGCAATGCGCTCGGCCGCTTCGACGCGTTGTTCCAGCGCTTGTATCCGTTGTTCGTACTCCTGTTTCAATTGCCGCAATTCTTCCCGCAACGTATCGACACCTGACTCTGTTAATACATTGCCTTCCGGTGTGGCAAATGCCCCGCCGGCCATCAGTAGCGAAATACCTAAAACCCGCGCCGGGGTTTTATTGATTGAACACATCGGTTCACTCCTCGATTTATTTGAAATTTTGAAACGCTCACGGCAAACGACACGTTCCGACGTGGTTTGCAGTGCACAAGCCGACAGCAAAGAGCCGGCTTGACGCAGTGGCATGTCCTTCAGATGTGAAGGAAGGAGTGAGGCGGTGAGCGCGCTGTGCCGGACCCGAGATAAAGGTCCTGCGCTAGCCGTTCAATAATAAAAGTCACCGGTTCTTCATAAACCGCCCTTGAGATGTCGAGGCAAGTGTTTTCAGCGAGGGGGGTAGCAAGGTTACTGCTGTGAAGGCAGAGTTGGCAGGTATTCCATGTGTCGGCAAGCGGGTGGATAAAACTGTGAGCAACGAACAGGACCTGAACCAAACAAAACAAAGACACTACCAGCCATAATCGTGATTGAAACCGTTTTTTTCGCTTCACGATGGCATTTTGGCGGCGTTTTTTGCCTGGATTTTTCATCTGTATATTTCGAAGTGGCCTACAATGACCTATCTACCCTCTACTTATACGACAAATTTTATACTACGACAAGAGTCTGGTGACCGGACCAGGCGACAGTGAACCTCCCCAATCGCTGAATAAGGTCTGAATCAGGCTTTTATGTTTTGGCTGCCATAATATGAAAAAATATATTGTGGCAAAGAGGCCGGCAGGGTACTGAAATTGTCAGGGGACCTGGTTTTGTTGCATGTTATCGGTTTAAAATCAGTGGTTAATAATCGGGGTTTCTCCCGATCCTGAGGGACCATAATGGAAGCAAGTTTCTGGCATCAAAAGTGGAAAGAAAATGATATTGGGTTTCATCAAGGTAGAGTGAACTCTCTGCTGGTGAAATATTTCAAGTCACTTGCCCTTGCTGAGGGTAAGCGTGTGTTTTTGCCGCTATGTGGGAAAACCCTGGATATTGCGTGGCTGCTTTCCGGTGGCTATTGTGTGGTCGGGGTTGAATTGAATGAAACCGCGATAGAGCAGTTGTTTAGCGAACTGAAGGTGGAACCTCAAATATCAGATCTGGGCAACCTGAAATATTATTATGCAAAAGATATCGACATATTTGTGGGCGATATTTTTGAGTTGAGCGCAGAGATACTGGGTGAGGTTGATGCCGTCTATGACCGGGCAGCTCTGGTTGCTTTGCCGGCAGCAACGCGCAAGCGGTATACTGCGCATCTGACCAATATTACACACAACGTACCGCAATTGCTGATCAGCTACGAGTATGACCAAAGCTTGATAGCTGGTCCTCCATTTTCCATCAGCGCAACCGAGATCAGGCAGCACTATCAAAGCGTTTACAACATTACGCCGCTGGCAACCGTGCAGGTGCCCGAAGGTATGAAAGGAAAATGTGCGGCTGATGAGCACGTATGGTTGCTGCAAAATTCCAGCGCTCACTAACAATAGGCAACGACAGTTCGGCAGGGTACAACCACAAATGCAGAACATATAGCTTGCATAATGCGTGAGCACTCAAGTATTATGCACGTATGAACGCTGGCCATATCTCACATCATTCTCAAACAGCCATACACCAGTTTCTGGATACGGCTACAAACCTCGAGCTCAAGCTGGATCGTGCCTTGTCTGATATACGGGGCATTGCTTACAGCGATTATCGCCTGCTCGCAACTCTTGCCAGTGCCGGGCCGGGCGGTTTTTCCCGCATTGATCTGGCCAGTGCTGTTGGCTCTGGTGCTCATGCAGTTACCCGGTCGTTAAAGCCGCTGGTAAAACTGGGTTATGTAACAACGCAGCGAAATACCAGCGATGCGAGACAAAGCCTCGCACGTATTACTCCGGCCGGGCTTGAGTTGCTGCACGACGCGCACAGTGTGTTGCAAGACACTCTCAATGAACTTCCTTTCAGTGCTCTGGGCCAGGAAAAAATGGTTGAATTTGGCAAGTGCCTGCACGATTTGAGAGGTTAATATTTGAGAGGTTAATAAATGAGCACGGCAGATCTGAACAAGGGCGCGCTGGCGCCGGTTTTTGACGAAACAGAATGTCTGGCACCAGTCGTTATCGGTGAAATTCCCGAGGGACTGAATGGCACCTTGATTCGCAACGGTCCCAACCCCTTAAACGGGCGCTTTGCCGGTAATGATGTGTTGGCCTGGTGGGGAGAGGCGGCAATGCTTCACGGCATTACGTTTGCCGATGGAAAAGCGCTGGCATATCGAAACCGCTGGGTCTGCACCACAAGGTGGGCAGAGCACACCGGCGCCAGTTTGACCGAAACCATTGTCGATTCAAACCCGAACGTGAATGTTATTAAACACGCCGGTGTTATTTTGGCGCTGGCAGAACGGGGGCAGCCCGCGGCCATTAATTATGAGTTGGAAACCCTTGGCCCGACGCCAGCTCAGTCGGCATTTTCCAGGGGGATTAGCGGGCACCCGAAAATTGATCCTGTCACGGGAGAGCTGATGACTTTTCAGGCCACGTGGGAGCAACCCTGGTTGCGCTACGGCGTGATTGATGCGGACGGCCATGAAACCCTGAACATGAATATTGACGTGGCGGCGCCTGCAATGATGCACGACATTGCTATTACCGAAACCCACACTATTTTTATGGACCTGAATGTGGGGTTCGATTTTTCCATGTTGCAGCGCGGCTACCGGATTCCCGTTTGCTGGCAGCCGAATCGCCGGTCTCGCCTGGGTGTGCTTGCGAGGCATGGCGGTAACGTAACATGGCTGGAAATAGAACCGTGTTTTATTCAGCATGTGGTTAATGCGTGGAACACACCCGCTGGCGAGATTGTGCTCGACGTGGTGCGTTACCCCTGGTACTTCAGGCCAAATCCGGACGGGCAGGACTTTCTGCCCAACCCGCTTGCAGTACTCTGGCGTTATACCATTGACTTGCAGCGTGGCAACGTGGCGGAACAGCAACTCGGGGACCGGCACATCGAGCTGCCACGCATCAACGAAATACATACCGGTCGTGAGAACCGTTATCTCTATGCCGTCGAACAACCCACCGATACCGAAATGCGAGGCATCGTTCGCTACGACCTGGTGTCCGGGGCAACATTGCGCCACGCCGTTAGCGAAGGCGATCAAAACAGTGAACCGGTATTTGTACCGCGCCCGGGGGCAGTGGACGAAGACGACGGCTGGTTGCTGGTTTGCGTATACAAAAAAGCATCGGATACCAGCGAAATACGCATGCTCGACGCCAAAAATATATTCGATCCACCATTGGCAACGGTGGAACTGCAGCGGCGTATTCCCGCCGGCTTTCACGGGGCGTGGATAGCGGCTGAATAACGTTTGTTAACACAAGAGTTTAAGAGTTTTACAGCGAAGCGCCCCGTGTGCAAGACGGCAGACGCGAGTGCTTCAAACAGCTTGCGTAATACTTGAGTCTTTATGTATGGTTCAGACATGACTACGACAAACCTTCCAGCTGACACCGAAGCGATGGTACTCCAGTTCCTGGAGACTGCCTCTGCACTTGAGCGCAGGCTGGATCGTTCCCTGTCCGGGGTCAGGGGGGTCACCTTTAGTGAATACCGCCTGCTGGCAACGCTCTCCCGAGCGCCGAAGGGTGGTTACCCCAGGGTTGACCTGGCCAATGCGGTTGGTTTAACCGCATCTGCCGTCACTCGGGCGTTAAAACCGCTGGAAAAATTGGGTTATGTAAGCACGCAAAGAAATCAGCGCGATGCAAGGCAGAGCCTTGCCTTGATTACCCCCGGCGGACTCGAGCTGCTCGACAACGCTAAAGGTGTTGTACAGGATATTCTCAATGAACTGCCTTTTAACCGGTTAAGCCAGCAAAAAATTACCGAATTTGGTAACCGCCTTCAGGATCTGAAGAGCTTGTAACAGGATAAAAGTGGGCAGATCTCAAGTGAAACACTCCTTATAACCGATATAAACACAGAGTGGGTCTTTCGGCTGGACACAAGTACTCCTTCACGGCAATATTACCTTGAAGGAGTACTAGTTGTTTGTCCACAAACAGCAATTCAAGATTCGGGCCACCTGTTTTATACTGCTCCGTCCATAACAACCGGTCGAAGCACCCCCTGAAAAAGCTTCCCTCCAGGGTCGCGCCTCGATCCATTCGAGTGGTGTTAACGTGTCTAGTCAAATTCTGGTGCAAACCATCGCGACCGGCTCGCTGATTGTAGCGGGGCAGGGCTTGAGTGTTCTCTCTTCGGTATTAAATACACACATTGCCAAAAACACCGAAAAATATCTCTTGACGGCCTTTATTGCGGTCAACTGTTTTGGTTTTTTTGTCGAGTACTACAACTATGCTGATGGCTCACTGCCAGAGTACATTTCGCAATTTGGCGGGGTAATCTATCTGGAAGGCCCGTTGTTTTACCTGTATGCATGCGCTCTGGTAACCGACGATTTTCGCCTGAACCGGCGACACCTCTTGCATCTGTGGCCGCTGTTGATGAATCCGCTGATTCGTCATGTAGATCAGGTGTACATGCCCGGTGTACATATTCATGGCTTTTATATCTATTACCTGTTTCTGATTGGCTACCAGGTGGCTGCGCTGTGCCTGTATCCGGGTGCTGTCTCTTCATTGCGCAAGCTGCTATCGTTTCGGCGCCATGGCCAATATGGCTGGTTTTGGAAGCTCGGCATGCTTTATCTGGCGTCGTCGATAATCTTTCTGGCTGAAAAAATGGTGAGTTATTGCGTGTTGTCCTGTCCGGATCGCAGTGACGTGGTTTACATACCAAACACCTTCTTTTTTATTATCGGGTTTTATCTGATCGCCAGAGCTTACCGTACTTATCCGTTCCGTAATGGCACAGTGACAAGTGACGACACCGCAACCGCCGATGGGCAAGTTGTGGCAGTGGACGCTGATTTACCAGTTCGCAAATACCAGTTGGCTGAACTGGACAGTGACGAGAGCCGTTTGTTGCAACAACGGCTCGACACGTATATGCGTGAGCACGAACCCTTCCTTGATGACAGTCTGACCGCAGCCAAACTGGCCCGCGGGCTGGGAATATCCAGCCACCGGTTAAGCCAGTTACTCAACACTCGATTGCAGCAGAGTTTTTACGATTATGTTAACGGCTATCGCGCCGAAAAAGCACGCCAGTTGCTGCAGCAGTATCCCGGCATGGCCATGGTGGATATTGGCGCCATGGCAGGTTTTGCCAATCGCACAACATTTTACAAATATTTTAAAAAGCGACATTCAGCAACACCTCTGCAATACAGAAAATCCTTAACTGCCTGAAACATAAAGCAATAAATTTGTCAGCCTCCAGCGAGGCTGGCATTTTCTTGTGCCGGGCTGCCTATACTCTCGCGATTGGTCCATTTACAGAACCGTCAATATAAAGAACCGTCAATTTAAAGAGCCGTTAATACAAAGAGCCGTCAATTCGAATTGCCGGGAGCATGAGGTAACAGAATGTCAGATAAACAATCACCCCGAGTGTCAGATATCTGCAACGATAATCAAATCAATACACCATTGTCACGGCGACAATTTGTGCAGCGTTCCGCCACGACATTGTTCGTTGCAGGTGCCGTACAGCCACTGATTGCAGCGACTGCTTCGGCAGACACAAATTGCGCAGATTCGATCGGCCGCACACCGTCACAGGGTGAGGATATGCTGCCACGCTATCAGCGTGCCCAGATGCTGGAGCAGGGCACCTATACCAAAAACCTGGCATTCAATACCACGCTTTACCCGCACTGGATTGGTGACGGTGACAGTTTTTGGTACGTCAGGGACCTGCCAAAGGGAGGCAGCCAATACCGTTTGGTAGATGCCGGTAACAGGTCAAATAAACCTGCTTTTGATCATCGGGCAATGGCTCGTGCTTTGGGCAAGGCCTCGGGGCAAAAGGTGCTGGCAGACAAGTTGCCGTTGGCGCGAGTAACTATAAGCCTTTCACCTCGTACCGTTACCTTCATGGCCTTTGACGAAACGTGGGAATACGACGAGCACAAAAAGCGCTGCCAGAAAAAAGCTGCGCACCCCGATTCATGGAAGGTATCACCCGACGGTAAAAAAGCGCTGCTGGTGTGCGATTACAATTTGTGGGTGGTTGATCTGGACAGCGGTCGCGAGCGCGCGCTTACCAAAGATGGCGAACAGTTTTACGCCTATGGAGATTCCGCCACCATGTATGGGCGCAAGGAATTACCACTGGTGGATGCGGTGTGGTCGCCTGATTCCCGACGAGTGTTAACCCAGTTGATAGACACGCGCGAGGTGGCGCTCGGCATGCCGCTGGTAGAGCATGTGCCCGAAGACGGCGGTCTTCGACCGGGAATCATCAACCCCCAGCGGCGCGTCGCCTTGCCCGGCGACGAGGTGGACGAAACCTGGCAATTCCTCACCATAGAGGTAGATAGCGGGCAGATTACCCGCGCTGACTACCGACCTTGCCCGGTCAACTACCCGCCTTACTCCGGCTTTTTTGGCGCTGGTCGTGGCTGGTGGGACGGCGACAGCATGCACGCTTACCTGATTTATGCAGAAGATGATGGCCGTTCAACACGTCTGTTGCGTCTGGACAGTCGCACTGGCAAGGCCACCGAGCTGATTCACGAAAGCAGCGACTACATGTTCAACCCGATGCCGGTGTCCCACCTGAAAACGCCAACCATGCCATTGCCGGAAAGCAACGAGTTGATCTGGTATTCCGAGCGCAGCGGCTGGGCACATTTGTATTTGTATGACATGGCATCGGGCAAACTCAAAAATGCCATTACTCAAGGCAAATGGGTGGTGCGTAATGTGCTGCACTATGACCCCCGGCGGCGAGAATTGTTTATTCAGACATCGGGGCGGGTCGCCGGCCGCAATCCCTATTATTGCGATATTTGCCGAGTAAACATCGACACGGGTGAACTGACGCCGGTGCTGTCTACAGACCATGAGTACGTAGTGATGGACCAGGCCAGTCGCATATCGGCCAGTGACTATGCAGCCCGGGGTGTGTCCCCCGGTGGTGGTTACGTGGTTACAACCCGGTCGCTGGTGGATCAGGTACCGGTAAGCCTGTTGCTGGATCGCGATGGTCGCGAAGTGATGCAACTGGAAACCGCTGACGTATCCGGTCTGCCAGAGTGGTGGCGCTGGCCCGAGCCGGTGATGTTAAAAACGGCTGACGGCAGGGCAGATCTCTACGGGCTG
>JBNKFQ010000212.1:0-12748 GCA_050289385.1 Porticoccaceae bacterium | reverse complement strand
TCGATGTTCGATGTTCGATGTTCGATGTTCGATGTTCGATGTTCGATGTTCGATGTTCGATGTTCGATGTTCGATGTTCGATGTTCGATGTTCGATGTTCGATGTTCGATGTTCGATGAGCAAGTCTACCGACTTGCCGGGCCTTGGCCCGTTTGTATGCGGCGCCGTTTTGCCCGTTGAACGCCGAGCGTAGCGATGGCCTGTATTCTTTTCGTCGAACATCGAACGTCAAACGTCGAACAATCAAGTATTCAGCAAAAAATGATTTAACTGTTCGGCCATCCTGACGCTGGCAGCTTCCATATGCAGGTGATGGCTACCCGGTAATACCTGCAACTGCCCGTGCTTTACCGCGGTCCAGAGCGAACCAAAAATTCGCTCTGTGGCTTCAAGGCTTCTCTCGCTCAGAAACAGCTGAACCGGCGCCTGAACGTTTTGCAGAAAGGCACGCAGTTGATCAACGCTAAACTTTACCTCTGACGCACCCTGCAAGCGCGGGTCTGCAGACCAGCAATAACCGTTTTCATCTCTTCGGGTTCCCCTGACTGCCAGGCACATGGCACCTTCTGCCGTCAAGGGGAAGTCTCCCCTGGTGCGTTGCTCTGCCGCGTCCTCTATGGACGCGTAATAGCGACGGTCGCGGCCCTGATATTTATGCCTGTCACGAATGGCTCGCGCCAACTGTGCCGGAGCATCTTCCGGTGGCAGCGGAATCGGCACCAGACCTTCGACAAGCCCCAGGCGGGTTACCCTGTCGGGTACGACAGCCGCCAGCAGAGTTGCAATCATGGCGCCGCGGGAATGCCCCAGCACGGCAAACCGGGACCAACCCATGGCATCGGCGATTTGTATCAGCTCATCCACGTCCTGCCAGATGTTGTAGGCAGAATCTGCTGAACGATGACTGCTGAGTCCGTGACCAGCCAAATCGGGAGCAACAGTGTTTACCTCTAGCTGTCTCGCCAGCACATCAAACGAAGCGCAATTGTCCAGCCACCCATGCAAGGCGAGTACCCTGCAGTTCTTGCCGCTGCCCCACTCTTTAGCTGCCAGAGTCAGGCCATTCACCGCGAATTGACGCTCTATCGGATCAGTCAAGGAATTTCCACCCACTCCACGGTAGCGCAACCACGGCTGTAGGTAATCATGTCAAGACACACCAGACAACTGGTGCCCATCAGATTGCCCGTTGCCGGTTTGTCGGTCAGGTAATCGATCAAACTGCCAACAAAGGGCTGGTGACTTACCAGAAGTATTCTGGCGTCGTTTGCGAACGGCTGCAGCAGCTCACCCAGAGAAGCAATACTTGCCGAGGGCTTGACCAAATCGGTAACTGCGGGTTTTGGCGCAGAAGGCAACAGACGATGAGCGATATCTGCCGTTTGCAGCGCGCGCAGTTTAGGGCTGGCAAATACCGCATTCAGGTTTTGCATGCTGTCTTTTCGACGTTCAACAACCTGCGCCGTTGCCCTCCGCCCGCTGTCAGTCAGGGGGCGTTCTGAATCGGTGGGCGCGGAATTTTCAGCTTCACCATGGCGCAAAATATAGAGTTTCATTCAGTGGGCTTGTCGCTATGTTAGCCGCTATGTTAGTCGCTATGCTTGTTACCGTGTTTGCTGCTATCGTCTGTTTCTCCCTCACCTTCTGCAGTCGACTCGTCATTACTGTCCACATCACCTTCTGTTTCAGTATCCCCTTCTGTATCTGCAGTAAAGGAAGGTACGTCATTGTCTGGCGCTGCAACAACCGTCTCGCCGGAGGCATGACTTTCCGGCTCCCGGTCCTCAGAGGGCTCTTTGACCTCTCGCTGGGGCGCAACATAAGATTCAGTCTGCTCAAGATCGGGCCAATCGCTGAATGGCCAGGGTTTTTCATCCGTATTGAATGTAAGAAAAAGCAAACCCTGATAAACCCATTTGCTGACGCCCTGCCCCAGATCACGCAAGTTGTCATTGTCTCTGCCCGTAATCAAAACCAGCAAAAACTGAAGCACGGCGACAACCAGGATAATGATGCGCGCAACAACTATCAACAGAGCAAACAATGCCATGTAAGCCAGTCGAATCCAGACATCAACATTGAGAAGGTTGGTTTTTATTTGTTTTTCCGTCATGGTTCTCACTCCGGTGGATTATAAAACGGCGCCATACGCCGAGTTTGGATCAGGTACCTCTATTCACTGTCGCCTGATGGTACCCCTGCCATAAATTCGACGTCATTCGCCTGCTCTGCCAGCATCATGCCACGCAGTAATTCTTTTATGGGCTTCTTGTTAAACATAGACTCGTACAGGGCAGTTGCAAGAGGCATGTATATTCCCAGCTCATCCGCTTTTTCCTTAACCAGGCGCGTGGTATTCACACCCTCTGCCACCTGGCCCACCTCTGCTATCGCCGTATCCAGATCCTTGCCCTCGCCCAGGGCATAACCGACACGATAATTCCGACTCAACGGCGATGTGCAGGTAACAAACAGATCTCCAACACCGCTCAAACCGAGAAATGTCATGGGGTTGGCGCCCAGACGCACGGCAAAACGGCTCATTTCGGCAAGGCTGCGGGTAATCAGTACGCTGGTTGTGTTTTGGCCTACCCCCATGGCAGCGGCAATACCGGCTTCAATTGCATAAATATTCTTTAATGCTCCAGCCAGTTCAACACCGTAAGGGTCGTTATTGGCGTATACACGAAAATAGGTGGAACTCAGCAGTTCCTGCACCAGCTTGCAAACGCCGTTGTCAAGGCTGGCGATAACTGTTGCGGTTATCTGGTGGTTGGCGATCTCCTTCGCCAGATTGGGACCACTAATCACACCGATACGGACGTCCTTGAGCTCCTCCTTAAGCGCCTCACTCATCAATTTGAAGCCGTTGTCCGACTCAATGCCCTTGGCGGTGCTGATAACCACAGTACCCGGTGAGATATGTTCTGCTGCCGCCTGAACCACACTGCGAAAACCTTTGCTGGGCACAGAAAAAAAGACAATATCGCTGTCCGTCAAAGCCTCGGACATATTTGATGTGATAGCCAGTTGCTGGTCGAGCTTGTAGCCAGGCAAATACGGCGCATTTTCCCGGGTTTCACGACAGCGCCGGGCGTTTTCAGCGTCGCGCATCCACAGCGTGACCGAATAACCGTTGCCTGCAACCATATTCGCTACCGCTGTGCCAAAGCTGCCGCCGCCCAGGACAGCAATTTTATGTGTTTTTGACATGAAAACTCTCGTACAGCGTTGTGAGGAGTGATTATATCGTCAGAAGAGTCAGGACTGAAGGAGGATGATGTTCGATGTTCGATGTTCGATGTTCGATGTTCGACGAAAAGCTTCGGGCCATCGCTACGCTCGGCCTTGTGTCGTTTTTTGCTTTTTCGTCCAACATCGAACGTCGAACACCCAACTCACCCGGCAAACAAGAGCCGATTCAGGCGCTGGACGAAAGCTGAAGGGTTCTTCAATTGTTCGCCAGCGGCCAACTGCGCCTGTTCAAACAGTAATTCGGCCAGGTCTTTCGCCTTGTCGTCATCGGCTTCTGATTCAAGCTGTTTTAACAGAGCGTGTTCGCGGTTGATTTCCAAAATCGGCTTCGATTCCGGCAAAGCCTGACCAGCCGCTTCGAGCATTCGGCGCATCTGTATACCAACATCCTGATCACCTATCACCAGGCAGGCAGGAGAATCCGTTAAACGTTTTGTGGTGCGCACACTTTCCACTTCGGCTCCCAGCAAACTTTTGACGCGCTCCGAAAGAGTGTCTTCCTCATCATCCGACTTCTCTTTTTCGCTACTCTTTTCGTCTGCCAACTCACCCAAATCCAGCTCGCCCCGGGTAACATCCTGAAAAGGCTTGCCATCGAATTCCGGCAAATAAGCCATAAGCCACTCATCGACCCGATCTGTGAGCAACAACACTTCAATATCGTGTTTGCGAAACACTTCCAGGTAAGAGCTGTTTTGTGCTGCATCAAAATTGTCGGCCGTCAAAAAGTATATTTTTTTCTGATCAGCTTTCATGCGGCCAACATAGTCTGCCAGCGATACATTTTGCGTATCGTCACCACCATGAGTACTGGCAAACCGCAACAATTTGGCAACACTGTCACGATTGGCCATATCTTCTGCCGGTCCTTCCTTCAGTACATTGCCAAACGTGTCCCAAAATTTCTGGTAATCATCACCGTCCTGTTTGGACAGTTTTTCCAGCATATCGAGGGTGCGCTTGGTCAGGGCCGCGCGAATGCTCGCCACCGCAGGGGTTTGCTGCAGTATTTCGCGAGATACGTTGAGCGGTAAATCCGCACAGTCCACCACCCCCTTGATAAAGCGCAGGTACAACGGCAAAAATTGCTCCGCATCATCCATGATAAACGTGCGCTGTATATAAAGTTTCAGACCTTTCGGCGCCTCGCGGTTGTACAGGTCATAGGGCGCATGTGACGGCAGGTAAAGCAAACTGGTGTAATCGAGCTTGCCTTCGACCCGATTGTGGCTCCAGGTTAGAGGGTCCTGAAAATCGTGGCCGATATGTTTGTAAAATTCTTTATAGTCCTCATCATTCAAATCGCTGCGCGAACGCGTCCACATCGCTTTTGCAGTGTTTACGGCCTCGTATTCAATCTGAGCAACATCTTCTGCACCGCCTTCTTTCGAATCTTTGTCGTCAGTATCGGCTGGTGCAGCTTCTTGCGGTTTTTTCATCTCGACCGGAACCGCTATATGATCGGAATACTTTTTGACAATACTGCGCAAACGCCAATCATTGGCAAATTCTTTATCATCAGATTTCAGGTGCAGAGTTATGCTTGTACCGCGCTCAGGCCTTTCAATATTTTCAACGGTGAATTCGGCCTCCCCTTCGCAGCTCCAGCGCACAGCCTCGGATGCAGGCTGGCCGGCGCGACGAGATTCCACGACAACCTTGTCCGCAACGATAAAAGCAGAATAAAAACCAACACCAAACTGACCGATCAAATGCGAATCGCTTTTTTGATCTTTACCCAGGGATTCCAGAAATTGAGCTGTGCCTGACTTGGCAATAGTGCCCAGGTTATCGATAATTTCCTGCCGCGACATGCCTATACCATTGTCGCTGACAGTGATGGTACCAGCGGCTTCGTCAGCGTCTATGCGTACTTTGATGTCGGTTTCTCCTTCAAGCAATTCAGGCTGGTCAA
This sequence comes from Porticoccaceae bacterium, assembly GCA_050289385.1. Lineage (GTDB taxonomy): Bacteria > Pseudomonadota > Gammaproteobacteria > Pseudomonadales > Porticoccaceae > JBNKFQ01. The sequence goes on along the minus strand of JBNKFQ010000212.1, from coordinate 7,578 downwards.
GAGCTTCGAATCGAAGTTTGTCTGCCGCATCAGAAGCATTCGAGATCAATTCACGCAGAAAGATCTCCTTGTTGCTGTACAGAGAGTGGATCATCAGATGCAGCAGTTGCTTTGCTTCAGTCTGAAATCCAAGTGTTTCTGGTTGTGCTGTTTCGCTCATCAGTGTCTCCAATGTCTTGCAGGTGTATTGCGCGATAACTGTGAATCCCTAAATAGGGTCTTGCAGACACTTTTCAAGGTAGCCCGGGACAAAACGGGAATTGGATACCCCACCGCCCCGGGTAGAGTCCCATCCAAGAGTCCCATCCCGGACAAAGGAAATCAAGATAATGGATGCCATAGAAACTGGCACCCCCCCAAAAAATACAAATAAAATCAATTAGTTATATAAGGCCGGGGTGTCAGTTGACCGGATGCTGACACAGATCCGGGCTCCGTCAAGTCGAAAGGCGCGCCAGCAAACGCTTGCTGCCTCGCTGGCGTATTTGATGAAAGTCGTCAACAATCACAAAAAGGCAAGGTATTAATAACAAGGTGATAACCGTTGCGAACAAGACACCAAAAGCCAGTGAAACGGCCATCGGAATAACAATTTGCGCCTGCAAGCTGGTTTCCATCATAATCGGTACCAGTCCGATAAATGTGGTTACCGATGTCAGCATAATCGCCCGAAACCTTTTACAGCCAGCTGAAACAGCCATATCCACAGTTACCGCACCGCCCGACCTGGCCTTGTTCACAAAATCCATCATCACCAGCGAATCATTGATTACCACGCCCGATGCAGCAATGATTCCGAACAGGGAAAGCGCGCTTAAATCGAGGCCAAGCATCAGATGCCCAAACATGGCGCCAATTATACCAAACGGAATTACTGACATAATCAGCAATGGCTGAGACCAGGACCGTAACGGAATAGCCAACAGCCCATAAATCAATATCAATGACAAAAAGAAGTTTCGAAGTTGTACACTGCGGCTATCCATCTCCTCACGAATACTGCCTGCAACTTTTCCGGTCATTCCAGGGTATCGCAGCGGGAGTTCCTTCAGAAACGACTTGGTTATCGCCTCGGTAATTTTGAAGGGTTCCGCAACGCTTTTGTCTACCGAAGCCCATACGTTGATGCTGCGCTCGCCATTTTCGCGGCGAATCTGATTGGCACTTTCGACCAGATGTATATCAGCGATTTCTATTAACGGAACTTCCGCACCTGCCTCGGTTTGAATTAACACATCTTCAATTTGCCCGATAGAATTGCGCTGGTGTTTTGGATAACGAAGCATCACTTTGACTTCTTCGCCGTCTCTCAAAATACGCTGGGCCTCAAGTCCAAACAAGCTGAAACCCAGTTGTGAGGCCACCTCGGAAGTAGTTAATCCCATACTGTACGCAAGAGGCTTTAAAGTAAACCGTACTTCCCTTGCAAGGTCCTGACGACTATCATTTACATCACCCACACCTTTTAATTTATTTAACTCCTGCTTTAACTCAGTAGCAGCCTTTCTCAATTGTTTTTCACTACCCCCCGTCAGACGAAAACTGATGTCACTGTCTTCCCGGGCACCACCAAACAGATTATCCCTGATCGCAAATGACTTCATTCCCGGTATATCTGGCATTGCTTTTCGCCACAACGCAGAGAGTTCAAATGTATTTAGCAGGCGCTGTTCCGGTTCAATTAATTTGGCGACGATCCTGGCCTGAGTACGCGAGCGAAGTTCTACCTGCATATCGGCAATCATGCCATAACCGTATTTTTTCGTGAGGTCAGTATCTACCTGCTTTAACACTTCTTGCACTTTCAAAGTAGCATCCAAAGTTGCTTGCTCAGAACTGCTGGCATTCATTTCCAGGCTAATTGCAGGGTAATCGTGAGGAATTTTCGGCATACCAATAAAACGTACTATTCCACCCTGATAAAGGCCGACACTAATTAACAAAATTGCGGAGAAAGCTGTCAAAACTGTATAACGATGGTGCAGTGCCGTTTGCAAGCCGCTTCTGTATATATGGTCGATAAAGTATTTCAGTCTGCGGTCAATGGATGAACGAATACGATGCGCACGACTGTCCGGATTGACAGGACGTACCTTCATGTGAGCCAAATGAGCCGGCAAAATGAGTTTTGATTCCACAAGAGAAAAAAGCAGGCAGAAAATCACTACAAAACCAATAGAGTGAGCAAAAGCGGATTCAGGTCCGTCACTCATAATCATTGGAGCAAACGCAGCTACCGTAGTTAACACACCAAAGGTTGCCGGCATAGCCACCCGTTTTACACCATGAATAACCGTTTCTACACCCTGCCCCTTTTCTTCAATCTCTGTATAAGCGCTTTCGCCAATAACAATTGCATCGTCAACAACAATCCCCAACACCAGGATAAACCCAAACAGGCTGACAACATTGATAGTGACGTCGACCCATTCGAGAGGCAATAAAAGCAGAGTACCCAAAAAACAGATTGGCAAGCCCATCATCACCCAAAATGCCAGACGAATCCGCAGAAACAAAGCCAACATCAGAAACACCAACAGACCACCATAAGCCATATTATCGAGCATCATCTGAAGACGACCCTCAAGGTAGTAGGTCATGTCAGTCCACACCTTCAGACTGACACCTTCCGGCAACTCGGTCTGTTTGCCAGCGACATATTCTTTTACTACTCTGGCAACATCCGTGGAACTCTGGTTTTCAGCGACACCGATAAAAAAACCTACAGAATTCTGGCCATTAAATTTACTGTACTGAATCCCTTCCTCAAAACCATCGCGTACCTGTGCGACATCACCCAGATAAATTTGCGTGCCATCATCCAGATTAATCAATGGAATTGATTCAAACTCAAACCCGGTATAGGCCTGATTTTCTACCCGCACCGAAATATAACCATCAATCGCCCTGATTTGACCAGCGGACATATTGGTAGAAAAGTTATTCACTGCCCTGGCAATATCGCGAAAATCCAAACCGTATTCACGCAGCTTGTCCTTGCTGACTTCGATACTGATTTCGTACTTCAAACCGCCAAAATATTCAGAAACATTTACCAAAGGCAAGGCTCGAATCTCGTCGTAAATTTCGCTGCCCAGCTCTTTCAGTTGACGATTATCTAACTGACTGTATAAAGTGATATTGAGAACTTCCTGACTAAATTTTACGCGCTCAATTATTGGTCGTTCCATGCCATCAGGAAAACTGGAAATAGAGTCAATTTGACTTTTTACCTCTTCAAGTGTTTCCTGCGGGTCATAAGAACGATTAATGCGTAAATGGGCTTCGAAACGGCCACGATGAGATTGTGTAATAACACGATCCAGCCCCTGGACACCTTCCAGCGCTTCTTCAACCCGAAGGGCAATTCCCTCTTCTATTTCCTGAGGCGCTGCGCCGGGATAAATAATGTTGACAGAAATCCAGTTGATCTCGACTTGCGGAAACATCTGTTGACGAATCGTTACCGAAGTCAGTAACCCACCAACGATAAGAAACAGCATCAACAGATTTGCGGCAATACTGTTATGTGCAAACCAGGCGATCAAGCCTTTTGAGCTTGTGTCATTGTCACCGAAGGAATGTTTTATTTGCTCGTTATTCGTATGAGGAAAATCACTCACTCCAGCGCACCCTTGTTAACCGCCACTCCAGATACCCGACTGCCTGCGGACCCCTCCGCCAGTTCAAGCCGCATACCATCAAGCGGAATGGCAATGGCAGATGTAATTATGCGATCACCATCCGCCAGTCCTTTTGTAACTATCACGTTGGCTCCTTGTCGGCGATATAGTGTTACTGGTTTGAAACGTAATTTTTCATCATTATCCAGAGTTGCAATACGATTGCCTTTTAGCAAGTGCCCCGGCACGAGAGCCGCCCCGGAAAGGGAGACACCCTTTATTTTTGCAGTTACATAGGTACCAAATCGAAGAACCGGCAAGGTATTGCCTGCACTAGCTGAATTGTAGGGTCTTGCCACTGCTGCCACCAGATATGTCATGCGGCTGGTGTCATCAATAACCCCCTCACTGCGAACAATGGTCGCTGGCCAAACTATTTCTTCACCAGCGTACTCCGCACGCAATTGCACAGCGGCACCGATACCATGATTATCCAGATAACCCAAATCCTTGTCTGCAACCGGCAGACGAATTTCAGCAACAGATACATCGAGCAAACTGCCAATTGCCGTGCTCCTGGTTACATAAGAACCCAAACCAATTTCCCTTGAACTGATCAAAGCATCATATGGCGCGCGAATGGAAGTCCTTTGCAAATCGTGCTCAGCGCGCTCAATTGCCGCTTCTGCGGCCTTCACATTGGCCAGTTCTCGTGCCAGTTGCGGCTTACGCAAACCGAGATCAGTGGGCGTCGATGAGGTGATTTTTTGCCATTCTATCGCTGCAACATGAGCCTGTGCTTTCTCCAGAGCCAGACCAGCCTGTGCGGACACCAGCCGGGACCGCGCATCGGACAATTTCACTTCATAGTCACCCGGATCTATTCTTGCCAACAACTGCCCGGCCTTTACCATCCCACCACGCACAAATTCATCTGCTATAAAGACAATTTCACCTTCTACCTGTGCTACCAGATTCGTCTCATGACGACTTTTCACCACGCCATGGGAATCCACATACTGTTGCATAGGGCCAAAAGACACTCTCTGCACTTCAACCTGGGGCATTACACGAGATTCTGCCTTCCTCTCGGGAGGGCTCTTTAGTGCAGTAAGACCAACGGCAGTCAAAATACCAGACAAAAGGACAATCACTGGCAAAATAATGCGTTTCTTTTCAATCATGGAATTTCCCGTTTTCCGCAAATCAATACAATACTTTCGCGGGGTTTTGAGTATTATGAGGCGTGCTTCTTGCTACGCCACCCCATTTACAATTTTTTACAGTTGTTAAACAATTGCGAAGTATTAAACTGGACGAAAAAACTCAGTTAACGCGCCAGTGTTGCTCTATTATTTTTTCAGCTTTGCGTAAAGGGTAGCCCTGGAAATGCCGAGCAACTCTGCTGCCCTGGATTTTTCACCCCCGGTATAATCCAGAGCACCCGCGATCACTTTACGTTCATATTCTGTCAATGCTTCAGCAAGGGGAATTATCTTTTGGGTTAGATTTGTTTTCGATAGGCCAGAGTCAGTCTTTTCGTCTGACTGATAAACCTCAAGAAGAGGAGCAAGCTGGGCGGTTCCAAGAGCATTACATTCATTGAGTACACAACTGCGTTCCATAAGGTTGTACAGCTCGCGAATATTTCCAGGCCAGTGGTGACGACTGAGCAATTCGAGACCATCCGACAGTAACGATTTTTGGGTAATGCCATACTGCTGGCAAATTTCGCTGAGGAAGTGTTCACACAGCTCCCCAATGTCTTCAATACGCTCTCTCAATGGTGGCAAATGAATTGGAAACGGACTGAGCCTATAGTAAAGATCAGCTCGAAATTGTCCGCGACTTACCCGAGCCAACAAGTTTTTACTGGTGGCGGCAACGATGCGTACATTCACTTTGTGCAATCGATTACAACCCAGGCGTTCAAACTGCCTTTCCTGCAATACCCTGAGCAACTTTGCCTGCAGCTCATGGGGCATATCACCAATCTCGTCAAGAAACAGCGTTCCACCATCGGCCAATTCAAACTTCCCCATTCGCCCCTGCTTTCCCACGCCGGTATAGGCACCAGGGGCAGCTCCAAACAACTCTGCCTCCATCAGGTTTTCCGGAATGGCGGCCATATTAACGCTCACAAAAGGACCACCCGCACTGATAGACAGATTATGCAACGCGTGGGCAAATAACTCTTTTCCCGTTCCCGTTTCACCGGTCAATAATACCGAGATATCAAACTTTGCTGCTTTTTTCAGTTGCTGCCTGACAACCTCAAGTGCATCGCTATGACCGATGATGTGCGAAAAACTGTGCTGGGCTTTGCGCTCCCCGGTAAATTTTGCCGGCAAGTCACTTTGCCGCTCAAGCAGTCGATTATATTTGCTCACCAGTGCCCTAATTTCGTCCAGATTATCGGCTGCAATAAACCCTATTCCACCAATAACCTGGCTTTTGTCATCCAGTAACGGCAACACATTGACTATTACCCAGCGATTCTTGATGTAGAGCAGGTCCAGAAAAACCGGCTTGCCGCTTTCGGTCACATCGGGCAAATAACTGTTTTGCACAATATCTGAAATGTGTTTGCCCACAGGTGATTCCGTCAACTCAAGAAACCTGTAGTAATCGTCACTGATCCAGGTAATCAGTCCTCGCGCATCCACCGTCACCATACAGGGATAGAGTGGTTCTATTGATTTGCTGGAAAGCGCCCATGCAGAATTGTTGGCTTGCCCCATCATTACACCCCTGAAACCACAAAAGTCGACATTGAAGAGCTCATGCGCATCCACACGTTCCTTTGCATGCCGTATTAAAAGCAAGACATTATGTACAAAAAGTCAGACACGATGCTACCAGAAAACCATCCGGGACACAGTCTTATACCAAAAAATAAAAATAAAACCCTTTAAAAACAAAACTCTGAAGACATCTGGCATATTGCTTGCACCATAAAGGCAGTTCAGAACCAGCGCACAGGGGTTAAAACGTCAATAGCTCTGCAGAACCATAACCACCCTCTGATATTCTTGATACGCTGCACCACCAGATAACAATTGGGAACAACATGATCAGCTTAATCGGTTTAATTGCAGGATTGTCTCTACTGGTATTGTTTGCAATTCGGGGCATGCATCTATTGATCGCTGCCCCGCTGGCTGCACTCATTGTTTCTTTCACCGGGGGACTGCCATTGTTCAGCCAATTGGCCACTGAAGGGCAAACCAGTTATGTGGGCGGTTATATGGACGGATTTACCGGTTTTTTCCAAAGCTGGTTTTTCATGTTCCTGCTGGGTGCTATCTTTGGCAAGGCCATGGAAAGTTGTGGTGGCGCCGACAGCATAGCCAACTGGATCACCTCGCGCATCGGCGTCAAATACGCCAGTCTCTCTATTGTCCTCGCGTGCGCAGTGTTGACATACGGCGGTGTCAGTGTCTTTATTGTCGCCTTTTGTGTTTACTCAATGGCCGTCAGTCTGTTTAGAAAGGCGAACCTGCCGCGCCGCTTTATTCCCGCCGTGCTGGCCTTCGGCTCAGTCACCTTTACCATGACCTCTGCCGGCTCTCCGGAAATCCAGAACTGGATACCCATTCAATACCTCGGCACCACACCCTATGCCGGCTGGGAAGTCAGTCTTGTGGTCAGTCTGTTTATGGCAATTGCAGGGTATTTATGGTTGCGCCGCCTGATACACAAGGCCGTGGCAGATGGCGAAACATTTGACGCAAGGCCGGAAGATGACGCCGTCACAGAACGCACCTTACCCCACCCCCTGAAGTGCCTGATACCGTTGATGGCGGTGCTGGTATGCTCCTTTCTGTTTCATCACAGCCTCGGGACCTCTGCGCTGATCGTTGCATTGTTTAGTGGCATCGCGCTGACCTACTTACTGAATTATCAGCACTTTAATAACCTTGCCCGCCCCTTCACTGAGGGTGCAACCGGCGCG
>JBNKFQ010000211.1:0-2485 GCA_050289385.1 Porticoccaceae bacterium | reverse complement strand
GCCTGCTACCGGTCCCCTGTTTAAGGGTGCCCTGCAACTGCTGAAAAAAGTGGAGTGGACACCGGCTGCGTTGGGGCGCTTGTTACTGGACGGTATAAAAGACTCACGCATGGTCTTCCGCTGGCTGTTTTTTGGCATTGTGTTGGCTACTCTGATACGTGCTTTTGTGCCGTTGGATATCTATCAGAATTTGTTTGGTCCCACGATTGCGGGCTTGTTTCTAACCCTGGTGGCGGCCACGATCATTGAGGTGTGCTCGGAAGGTTCCACCCCGATTGCCGCAGATCTGTTAACTCGCGCTGCGGCGCCGGGTAACGGTTTTGCCTTTTTAATGGCCGGGGTGGCAACCGATTACACTGAAATTATGGTGCTGCGTGATGTCACCAAATCCTGGAAAATTGCGCTGTTTTTGCCCCTGGTTTCACTGCCTCAGGTGTTGATTGTCGGGTGGATATTGAATAATGTCTAAAAACTGCCCGCTCGTAGCCAATTTCTACTATACAGATGAGTGAGTTAAAAAGGTTGTTTCAGTGCCGTAAATATGGCGTCGTCGCCCTAAAAATACTTAAGCCGATCTTCTCTTTTTCAAAAATTCCTCATTAACATTTTTGGGTGCAGGACAATGTTTACCTGCCATTTCTTCCTCCGCTTTTCTGTGGTTATCTACTGCTTTACGCAATGAGGCCAGGGCCCGAATCATATGTTTTTCTATCTGGCTTACTGTAATGCCATAACGTTCTGCTATATTGCGGTATTTCAGGTTTTCATACCGGTTAAGTATAAAAACATGGCGGGTTTTGGGAGGAAGGTCTTCCAGGGCATTCAAAAAACATTGGTACAGTTTGTGGCTGTCGACAGTTTGTTCCAGATAACAATCTACCGGAGTTGCAAGTTCTTCATCAAATTCCAGGTGGCTGTCGCGACGGCGTACCTGATCGGCGCGGGCTTTGTCGCGCAATACATTCCATGCAATGGTATACAGGTATGCCTCCTGATTCCGGCTCTCGTCCAGCTCCTTGCCTTTTAGCAGCTTGCAGAAAACCTCTTGCACGAGTTCTTCTGCATCCCAGTAATTCTGCGCATGATTGCGAAAAAAACTGAGTAGTGGTTTGCGGTATTGAGAAACAATTACTTCCATAGCGTTATTAAATAAAGTTCCGTTTAATATTGCTATCCGATAATCCTCGTATTTTTTACTGAAAAAAATACGCTTTTGGTATACCGGGTTTCAAGCGCCTGGCAAGTGGTTAACTTTTCAGGCATTGCTTACATGGTAGGTTATTTCAGCTGTGTTGCCAGTCCGGGTGACCAGCCCGAATAATCGGGGCCTGGCAAATACGCAGTCCATGTTGTCGGAGTTCGGTCTTTACCAGGCAGGTTTCCTGATTGACCGATTGCCTCAGCCCTTTCCGATTCCGGGCCTCCCGCCGGAAATTGTGGCAATCTCGCGATGACTCGGTGGCCTGATTCCGGTAAAATCGCGCCTTTTGACCTCGTTTACTATTAATCTGGAACTGGAAGTATGCTGGAGATCAACCCGATCAGGAACGCCCTTGACGATATGCAAGCGCGCACGGATGTGCTCAGGGGGTACCTTTGACTATGCCAACAAGAAAGATCGCCTTGCCGAAGTAGAGCTGGAACTGGCCGAGCCGGGTGTCTGGGATGATCCGGACAAGGCCCAGCAACTGGGCCGTGAGCGATCCTCGCTGGAAAGTGTGGTAACTACTATCGAAGCTCTGGACAGCGGTGTCAGCGACGCCCGCGAGTTGTTGACGTTTGCCGCCGAAGAGGACGATGCCGATTCGGTGGCCGAGATCGAAGCCGAGGTGGCTGCACTCGAAGTAAAACTGGCGCAACTGGAATTTCGGCGCATGTTCTCTGGCGAAATGGACGCCAACAATGCGTGGCTGGACATTCAGGCCGGTTCGGGTGGCACCGAGGCTCAGGACTGGGCTGAAATGCTGTTGCGTATGTATTTGCGCTGGGCAGACGACAAGGGCTTCAAGGCGGAACTGGCCGAATGCTCTGCCGGTGACGTGGCGGGTATCAAAAGCGCCACGGTGCATGTGCAGGGCGACCATGCGTTTGGTTGGCTGCGTACCGAAACCGGTGTGCACCGGTTGGTGCGCAAATCGCCGTTCGATTCTGGCAATAGACGCCATACCTCGTTTTCGGCGGTGTTTGTATCGCCCGAAATTGACGACAATATCGACATTGATATCAATCCGGCGGACTTGCGCATTGATACCTACCGTTCCTCGGGTGCTGGTGGTCAGCACGTAAACACTACCGATTCGGCCGTGCGTATTACGCACATTCCTACCAACACAGTGGCACAATGCCAGAATCAGCGTTCCCAGCACCAGAACAAGGACAAGGCCATGCAAATGTTGCGCGCCAAGTTGTATGAGCTGGAGATGCTCAAGCGCAGCGAGGCGGCGCAGGCGCTGGAAGACAGCAAGTCCGATATCGGCTGGGGCAG
>JBNKFQ010000210.1:0-15378 GCA_050289385.1 Porticoccaceae bacterium | reverse complement strand
CTGATTATCAAAATAGAAAATCTCTCTAAGAGAGATTTTCCAGATACACAAAACGATAGCCCCGCTGTTGCGCAAGCCTAAACGCTTGCGCTTTACTAAAATGCAGCATTTAAAAACTCCCCTGTCTTCTAGTGCCCCTTCAACCTGAATCCGTAATTATCAGGCTGACGAAGCATTACGTTCTGTTTGGAATTGAGTCTCTTGTTGGCGTGGATAACCTTCTGTAGGATGTCTCTAGCCTGTGCCGTCCAAATAAAGGGAGGGGCAGTATCCCTCCCATATCAACCAGTTAAAGGACGCTTAAATAGGCCTGCATTACTTTGAACTCATAAGGGGTAATCTCGCTCAAGTTTGGATTCTTCGCGCCTGTACCGCAGCTATACCAAACAGTGCCATCACGCTCTTTGTTGCCATCCCCTCGATAGTTCACAAAAATCTCATTCAGGCGCTGCTCTGGATCATCTTTCCCTAAGCATTTCATGAGGAAGTGACTTGTGTATTCGTATTCGCCGTTGAATTCGGTGAGGTCGCACATAAAATACCGCTCTCTGTCTTTATGAGCCTTCCTTTCAGCCTCCATGAAATCATGGAAATCTGACCAGCGGATATAGTCTTTTGTTACTATACAGGCATGTCCGCCAAACGCATCCGATAGTTGTTCACTGCAGGTGTGCGCTGCAGAGATTTCGACTAGGTATGGAATGTTGAAGGCGTTTAGCACGGCCTGAGTGAACACGGCCGCATGTTCCGTATTGATGGAGTCATCAGCATAGACCCGCAGACCGTCTGAAACAATTTCTACAGAAAATACCCATTCCAAAGAATCACCATCGTCTTCACGATCTGGATGATTATGAAAACATTCCCAGATGATTAGATCCATGGGATTAAAAATATCGTCTTTTTTTTTCGAGATGATCTGTTTCACGAAATCCGTATACTTTTCGTCAATATACTGAACCGCTTCCGCAGCTGTCTCAGCTTCTTCTTTTGAACATGGAATTACAAAAGAAGCTTCGGTGTAATAATCTGCCATGGGGCACCTCATTAATTTGCGCGTTGTTTGAGTTTCGATCCCAATGGTAGGAGTCATCAGGATGTGCCTTGCATCATAGAGACTAGAAGACAGCCCCCAAAATAAGAGGGAAATTCTGCTTAGGTGGAGAGCGTAAAAGCCAGTCGAAATGTCATTAGTTCGATAGCTTTATATTTTAATTGCGGGTCATTACTGCGGTCTTTATCACGGATTAAACGCTTGAAGCATGGAAGACCCAAAATGGGTTGTATCTATACAAAGCGATAGAACTATTTCTATAAGCATAAGGAAATATGGATAAATTTCGGTAGAAAAATTGAGCTGCCACCAATGCTCCTGGGTGTTTTCATCCAGTTTTCCCTCACGTCGCTCAAGCAGTAATAACACCCCTCGTGCACTGATGGCAGGCGCTGCCAGCGGTACCGGCTACTCGGTTTCCGTCCCAAATATTTTCATTACAAGCGTCTCAAAGGGCACTGTCTCGAAACATGTCAGCAGCTACTAAAAATCGTAGGCAAAGACGTCGACATCGATTTTTAGGCGGCCTCTAGTATGTTGTTGTTTAATGCTTTTACTGGCATATCTAGCTACTTTAGAACAGTTTTACAAAGACGCATCGATGGCTCGAAAGTCTATTGTCCGTCCCCTACTCCCGCTCTATTATCATCAACAAAGCGGCACTCCCTTGCCGCCAATTTGTTATCCTCGGCTACCACACTGACTCGTTTTTCAAATATTCATTCATAGCGTTTTCAATTGTAAGAGCCGCGTTTGTTACCGTTTCTTCCGTAGGGTGGATACCATCTATAATTGATTGAAAATTTCCCCAGGGTCGCACGTAGATAAATTCATCAAGCTCTGCGTGTAGGATTGTTTTCAGATATTTTCTCCTGATATCCAGCTCTTCCACAGTACTGATCCACGGCATATTATTGTATTCCTGAAAGGTTTTAAGTTGCTCCGTTGTCCATCTCGGGAATTCAGTAACAATTGGTACCAATCCATAGGATTGAACTCTTTTAGCTACAGCGACGAGGCGATTGCCCCAAGCGATGAGATCAATGTAATCACATTTTTTACTTTCGATGAAAGGTACATTAAACGCACCCGGATGAAGGCAATCGTTAGATGTTCCGATTACCACAAATTTGGCGTTTATAGTACCGTCCCGACTAGTTACTCTCGGAATAGCGCGATCGAGTTGAGTCTCGTAACTGTCCCAATAAGCTTCGACGCAAAAATCGTAACCACAGCCGATTCGCTCAAATGTCGTGGCTCCCGCTTGCGCCTCGTTTATTATGTAATAGCCCATACGGTCAAATTCGCTCGCCAAGCTGACATAACGTCCGCCGTTCACCGCTGCCCCGTAGAGAGGCCCGTTTAAATATAAATTGTAGGGCGTTTTCCCCTGTTGGAAAGATCCTCCGATAAAAATTAATACATAATCCTCTGCCTGTTGTGCGTTTGTTAAAACAGAGATAAAAATTGAAAATAAAGCTAAAATTAATTTGACTCTTTTCATTGCAAAACTCCTGTTCACGTTAAGAGTCAAATTTTTATAGCACATCGAATATCTCCAACCATATTAATATATTTAACCTATAGGCCCCTACAAACTATTAATATCGTGTCTCGTTCAGTCCGTTGATAATCGTTATACAATGGTGATTTGTGTAAATTTATAGTCAATTTGCAATCAAAAGCGCGATCGATGGAAATCATTTTACAATTTAACTTCAATGATTCCTCTAAAACCTCCACCAATATCGCGTTCTGTAGCTTCTGCATATCTGACACGAGCCCAATGTCAAAAAATTCATTTTCGTGCATTTGATTAGTAGCTCGTATTAGTTCAATTCAACGGACTATTCGATTTTTATTCTACTTTTGCTGTCAGCGCAAGCTTGGCCAAAGTAGATCCAATAGGTATATGCATAGCGTAGTCAATACGTTGACGAGATCGGATATTTCTCCGATGTGCGACTTTCGATGCTCTTCTCATCAGACTAGACAAGGATCCGATCTCCGATTTGCCCGCAACGATATTGCACATTGCGGATAAATGCGTTCAACCGTCTGTAAACGTGATGGGTTCAGACACGTTGCTAGTCCTTCAGCCAGACACACTGCAAGTAGTTGGTCAGGATTCCAATGTGTCCTCGTCGGCCTCAATTTTGTGTTTTTTCACTTCCCTTTCTGAATCTCACTAATTGATGTTCGGGTGGCCTGTTTACTCTCTGGCCAATCATTAAAGATTAAGCTCACTAAATAGTCTTTCCCAAAATGGGCACACAAGGCCATCGAGCCACTTGACAGCACTATAAGAGTCACCGCTTCGGTAGCGGATATTCCGAGAAAAACAAATGCCAGTGTTGTCGTGAGCACATCGGCCGTAAATACTATCAGGCTTATATAAGCCAATATTCTGAACAGTAATTGATCCGACATATGCCGGCCCCAGGCGATAGTCACGATATCTCCAAGCCCTTTCAACATAATTCTCCACCCATCAACTGTGTGAGCAGATGATAATAAACTCCATACCAGTATCAAGACAGAGAAAATTGCACTTTCCAATACTTATCAGTTGGCGGCCCTTCCCTATTGTGTAGCTACCACTCCGGTTTGATGCGGTTTTCGGCAATTTCGGGACTATGGCCGATAGCATTCGCTATTGCTTTGACGTATTTCTATTCAATCAATGAAAAAATTTTTTGAGCGGTTTTTGGTTATCATTTTCCTTTAGCCAATCAAGCAGCTCTAAAATAATCTCAATGACTTCTAATGCCTGCTTTATGTTACCACCCGCTACTTCACCTTCGTCACTGTTTATTTCAGAACCACTTGAATTGTTTATCTGATAAATGTTACTTTTTTTCCTAAAATTTATACTCAACGCAAAAAATCTCTCCATAGATTTTAACAGCGCGTAAAGTTCATCCACCCTAATATTTAGTGGCTTCTTGTATCTAATCTCCTCCACAATATAGAAAACGTTTCCTCTTTCTGGAAACAAATTTTCTAATTTTGAAAAATTGGGGAACCCCAATCGTCCACATTCGCGAAGGATTAAATGTAACTCGGCTGTGCTAAAAAAACTCAGAAATGAACTGGCTATGTCTTTTGGCTGACAGTCCACCGGAAACCTCCTATTTTCGGTTTCGATAGAAAATTTGGCACTAAAAATTACCTGATATACTAAAGACGACACTTATATCGTTTGTGATTTCAGCAGGCATTACAGTGCGCTCCCCGTCCGATTCGTATCGTGACTTACGCCGGTGAAAATACATCTATCATTCACCCATTCATGAGAAGTGACAATTCAAATTGTCACTTCTCGCTGACAGACTTCAAATTAAATAAACATATCTACATTTTTAATTTCCAAAAAGCGACTTTTATATATTTTTGTTAACCAGCTACGGCTCCAGGGTGAATATTTGCTTTTACTTTCCTATATATGAAAATGGATATCCCCTAAAACTTTATTGTATATATCTTAATAGACGAATCTCGCAATAAACACCCCATATGTAAAAAATGAATAAAGATTTTAGGGCACTTCTATTAATTGCTTGTGGCCTCTGCGCAACCTGACAGAGACTGTCGCATGGCGGTTCGCGCAGGGAAAGGCTGGTTGTCCTTTGCAAGCGGACCAACGCGGCGACAGTGTCTGTCAGGCCGCGCCCTGCGGGCGCCTTCAGGCTGGCCCCCACTCCGCGTTGACAGGCAACCAGCATGCCTTCTACGTTGCGCCTTGATTGCGAATCAGCCTGAAGGCCAGAGGCTACAAGCAATTATTAGAAGTGCCCTTAAGTAAAAATACCGATTTGATTGGATATTTGGACCTTACGCTGACCTATCGTTCTCTTTTGCTTGTGAATTCCCACTCTGGGAAATCCCAATAGGTATATACCCTTATCCGACTATTATTTTCTGACTCTATAGTTATCTATACGCAAAATATAGGATATTGGGGTATATGTTAACACTATAAGCGGCTATTCTATTTTCATTATCTTGCCATAGGGAATGCATTATGAAATCGATAAATAAATGTCAGTCGTCGGATCTTTTGAACCTTAAAACTAACCTACTGTCTCCTGAATGCACCCGCAATCCTTACGCGCTCTACAATATGTTAGTTCAGCACTATCACATTAGCTATTTTTGCCAACATAAATTTTACGTTGTAAGCTCTTATGATCTGGTGAAGTCCACGATATATAGTCCAAAAACGCTTCCACAATGTCCCAAAAATAAAGAATTTGAATTGCTACATTACGATTACCTTTGTGGAAAGTTCTTGTCAGATTGTTTTGGTAAAGGTCGAAACTTTACACATGCCATTTGCTTTAGCCAACTGGTTAAAAAAGTGGAACCAATAATGATAGGTTCTGCTCTTAGACTTATGGAAAATGTTTTGTACAAAAATAAAACCGTAGATTTTTTGCGGTCTTTCTCTTACCCTTATGCCAGTGCAGTTGCCAGTAATTTAATAGGCGTCACCGATTTTGTTACTGCTGCGGATGTGCAGAATTTCTATCTAGAGCAGTTGAAAGGTCTGCAAAAAGAACCGTTTATTAAACGGCGTATGTATAATAAAAAAATACCAAAAAGGGTTTTAAAAAATTGTCTGTTTGACGCTGTACTTAACCGGAACGGGAACACTAGAACTCGTTCCTTAATCAACAACCTGATAAGAGCACAAGAAGCTGGAACCTGGCGGTTAAGCGATGATCAGCTTTGCGACGCTGTATACATGATTGTCAGATCTGGGTTTCAGTTGATTACTCACGGCTTGACCAGAGCTATACTGATTTTTTCTCAACAACCCTATACCCTCGACAACTTACGTTCTGATCCGGACCTGATTCCGAAATTTGTGACGGAGCTTCTGCGGTTTGACCCGGCCAATACCGGTTTATTTCGAGTAACGACTAGCGAATTGAATATTGGCCAAGTAAATATACCGGAAAACGCCGTCGTTTTACTCAATATCGCAGCAGCAAATCGCGATCCGGAATATTTCTCACGCCCTCATTTATTTGATTTGTATCGACCCAACAACGACGTTCATTTGACCTTTACTGGTAATGATATTCATCGCTGCTGTGAAGAAATCTTAGTTCCCATTGCATTGAAGATCGCCCTTGAACACTTAGTGCCATCGATCAAACGTGTCATTGTCAATGACTCAAACCTGCACTGGATTCAATCTTTTCTTATCCGTGGCGTAACGGCGTTACCGCTTCGTATAGAATAACTTATTACCCTCGGTCTCGGAAAGATAGTGCCCTCCTCTATTGTTATCGGATGGTCGCGCAGCGGTTGTTCGTAGTGGCTACCATCCTGCCAGGGATATACAACCGGGGATTGGTCCGGTCACCGTGCAGTTGCCGAAGGTGCGCGCCAAAGATGGCAAGCCGGTGACCTTTCGTTCCGCGCTATGAGGTGGTCTCTCTCGTGATTGACCATGGTGACAGCCCTCTCCTAACCTTTTTCCGCGTCTGCATTGTCGCGGAGGGTGGCGTAGGCCTGCGCCCCCATTTCCGTCCAGCTGGCCTGGGTATAGCTCAACTGATAGGCATAGCCCATTTCATGGGCGCGGCGCACCATCCGGCGCTGCTCAAGGGTTACGGTGGCCCCCAACTTGTCGAAACTCTTCAGGGCATCTGCCAGGGCGGCAAAATCATTCAGGGTGAAGTGAGGCTGATTGAACTGCATCTCAAAGCCAATCGGCCAGTCCTTGTTCAGGGACTTGAATTCGGCCTTATCAGCTGTTCGTGATACACAACCAAACTCCAAAACACCGCCTGTCATGCTCGGTGCCACCACGGTCAAACCAACTGTGATGTCCGTTTCTGCTACCGGACGGCCGTCTGTGTGTTTTGCCAGTGCCCTGGCCGAGGGGTTGGAGCAAACCGCCGACTACGCCGACCGGATAAAGGCCAATGAGGCCCACTTGGTGATTTTTAACCGCGATGCCGAAACGCCCTGGGACGATAAAATCTGGCAACGCCGGGAAACCCATCGGAGCCATGCCATTGATGTGTGGGCCGCCTGAAGCTTATCTCCTACCATCAAATACCTTTAATCTTGTATTAGCCCCGGGTTGCGATAGCGGCCTGGGGCGGCCGGGGTGGCACAGTGCGGTGCCGGTAAACAAAACCCCTGGCCCGCACTGCTGGGAACCAGGCCCCGGTTGACCGGGGCTGGCGTTCAGGTCCAGGGTTCGGAATCGTCCTCCTCGGGACAATCACAATGGTCCCGCTCTTCCTCGCATTGTCGGCAGAACCAGACTGACTCATGTTCAGTTCCTTCCTCAAGTCCATTTGAGTAACGGTTAAATCCTTCTTTACTCTCCACCAGAAAAGTTCATTATTTCCTCCAATTATTGAGCCCCTGAATCCAAGGGCGGGATATCTTACGGTCGCTCGCAATTACCTGTTCGAGCGCTACAAATCCAATGTAAGAATTACGGTGAGTTGTGCAAAGGGCGGGGAAAATTGAGAAGGCCCCACCAATCAGAAAAGCAGAGCCGTACTATGCGGGGTTTTAATCGTCAGTTTCCAGCAGATTGAGTTCCTGGCGCCGCAGAGCAGGCTAATCACTACGTTTGCGGCTTGATGCAAGCAGAAAAACGGAACATGGAACGCATGGCGGAAGTTGTTCCTCAGTCAGATGAGCAGTCCCTGCAACATTTTCTCTCCAATTCGCCCTGGGACGAACGGGCTGTGATGGAGCATGTGGCGCACGACCTCGATCAATGGCTGGGAAGTAGCGAGAAAAGCGCACTGTACATCGATGAATCGTCGTTTAAAAAACAAGGCAAGAAGTCCGTCGGTGTCGCTCGCCAATGGAATGGCCGCCTCGGCAAAGTGGACAACAGCCAGGTGGGGGTCTTAGCCAGGTGGGGGTCTTCGCGGCTCTCGGTCGTGGTGATCGAGTGGGTATCCTCGATGCGCGTTTATACCTTCCTCAGGAGTGGACGGACGATCCCACATTAAATTATTATTGAATGAAACCTACCGTCTAAGGTTTCCGCGTTGTTCTTAAATCCTTTTTTCGAAAAAATCACCATCGTTTTCTTTAAATGCGGATCGATATCTACTAGTTCAGCCTTTCTTTTCAGTTCGTTTAGTACATTGTGGCCAATTTTTTGATTACGCCACTTACATTCGATAAACGCCACGTCTGTTTCGCCAATGGCTACCAGATCAATCTCTTCCTGATTGTTCCACCACCTACCTATCTTTAACGGCGTGAATCCCAGATGTTTGACCGGCTCTTCCAGGATCAGCTCTAATACATAGTCTTCGAAGGCGAACGATACAAATTTTTCATTAAAACTTTCGTCTATTTGTTTAATGACATAGTCTGTATTCCCTATTTCGAGATACGATTGATTCATAAAAACATAATAAAACCAAAAGTTGATAAAGTTATCTCGTATTCGATAACGCCCCAACTTACTTTTTTCTGGTTGTTTTTCAGTAATAGGTACTTCCTTTTTTACAATATCCAGGTCAATTAATTTCTTTAGATAGCGTGTTAAGTGTGAAGTGGGAACATGCATTTTTTTTGCGATGTTACCTAGTTTTCTATCGCCTTTTGCAATAGTTTCCAAAATTGTAAAATAGGTTACCGGATCGTTGATTTCCTCTTTTATTAAGAATCTGACTTCGTTGTAAAGATACGAATTTTTGTGCAAAATCTGGTTTTTCACATTATCGATAAACGATTGCTTTGGATTTATAAGTTCAAGATACTTTGGCACCGCACCAAAGGCGGCAAAGATTTTTATTTGCTCTTCCAAAGAAGAGCTATGCATAAATTTAGAAATGTATTTAAACGCCATCTGCTTTAAGAATATACTTGATGTGCGCCTGCCATAGAGTGGCGCACTGTAATTAAGCACTTCTGTATGCATCATGGATATGACAGAACCACAAAGTAGTAAATGTATATTTTTTGTTTTTAAATGATTGTCCCACACTTTTTGTAGTACGCTGGAAAAAGATTTATCCAGTTTAACCAAGTGCTGGTATTCGTCGATGGCAAGAACAACCTTTTTGTCTTTGATGTTTTCAGCCAGGAATAGGAAGAGCTGTTCGAAGCTGTTGAACGACAGGTCCTTGAGGTAGGCTTGCCCGGTGAATTGAATGACCAGCTCAGCCAAGAACTTGAGCTGATAATTAAGACTTGCTTCAGTCGCGTAAAAGAAAATGGCGGGTTTGTCTTTGATGTATTGCGAGATGAGCGTTGTCTTTCCGACTCTTCTGCGCCCATAAATAACCGTGAAGGAAGCGCCCTTGCTGTTGTATTCACCATTCAGGGCCTCCAATTCTGACTCTCTGTTAACAAACATAATGCTCTCGATTATCATGTTTTAAAACATGATATTTGGCTGGCGCTATGATGTCAAATGCTCAACCCAGCCTCAGGCCTACGGCGTGATCCTGCTCGGGTGTGGTCAGATCTTCCTTGCTCATCGTCCGGTGCGCGGATGCGCCCCAGGCGACCAACTGCTTGATGTCGACGGCGCCGGCGTTATCTGGTCCACCAGCCTTCAGCAGATCCCGATTCACCGACTTGACCAGCCTGCCCAGTAACTCCAGGGCGGGCTGGTGGTTTTGCGCCAGCTCATTGACCAGCGCGTGTGGTTTCTGAGGTTCTCTCGTGATTGACCATGGTGACAGCCCTCTCCTAACCTTTTTCCGCGAATGTCACGGCTTCACCCGGAGTCGGGAATTCGCCACATGGCCCGATTTTCTCATGGGAAACCTGCCATTCATTCCAGTACGGGTTGTACTGGATCTTGTAACCGTTAACCATGATGGGCTCTGCATTGTCGCGGAGGGTGGCGTAGGCCTGCGCCCCCATTTCCGTCCAGCTGGCCTGGGTATAGCTCAACTGATGGGCATAGCCCAGTTCATGGGCGCGGCGCACCATCCGGCGCTGCTCAAGGGTTACGGTGGCCCCCAGCTTGTCGAAACTCTTCAGGGCATCTGCCAGGGCGGCAAAATCATTCAGGGTGAAGTGAGGCTGATTGAACTGCATCTCAAAACCAATCGGCCAGTCCTTGTTCAGGGACTTGAATTCGGCCTTATCAGCTGTTCGTGATACACACTCAAATTCCAAAACACCGCCTGTCATGCTCGGTGCCACCACGATCAAACCAACTGTAATGTCCGTTTCTGCTACCGGACGGCCGTCTGTGTGTTTTGCCAGTGCCAGGTTGGTTGTTGCCATATTCGGTCTTCCTTAAGATATCCGGCCACCCCCAATGGGTAACCCTCTTTTATGAACACAAAGTATCTGAGTGCAGGTGGGAAGCAAATCAGCGGGAAACCCGAGACACCCCTCACTCAATTTGCTATCGAACCTTGTTTGATTGTTGAGTGCATGCCGCATGTTTCTCCACTTCAATATCGTGGTGTCGTCGTAATCGCGCATTGTCGCCCTCTCGCGCATTTGTATCTGTAAACTGAAATTGCGTTTTCGATGGGGCCAATGCACGGCTTTGGGGAAATAAATATACTCGGAGGGAAACCGCTACCGCAACATAATCGGTTTGATACCGGCGCGCGAAAAGCGTTGATAGTTGCTTAAGAGCTCCAGACAAGCGTTTGCCAAAAAATTATCGGGTTGATCTGCAGATGCTTCCCGGCAGCAGATCTGCGGCGATTCAAGCCGGCACAAGTCTGCAAGCTATCACCTGTTTGCGGAAAACTCTTCCGCCCAGACAGCTAATTCTCCACGTGTATGCACGTTGATTAGTTTAAACAGCGTTCTCATATGATAATTGATTGTGTGCTCACTTAAATAGAGTCTATCTGCGATCTCTGCGTTAGTTATCGTTGGGTTACTTTCAAAAAGTTTAATAATTTCTCGGTGTCGCCGGCTTAGCTGTAATTCGTTTTTGACTTTACTTAAACTGTATTTCGGTCGATTTCTTCGAACAAAGTCAACCAAAAAGTCTCGGGGTAACCATACGTCATCGCGCAATATTCTTTTAAGTCCAAAAAGCAACGAATCTTCATCCGTATTTTTGTAAAAAATTCCTTCTACTCCCGACCAACGCACCATCGCCTCGTGAGGAGACCTTTTTTTGACATTTATCAGAACCAGCTTTATTGGTATTTGGATTTTATGCGCCTTGTATAAAATAGCCTCTAGCTGCCAGCATTGCAATACATCACAGTCTAATATAACCAGTTTGCACGCCATGGCTTTATCGATCGAAATCATTTTACAATTTAGTTTTAATGATTCCTCTAAAAACTCAATCAGTATCGCGTTCTGCAGCTTTTGCATGTCAGACACGAATCCAACATCGATAAATTCATTATCATGCATTTGATCAGCAGCTCGTTCTCGTGAACTCATAAGCTTGGGGACAATCCAGCTTGGGGACAATCCCCGCAGCGCACTGGATAATCCATTTGTACAGATAGGATGTGGAAGCGCTCCGGTTTCTATAAGCTTGTGCCGTATACTACCTATTCGTTTTCTATACAAATTTAGCCAGTCGCACACGTATGACTAATGTAGGTACCTTTATGTGTATGTATAGCGCAGGTTATACGCAGATGCGATCGGATATTTCTCCGATATTCATCTTTTATGTGGGATCAGGCCAGCACCCGGCGACTGTATTGCGAGAAGCGGCATTACACGACGCAGATAAATGAGCCAATGCGTATGTCACCGGGACTAGCCTCGTAGAGCTAGCGTGTTTCCTGTTAGACACTCTACAAAATTTTGATTAAGATTTCACATTGCCCCCGTTAACGAACTTTTCGCCATCTTTGCAGCTGGCTTCCTGAACCGTATCGGTATCGGGTTTTGAATCCGTCTTTTTACTGTGGTTCCAATTCGTAAAGATTCGACTCACAAAAAAATCTTTCCAAAAATACACGCACAAAACCATTGCGCCACTTGACAGCACGATAAGCGTTACTGCTGCGGTGCCGGATATCCCCAGGAAAATAAAAGCCAGGATAGTTGTGCAGGTAATGGCCATAAATACCAGCAAAGCGATGTAAACTAATATCCTTGAAAGTGGTTTATCTGTCATGTGCCCATTCCAGGCGATGGTCACAATGTCCTCTAGTCCCTTTAACATAATTACTCACCAAATAGATTTGTGAGTGGCCAATAATATATTTTTAATCGGAGTCACTATAGAAAAAAATGCACTTTACGGCACTTTGTTGCTCGTTAGATTGCAGATATACACCTTCTCTCTTGCCTTGGTGCGGTTTTCGGTATTTTTTTAGGATTGCGGCAGACAGCAATCACTTGCCTGTTTTATGTTAAATAAGTCGCTGCAACAAACGCATTAAATCTATCAGCAGCAGATATTTCTGAATGTTAATCGTTAGCTTTCTGTTATTTATGCTCACGCATGAAAATTTCGCATTTAGGCTTTGATTTAACTTGTCACGCAAATTTGCTTGTGAAGAAATTTTGGTTCCTATTTCGTTACGGGTCGCTCTTCAACATTTAGCGCCATCAATCCACCGTGTTGTTGTAAAAGAGTCGGACCTACGCTGGATTCGGTCTTTTCTAATTCGTTCCCATCCTGAAACAAGTGTTTTTGGCCCGGCACTAATTCGTGGTGTACGTCGTTGCCGCTTCATTTAGTATAACCAGTTAAGTATCTAAAGGATTTGGTCAAGGCCGTGGGAAGGTGATCATGGCAGTGGAATCATGAATATTCGTAATATTCATTGAATATAATGATCTATAGATATTGAAAACAGCTTTTAATCGATATAATGTTATCACCACTGCTTGGATAAGCAGTGCTGTTAGTTATGTCGATCAAAGGATGAATTAATGCGGCGGTTGAATGAATACCGCCGCTTTTTTAATGTGATAAGAGTTCTTCGGAGTCGTGTTGTTTCTTTTTTATGCCAAAATATTCCGACTCGGGGATAGACCGCCCTTTTGTACAAGCAATATTTTTTGTACGTCAGTGACCAGAGCCAGCGAAATTTTTGATGGCATAGCCGACAAATAATCCATCCCATGTGATTGGGGTATTTATCTGGCCGCGTTCTTTCCAGTAGAGCCGGAATTCGGGGAGAATCCGTTCCCTAAGATGTTGTTCTGGAATTTGTTCAGTTTCGATCAGGTGTCGCACCGCCTTGTCGCCGGGCTGCCAATCGTTAGTGATTTGCTGTAAACGGGCCCCCTTCCCTTCCTCTCTCTGGTTGGTGTATTGTCGATGTGTATGGATGGCGTAGGCCAAAAACCGTTCTTCCCAGCATTGAGTCGGTTTTTTTTCACGGGGTGTCGCTCGAAACTCATCCTCCAGAAAATCTATGAGGGTATCAGCTATACCATACTTGTTCTGAAGAATCGTCCGGCTGCTTGGTTGCACACTCCAATTGCGGGGAACGTTCTCATACAAATCAATTGATTGAATTGCCGCTGCCGACAATGTCTCGTTCAACGACAGATTGACCATGTCTCCCTGCCAGTGGGCCCTGATCAGCCGTTTCTCCGCCAAAGCGTGAATAGCCGGGAGGGGCTTGGTCTGAAGGAGGTCCGTAAGCTGAGCGAGGGATAACCACCCTCCTCCACCGTTTGCTTGCTTTGTACGAACATAGCCGAGTAGTACGCCCGCCGCCAGCCCATGTAGCAGAATGTCGTTGGGCCAAACTTGAAAGCCGCTATCCATTTGTGGTCAGCTTAGCTGGGAAATCGTCGTATATCGAGTCGTCAGGCCAAAAGTCTTCGTTCAGCATTGTACTATGCTTGCTGTTTTTCCCCACCCACTTGTCATGAACATCGCGGTACACCCTGACCAGTGGCCAGTCTTTGTTTGTGCCCTGACCGCGGGTTCGCCAGCGCCGTTTTTCTTTAAAGGCTTGAATCTCTTCTTTCCGGTAATCCAATTCGAAATAGTAACCAAACATAAGGGCCTTCTTGACGCCGCTGGCGTTCCACTTCTCGTAATCCTCAGATCGGTGTTGTTCAACCATTTTGCAGATTGCGTTGTGAAAGCTGGACATCGGCATACTACCATTGGCCGGATATACAACGTCCCGAAACTGGGTCAGATACATTTCGAAAATACCGGATCGACCAGGTTTGTTTTTGACACCGATTACAGGTCGCGCCCAAGTAATGAAACGTTTTGACCAACCACCGCGTTCTTTTTTTAGCCCATCGTGAGCGATAAAACGATGACTCTTTTTGTTGGTCACCAGCTCTTCGAAGTTGCGATCGTAAAACGAAACATAATAAAGCCGGGGCACTTCAGCGACCATGCGGTTGGTGACCGCGTCATACACATATTGCACATCGAGGTTATTGTCGCTTTGCCGATCAAAGGAATAAATATCGTCCCCTCTCATAGCATGGTCGAGCATACGTTGTTGGCCGCTCATGATAACGTCGTCGATAATCGTTTCACGGGCGAGGCCGAAGTCTCTTAAGTACTCGACTTCTACAAGATCGCGCCCGGTAAAACCAAAGATCTCCCTAAACCTTGGAGCTTTGGATAACTCCAACTGAAACCGGGTGTCTCGAATACGGCGCAATTTGTTGGCGACACTGAGCCGGCCGGTATTATTGGGGTAGATACCCAATTCTTCACAGAGATCGACAATGTCAAAAACATACAAGTTTTTGACGTTTTTTAGTTCATGCTCCGATAAACCGCTGATGTAGCGGACGTACATTGCATTTAGGGCCATCATGACATCGGTGTCTTCCGCTGACATCAACCGAGCCCCCTCTTCCGACCTCGTGCTGGTATTTACCGTAATCCATTCAACGCCCTCTTTGAACGGTATGCCGTATTGAATGCCGGAAATAGACTTGCGTGGGTCTTTGCCGGAAGCGGGTATGCAACCGTCAAGTATCCCATTGAACAAGCGCCATAATACTGACACTTTGCTGCCGCCGTTCAGTACGGCGATGCCACTTTGAGACTCAATGGCTTGCCGTAAAGCCGTCGCTTGCCGGCGGCGAACTTGCGGGTTGTACTCTGGCGTCTGGGCCAGCTCCCGACTGGCGATCAGCTGTGAGCACACTTTTGACGGCGACTCGAAGATGTACACACAAATGCGATCGCGAGGGCTGTTGAGTTTTTCGGCGACGCCGATTTTTACGCACTCTTCCAGAATCTGGTGCACGCGACCTCGATTCAGTTTACCCGCACTACCTCGATTGTCCTTGGGTTGGTAGTATTGGGGAGCGACTTTGGTGACGTTCGTGACAGGAAATAACGAACTCCCCTCGTTGAGTGCCTGTAACGCTTTGAAAACGGCCAGATGTGAGGGTGTCAGGTCGCTGGCGAAAAGATCGAAGTTAAATCC
>JBNKFQ010000209.1:0-6410 GCA_050289385.1 Porticoccaceae bacterium | reverse complement strand
ATGCTGTGATTGTGATTTTTGCGTGGCCAAAAACGCCGCCTGGATTTCTGACCCCGATGGAGCGCTGGCTGTAACCGTATTGGATGCAACGGATATTCACTGTGATCGGCAGGGAGCCGGCCTGGTGGAATTTGTCAGTTGCGCAAAGTGTGGCGACCTCGCGATGGTGGCTGGTGATATTGGCGGGGTTACACGTGCCGCGCTAAACAGTAACTTGCTGGATGATCATAAGCAGTTTGGGACGAGCGCGACTGTTTCGCCAAAGCAGTTGTCTGCTGAACAAAAACAGAAGCGCTGGGCAGAGGTGTGGATTGCGAATGTTGCCATCAATGCCAAAATCCTGTCGGATAACGGGGAGGAGTAGCCTTGTCAGAAAGGGGTGGTGAGCAGGTGTCGGATTTAGGGGGATTAAAAAAAACCGGCGTGCTTTTTGTTTGCCTCGGCAATATCTGCCGCTCGCCAACCGCGCACGGTATTTTCCAGGGGCTGGTGGATCAGGCTGAACTGAGTGACCTGATTTTTGTCGATTCTGCCGGCACCGGTGACTGGCACATAGGCCGTTCGCCAGATACGCGGGCACAACAGGCCGCGTCGCAACGAGGTTATGATCTGGGCGAGCTGCGCGCACGGCAGGTGAGCGCGCAAGACTTTGATCGCTTTGATTACGTCCTGGCAATGGATGACAACAATTACTCTGATTTATTTTTAATAAAACCGGACAGTTATAAAGGAAATTTAAAGTTATTTCTGGAGTACGGATCTCGCAAAGACTACCGCGAAGTGCCTGACCCTTACTACGGTGGTTCCGAAAACTTTGAGCTGGTGCTGGATCTTGTGGAAGACGCCGCCGCCGGCTTGCTGAACCATATTCAAACGGATCATATTCGCACGGACCATATTCGCACCACCCGTCTGGAGCGTTGAAATTGACGGTACTTCAGTCCAACGTTTCCCTGAAGCAAAAAAACACTCTGGCTCTGGTGGCAAGTGCAGAGCATTTTGTCGAGGTGACTTCCGAGGCAGAGCTACAGCAGGCGATTGCCATTGCCGACAGGGAAGGTTGGCCAATTACGGTCTTGGGTGCCGGCAGCAATGTTGTGTTGGCCGGGGGTGTTCCGGGGCTGGTCGTCCATATGGCCATTAAGGGAATTGACACACTTGGCGAAGATTCCGGGCGGGTAACCGTCAGAATCGGTGCCGGGGAAAACTGGCACCAATTTGTACAAACGGCTCTGGCGCGAGGTTGGTATGGGTTGGAAAACCTGTCTCTGATTCCCGGCACCGTTGGCGCTGCGCCGGTTCAGAATATTGGTGCATATGGTGTGGAGTTGTCCGAATATCTGGTTTCAGTGGATGTTGTAGATCTGGCAACTGGCGAGTCAAGCACACTGGACCGCAATGCCTGTAAATTTGGCTACCGAGACAGTGTGTTCAAGGGGCGTTTGAAAAATCGGGTTGTGATATTCGCCGTTACCCTGTCGTTGCCAACGGTTCCGTGTCTGAAGCTCGATTACCCCTCGCTGAAACAGAAACTGGCAAATTACTCACCGCGCGACATTACACCGGCACTGGTGAGTGAAACTGTGTGCGCCATTCGGAGCAGCAAATTGCCGGATCCGAAAGTCACTCCGAACGTTGGCAGCTTTTTTAAAAATCCGGTGGTGACCGCACATCAGGCGCAACAACTTCACAAGCAACATGCTGAAATGGTTGTATTCCCCGCAGAACAGGCGGGCCATTTAAAACTGGCGGCAGGTTGGCTGATAGAGCAGGCCGGCTGGAAAGGTCGAGTGCTTGGAAACGTGGGTGTGCACCCGAAACAGGCTCTGGTATTGGTAAACAGGGGTGGTGCCAGCGGTGAGGAATTACTGGCGCTGGCAAGTCGAATTCAGGAATCGGTTGTCGAAAAATTTGGTGTGCAACTGGAGATTGAGCCGCGAATAATACCGTGAGAGCAACAGGCTCTGGAGTAACCAATGCCCGATTTGTTTGACTTCAGCCCACGCAACATTCCACTGGACGGCGGCGAATTACACTATTATCCCGCCTTTTTATCGCCTGCAGATGCCAGCGATTTATTGAGTTTGCTCACCCGCAAGGTCGCCTGGCGGCAAGACCGCATTCGCATTGCCGGGCGCGAAATGCCCATACCCCGTCTCAATGCCTGGTACGGTGACCCGGGTGCCGACTACAGCTATTCGGGTATTCAGATGCAAACACACCCGTGGTTTGATGAGCTGCTCAGGGTTCGGGATATGGCAGCGGAATGTGCGGGTGAGGTCTTTAACAGCGCCTTGCTCAATCTTTATCGCAACGGAAAAGACAGTGTTGCCTGGCACGCCGATGATGAACCGGAGCTTGGATCTGCACCGGTTATTGGCTCCGTCAGCCTGGGGGCTGAACGCCGTTTTCAGCTCAAATCCCGAGGTGGGGGCAAGGAGCGTTTTGAGTTGCGTCCGGGTCATGGGTCGTTGTTGATTATGGCAGGGCAAACACAGCGCAACTGGGTACATCAGGTGCCGAAAGAACCGGCTATCGCTAGCGCCCGTATCAATATCACCTTTCGTCGCATTGTCTGACACCATGAGAGCGCTGTAGGAAAAATCCTGCAGCGATGATACTCTTTCGCCAATCGTAGTCAGTATCCGTAGTCAGTATCAAAAAGGGCCGGGAGGCGAGTTGAGTACAGTTATTCTGGTGGACGATCACGACCTGGTGCGAGCCGGAGTTCGCAAGCTCCTGACCGAGGTGCCGGGCGCAAACGTCATTGCGGAAGGGTCCAGTGGTGAGGAAGCGATCTCTCTGGTGCGCGAGTTCTCTCCCGATGTGGTGTTTATGGACATTCGCATGCCCGGTATTGGTGGGCTTGAGGCAACCTCCCGGATATTGGCAATGCAGCCGGAAACTCGGGTGATTGGACTCAGCGCCTGCAACGACGATCTTTATCCCTCAAAATTATTGCGAGCTGGCGCCCGAGGCTACATTACCAAAAGTGCCGGATCCGACGAGGTAAAGACCGCACTGGATACCGTGCTCGCCGGCGAGATTTATATCAGCCCGGAAATCGCACGCCAGGTTGCGGTTAACAGTATTACCGGCTCGGCAGACGGATCCCCGTTTGACGGATTGTCGGAACGCGAATTGCAGATTGCCCACATGATTACCAGCGGTCACCGCGCCAATGAAGTGGCAGCCATATTGATGGTCAGCCCGAAAACAGTAAACGCCCACAAATACAGAATTTATGAAAAGCTCGGCGTGACCAATGATGTGGAATTAACGCTGGCTGCAGTCAGACACGGGTTGGTGGACCCGACAGAAATCTCCTGAGATTCATTACTGTTTATGCCCTTTGATCACAAGGTGTTCCTCAGAGGCCTGACCCAGCGTCCAGGTGTATACCAGATGCTGGATGGCGACGGGCATCTGCTTTACGTTGGCAAGGCAAAAAATCTGCGCAAGCGGGTTAGCAGTTATTTTCGCACGCCGGCAGGGGTGGCCCCAAAGACCCGGTTGCTGGTCAGCCGTATAGAACAGATCGATGTCACGGTTACCGAAACGGAAAGTGAAGCGTTAATCCTTGAACAAAACCTGATCAAGCAAGATCGGCCACCGTTCAATATATTGCTCAGGGACGACAAGTCCTATCCCTATATATTTCTCTCTGACCGCGACCCCTGGCCGAGGCTGGCCTTTTATCGTGGCAAGAAAAAGCGCAAGGGCACCTATTTTGGCCCGTTCCCCAGTGTTGGCGCTGTGCGTGAAACCCTGAACTTTTTGCAAAAAACGTTTCGTGTACGGCAGTGTGAAGACAGTTTTTTTCGCAATCGTTCCAGACCTTGCCTGCAGTATCAGATCAAGCGGTGCACCGCGCCTTGTGTCGGGCTGGTGTCAAAGGAGGAGTACCACCGCGATGTAACGCATTCGCGCATGTTTCTGCAAGGTACAACTGGCGCCCTGATGCGTGATCTTGAGCAGGAAATGGAGCAGGCATCAAATGAACTGGCCTTTGAAAAAGCCGCTGGCTTTCGTGATCAAATCGCGTTGCTGCGGAAGGTCCAGGCACAGCAAACCATGGAGGGGGCGAGTGGCAACATCGATGTGATAGCGGCTGCGCTGGAGGGCGATCAGGTGTGTGTTCACATGCTCTATATTCGTCAGGGGCGAGTGCTTGGCAGCCGCAGCTATTACCCCAAGGTACCCCTTGCCGCCGACGAGGCTGAGTTGCTGTCCGGCTTTGTTCCCCTGTTTTATTTGCGTGGCCGTGGCGCGGCCGATATGCCCGGCGAAATTGTCACCAACGCCGGTCTGGAAGACCGGGAAGTGCTGGAAACGGTATTGTCGCAGCAACAGGGACGCAAGGTTGTGGTTAAAAGCCGTGTTCGCGGTGACCGGGCAAAATGGCTGGAGCTGGCGGCGCGCACCGCCAGTCAAAACCTGGCTGGTCGTATTGCGACAATGGCGTCGCTGGGCAGCCGCTTTGATGCGTTGCGTGATTTGCTGTCACTGGAAGAAACGCCGCAACGGCTGGAGTGTTTTGATATCAGCCACAGCAGTGGTGAGGCGACAGTGGCGTCTTGCGTGGTGTTTGATGCCAGTGGCCCGGTGAAGTCTGACTATCGACGCTTTAATATAGAGGGTATCACCGGTGGCGATGATTACGCCGCCATGGCCCAGGCATTGAGGCGAAGATACACACGCTTGCAAAAGGGCGAGGGCAAGTTGCCAGACGTACTTTTTATAGATGGTGGCAAGGGGCAAACACGAAAAGCGGTAGAGATTCTCGGCGAGCTGGGTGTGGTTGGTGTTACGGTGGTGGGTATTGCCAAGGGCGTAACACGCAAGCCGGGCCTGGAAACGCTTTACCTTGCTCATACCGGTGGTGAAACGGAGCTGGCCGCCGAGCAGTCGGTATTGCATCTGATACAGCAGGTGCGTGACGAGGCACACCGTTTTGCGATTACCGGCCACAAGCAACGTCGTGATAAAAAGCGCCGCACCTCGCCGCTGGAATCGATACCTGGTGTAGGCCCGGGGCGCAGGCGCGAGTTATTACGTTTTTTTGGTGGCCTTAAGGAAGTGGAGCAGGCAAGCGTGGCGGATTTGGCTCGCGTGCCATCGGTTAGCAGAAAACTTGCAGAAGTTATTTACAGTGCCTTGCACAACGAGTAAGTTGCTTCATCAATTAGGATAACAACCCGGATAACAAGTCGTATTTGTATGTGGACTCTACCCAATATTTTGACGTTGTTGCGTATCGCTCTGATCCCGATCTTTGTGGTGGTCTTCTATTTGCCCTGGGAGTGGCACTATGTGGCCACTGCTGGCATTTTTATCCTGGGCTCGGTCACCGACTGGCTGGACGGCTATCTGGCTCGCAAAATGGGCCAGGAAACGCCATTCGGAGCCTTTCTGGACCCGGTCGCTGACAAGCTTGCGGTTGCCGCCGCACTTATTTTGTTGCTGGAAGCAAATCCGACCCCGTGGTTTGCCATGCCGGCGCTGGTGATTATCGGTCGTGAGATTGTGGTGTCGGCCTTGCGGGAATGGATGTCGGAGCTGGGGCAGCGGGCGAGTGTATCGGTGTCGAGTATTGGCAAGGTAAAAACGGCCCTGCAAATGACGGCTATCAGTGTGTTGCTGGCCTTTAACCCGGCGGTGTACATGCTGTACCACAAAATTGGCTTGAGCCTGCTGTATGTGTCGGCATTGCTCACTTTGTGGTCAATGTTTGTGTACCTGAAGGCGGCCTGGGGTGAGCTGACCCGGTCAAAAACAATATAGAGGTTGATTCTTTGCCGGTATTCCATAGAATACCGGCCTCTTGATTGTTGGTTTGGTCAAGGTTTCGGCCCGGTAAGCGGGTGTGAGGCGGTGGCAGAGTGCTTTCGTTAGGTGGAAAGTACAGTGGACTGCGACCAACAGGGATGGTGGAAGTGCAGAAAATGCAGGAGCAATTTTCGGCCAACTCCAGCGCCTGCGGCGAAATAAAAAGTGCCGGTTAAATCGAACCGGCGTACACCGCTCGGTGTACATTAAAAACGATATAAGGCGCGGTGGCAGAGTGGTCATGCAGCGGACTGCAACTCCGTGTACGCCGGTTCGATTCCGACCCGCGCCTCCACTTTTTTATGCCGACAGGCACACCTGGCCCGGATGGTGAAATTGGTAGACACAAGGGACTTAAAATCCCTCGGCCATTGCGGCCGTGCCGGTTCGACCCCGGCTCCGGGCACCATTCGTCTCCTGATTCTGCCGAGACGAGTCGTTATGATAGGTCGTGACTAACCCTTCCGAATATACAGCTTCTTATATTACTTCTGTGCTCTATCTGACGTTCTTGCCTGCGGTAATACCTTTACTTTGTGCCCGAGAAAAACCGCATTATCAATATCAATAGATCTGACCAC
>JBNKFQ010000208.1:0-8988 GCA_050289385.1 Porticoccaceae bacterium | reverse complement strand
ATTAATCCAGTGATTACAGAAACCATCAATGCCCAACACCCGGCTAGGGTGGGTGGCGGGGAACTGGACATCACTCTGGCGCCGCGCCCGGATCTGGTAATGGAACTCAGTTACACCTATCTCGATGGCGATATGCCGCTGCAGCCGAATCCTTTGGAAGGTGGTGCGCCGACGATGTTCTTTATCACCCAGACGCCCCGACACGCCGGCGCGGCGAGCATCGATTACACGGTGGGGCGGTGGCGGTTTGGCACCGTGCACGCGCATGTCGACCTGACCTCCACGGGTCAATACGCGCACTCGCCCATACACGCCGAGCGTTTTGACGCGTACACCTTGTGGAGCGCGCGGCTGAGCTTGACTGACATCGAATTCGGGGGTGCGGGTCGTCTGTCGATGTCGGTGTGGGGCAAAAATCTCACCGATGAGGAATACGTCGTGTTCGCCTACGCGATCGGCAATCCCACAGTGTCAGTGATACAAGCTTTTGGGGAGCCGCGTACTCTAGGCGTTGACATGACCTATGAATTTGAGTGAACCGTTATCGAGAATACAGTGCAGCCATTGACCGAGACAGAATGGCCGACGAAGGAATCATTTATTCATGAGAAATCGTATGAACGACAAATCAACCACTGAAACTGAAAATGCCACCAACAAACCCACCGTCCAACAGGGTGCTTTGTGGACTCCGACTCAAGCGGCGGAGTTGGATCGATTACTTGGTGAAAATGATTTTTGCGGCCACTTGGCCAAAGCGACAGATCGAATGGAATTTAAACGTTGGGTGCACGACGTGGTCAAGCGGCTCGGATTCAGCGATTTTGGTTTTTTGCGGATGCGCGACATTCACGACATGTCGGGTTGGTTATTCACACTACCCTGGGAACTGCTCAATACCTACCACCACAATGTGTATCACGAAAAAGAATTTGTCTGGCAATATTTGGTTAAGGAAAACAAGCCGGCTTATTGTTCCGATTGGTATCAATGGGCCGAGAAGTCAGAATTTTCCACAATGGATATCGATTACAGTGTCGCGGTGTATGAATTGATCCAAAACCATGGCTATGCCGATGCGTACTGCATACCCTTACCGTCGATAGACAAAGGTAATGTCGTATTCTTGGTACTGTCATATGACACACCGGTGGAGGAATTCAAGCGTCGTGTCGATGAACACACATCGACGTTGGAGTTGCTCGGTCGGGCAATCGATTACGTGAGCACAAAATATTTTCCCGAATTTTTCATTGGTAACAAAATGACACAGCAGATTCCCATGACGCCCACCTCTTTGAAATTGTTGCACACCATGTTGCTAAACAATTGGTCGCTGCGTCAAACGGCTGTGGAAATGGGCGTGAGTATTAAGACCCTGGTTTTGCACTTTCGGGCGATCATGCGCGAGTTTGGGACCACCACGTTGGCCAAAGCCGTGTTCATTGCCACGCAACGGGGTTTGTTCACCAACACGGTCTACCACTGATCTCGTGCCCAGGTCGGTGTGGCGTTTGCGATAGAGTCCCGATCGCTTTCAACCCTCCGGGTGCCCCTGCTGCCACACAAACACCGCAATGTTGGATTGTCGCCAACCATTGCTGGACAACCATGTCGTGATTGATCAACTTACAGTGTAGAACTCTATTGGTCTACGCGGGAGCACGATCATGTACGAACAAAATGGTAGGGATGAAATAGCACAATTGTCTGGCGAGGAAGATATAACGAACGACTTTGAAGTGAATGAGAATCCCTCTAACAGAAGCGCGATTAAGTTTAATGAAACTGACACGGATAGAGAATCTCCTGGGGAAGAACCGGCAAGCCTGGAGGATCTTGAATCGTTATTCGATTCAACCGAAACGCAACGCCGAAGTATGCCGGAAACCGACGAAAATAATACATCAACTGAGACGCAAAAGCCTGCAAGCGCGGAGAAATCCTCGACGGATTCGAAACCGATGGCCATCTCGGAATGCGTGCTCAATGATGTTTTAAATCCCAAAGATGTTGGCGAATTAAATGACAGCGTCTCTCGACACATGCGCAACACGCTGGTGTTGTCCTGCCTGCAGGACGAAGAATTTACTGAGGAGCGTAACGCCGTCTATCGATGGATCTGGGAGGAAATCGAGACGGAGGAGGATCTGAAAGGACTTATTGAACGTCTTTTCAGCACTCAGAACAACCAACTGCCACTTGATGATCTGGCCCCTAATGCTTGTAAGGAAATTAACGATTACTTGCGCGCTTTGGATATCGATCAAGAACTGTTGAACGCCGGCTACGATGTAAAACAAATTCCGGATGATTTCAAAGAGCGCATGCGACTTAGCCTGGCCTACGCGGAGCAAATTGGCGGCCCGGAAGGGGAGAAATGGTTTGGTGAAACCTTGGGCGAGTTTCGAGAAAAGTTTCGCGAAGGTATCAAAAACCCAAATTTGGCGCTTGCCATATCCGGTACACTGGTAGGCCTGGGTGTGGCGCTAGGTACCGGTCCCGCTGGCCTGGTGGTCAGCACCGTGTCGCTGGGCCGCAAAATGCTCGACACACCGGCCGGTCAGGATTTTTCAAATCGAGTGGTGTCCTCAATACGCGATTTTCTGGCGGACAAGGGGGTGAGTCCCGAATTGCTGGACCGTATTGGACATAACACCAAAACCGCGTGGAACAACCTGTGGGAAAATAAATGGGCCAGACGTGCTGCCATCGTTGGAGGAGTCGCTTTGGCTGGCTTCAACTTATCATCTATGTTCGACGTTTCGAACATTCCAAGTGCCCACGACCTGCTGGGTGGCGACGCCCCCATCCCTGGAGCCGACGACAGCGGTACGCTCTCTTACTCGAACCCCACCGATGCCGACACAACAGTTGCCACGGAATCCGCACCGGCAACAGCGGAGAGTCACTCAGTAACCGTGCAAAGAGGTGATACATTGTGGCAATTGATGTGTGAGCACTATCAATCCACTCATGGTGGAGAGACCCCCACGGATATGCAAATCATCAATATGGTTAACACCTTCAGCGAGTACAACGATATTGCCGACCCCAACAAGATTTTACCCGGACAAACCTTCAAATTCCCCAACGACATGAACCCCAGCAGAGCGATGATCAGCAGCTCTACCGATTGGTTATCAGATACCGGGTCTGAACAGCATGCGGCGAATTTGAAAGAAAACGCGGAAAGTTGGCGAGAGGGGCGAGATATCGCACGGGAACCGGGACCGTCCCTACCGGACCTGCACATGACGTGATGCGCTGAGCTTTATAACGTCTGGCATGAGGGGTGATTATCGGATCGTCCAACGTCCTGAATACCGCCCGCTTACCGATAGCGCACAATCTTAGGGTCGATGTTGACGGCGATGCGCCGTGAATCGGGTGGCCAGAGTGCCCACGGGCCCTGATAAAAACGTCGGTGGTGCAGGACGCGATAATGGGGACACTGGGGTATTCCAGACAGAGACTTCCCATTGCCACGGTAGTCGCCTACCCGCACCTGGTGTGAATTGTCTCCGAGTGGCCACCAATCCGGGGGCCTATCGGCGGTTTCATCAATGGCATGGGTGCCACTACTGACGTATACCACGAGTGCCGACAAGGTGTGCAGCAGCGACCATTGAATGGCGCTCTGCTGCTCGTTCATGCTCGTCTGTGTATGCTGGTCGACGGGATCGGCCAAACCTGTCAATACCCGGTAAGCCGATACCGAGGGCGCCTGCAGCGCCGCCAGCCATTTCTCATGGGTCAATCTCTGCACGATCATTGACCGCTGCCCGAGTAACGGATTGCGGTAGGCAAAAGTCAGTTCACGGTGGCTCGAAGGCACGCGCGTGGTGCGATTCGGCCGCCCATCACCGTACTGGACGTAAAACTGCTCGGCCAGTTGCTCGATTTCCTGGGGTGACTGGTAGGCAAACAAACAACCCTGGACCGTCGCGCCATCGCAACGATACTCGCTGGGGAAAGCCACCGCAGTGACGGAATAGGGCCAGTGCAGCTGCCCGCCCGCCAACGCCGCGATGTAATTGGTGCGCTGCAAACGGTGCAATAGGTCGGCGTCGTCGGGAAGAAACGTGGTCGGTTGCGCC
The DNA here is from genome assembly GCA_050289385.1 of Porticoccaceae bacterium. Lineage (GTDB taxonomy): Bacteria > Pseudomonadota > Gammaproteobacteria > Pseudomonadales > Porticoccaceae > JBNKFQ01. The sequence goes on along the minus strand of JBNKFQ010000208.1, from coordinate 4,888 downwards.
AACCACTGATGTTCCAGATACACCAAGCGCCGCAGCAGGCTGGTGGTTGCCAGGTAACCGTTTTCAGCCCACTGTAGCCACAAGCGTTGCCAACAGGCGCGGCGCGCCTCTTGCTTGGTCTTGCCATTGGCGATTAACAGGCGTTTGACTTCGGCGCGCAGGTGATCGCTTTGCGGTGTGTAAAATTTGTGCGTGTCTGAGCGACGGCGTTTTTTGTTCATGGGATCACGGTGGTGCAGTGGTAAAGGCACACGGGTAATGCACCGCCACCACAGCGTCATCAATGGTTTCGTTGTCGAATCAAGGGAAAACTTACGGCACTTGAGCGCCGGTGGCCAGCGATATATGCAGCCTATTTGGACGCCGGCGGGCGCAACCCAGACGACAAGGTTTTACCCGGGGCTGTTTACGCGGATTTTTCCTGGATGCGAACGCACAATTCCCGAATCGGTGCCAGAGATTGCTCCCGGGTCACGATAGCCTTGACTGCTACTGTCTATCTTTCCGATGGTTTTCAACGTACCGTGATACCGTGTGTAAACCATCTCTCTTCCGCGACGACAGACATTGGAATCATTCCGTAGGGACCAGCGCTTTTGACAGATTGCACCGCGGCGTTGTTCAATTTGGAGGAGTGGGATTTTTTAACAAACTCCACTTCCTCGACCGAGCCGTTATGACCAACCCGCATTGAGAGCACAACTTTGCCTCTGTTATTCCAATTGGGGTATTTCTTTTTGAAATAGTTTGCTATCGCTTTGTGCATAGAATGGTAATACGCCGCCACATCCCATTCTTCCTCGATTTCGTTTTCCTCTACAGCAATTGTGTTTGCATTGCTTTTCAGAGCATTGCTTTTCAGAGGTAGAGGTGACATAGGTGTCGATGAGACAGGTTTGGGGGCCGAGGCCGGAGGTTGTTTAGAAGGCGATGGTGGTGACCGGTCTTTCGCCGCGGCCCCGGCGCCGGTGCTTACCTGTATGCGTTGAGGTATTGGTGGTGGGGAAGATTTGGCAGACACCGCAGTGTTTTTATGGCGGGAGGAAAGCGGTGGGGTGGTCGAGTCGTCAATGTCGGGGTGCTCTGGCCCTTGTATGATCAATTTGGGCTGTGCTGAGGGGACGGCCGGAGTTTTCCATTTTTTTATCCTTTCCACGGCGGTCGTTGTCGGTACGGTGCGGTTGTATTCCGCCAACAACATTTCATTGACTTCGCCATTTGCCAGCAAGGCATCACGAAATTCCGATGAGGGTGGCACGGCACCGACCCAACTGTTCAGCAGCAGAGGGTAGAAACCTGGACCTGAAATCGTTACCAGTTTAATGCCGTTGACGAAGATGCGAGTTTCGCCATTTGGCAGATTGTCTATCGTCAACCGGTCGCCGGGTAATAGCTTGTCTTTCAGGCTCCCCGTAAACAGCAACACGTTTTTCTGTTGCTGCTCGTAAGTCTCGGGACTATTATTAATGGCAGCCCCCTGAACCCAGTATTTTTTCAGGCGTCTCAATGACAAATTTTTGGCCGCTTGCATTTCCATGCGGCTTCGAATTTGTAGGATTTCGGCTGGGTTTGATGCTGGCCGCTCCGTGAATAGTGCGGCCTTGAACTTGATTCCACTCTTGTCATGTAATGCGATTCCATTCACTAAAAGATGAGCATCCGGCTCCAGCTCCGACTCCAAATCCAGATCCGAAAAATCCGAAAAGGAGGCGCTGGCAATCATCAGCATTACTAATAAGGCAGAAAGATATTTCATGTGAAATAATCCCAATTTTAATTTTTTTTTGAATTGGTAATTGGTATTCGATAATATTTGGAACGATCCTGTATCATTGCACATAAACATGCCAAACACAGTGTATTTTGTTGTCCCTTCCATTTTCCTGTTGTGAAGAGTGCCACAGAATATATGATTTGTATGTGCAATTAAAGGATTGATTTATTTCTAAAATTTATAGCCAAAGCACTTTTTAGTGCTATTTTTTCAGGGGCAAAAATAAGTTATAAAACTGGCTATTTACATCGGAAATAATGTCTGTGTTCAAATATATATATTATTTTATGCGCTTCTTGAAGAAGATTTTTCAAAATCGCCAGATAAAATTTGCCGCGGCTGATTTTAGAAACGCGATTACCCGGACTCTGATCCTGTCCGATACGGCCATCTCGTTTCGAGATCCGCAGCAAACCAGGCCGCCAGAAAACAAATCCTGGAACATTTACACCGATCCCCGCTATCGTGTTTGGCAACAGGAGCGGGGTATGACGTTGGACTTGGCCTCTGTCGGTTGGAATTATTCGGCGGTAGATGGGGTAACAGGCGCGCGTGTGGTGGGCACGATGACGGTGAACCTGGCATTGCAACGCAGGCCCTATGCACAGTCGGCTGCCGGAGGATCCCTATTCCATCCGGAACACCTAGTGACATGGCTACTGCAGGTGATGGCACTGGAGGAAATTGCGTCGAATGGGCGATATCCCACCACGGCGGAGGAGATCGAGCAGGTGGATATCAATGGCAGGTGTTGGTTCCGTTTCCCAGTTACGCAGTCGGAGTCGGCGCCAATGACGATTTACCACTGCCCATTGATGGACGACCATGTATTCAGCATTATGTTCTCTCCTTCTCACACCAATGATGCGGTACAGCGCGTAATTACCAATTGGATGGAATTCATTGTTATTACTTTGTCTCCCATGGCCTACCATCGAAGGATACAAACGCACTGCGAAAGGTTGGAATCCTGCGCAACCAATTGAATTCGGATTGATAGCCAATGGCTGTCGTTTGTGATTGGCGCCTCGGCTTTCGAGCAATGGCGATGGCAGTATCCAGGATTCCATCAAATCCATAGATCGTTGCCCGGCCCAAAACGTCGCAATCCAGGCAGAGGACGGTATACAGAACACCTTCCGGATATGCCTCGTCCCAGCCTCTGGGTTTGTGCGACGGTGGCGATAATCGCCGGGTAACGATGTATGGACGGCGCCACCATTGATTTTTTTCAGCGGGTGTCCAATCGGCGAGTCGGGTGTGAAATAGGTGAGAAGGTACTTCTGGATCAATCGGAACGCGGCCTTCACTGATCGGACAACACATGCCCGCGTTGTTATTAAAAGTTTCCATTTTTCCCTCTTGATTTCGACCTGCCAGTGGAACGTAAACAATGGGCAATTCCATCTGACTCAAACCTGACCCGCACTTCTCAACACCTATCGGCTTGGCGCACGCGGTGAAAATGAACGTTAGGATTGCCACGGAGAATCCTGAAAATTCTCATTCGCGGTGGGGCGCATTGTATTGGTTTTATAATGGAACCAAACGACACACTCGTTTAGAACTGGACTCGGAGGCACAAACTACAGGCGCGGAAGTATTACCTCGTGCCGCGACTGGTGACACTCTTTATGCTGAACGGCTGGGAACCCTTAGACTACCTGTCAACCGGGTGAGCAATTTGGCCTGTGCGGTGAGAGTATAAACAGCCATCTGGACGATCTTGAGAAATTGCCAATGTAGTGCCCGTGCCCTTTGGAAATATCAGAGTTGAGTAAAAACCACCCATTTTTTGGAACGGTATCTTTCTAATACACCCCCATACCAATGTGCTGACTTTTGCTTTCCCAGACTTTGGGTTAAACTTGAGATACCGTTCCAAATTATGCTTGTTTTTTGAGCATTTTAGGGACATCTGGACGGGAGGAGCTGCGATGTTACTGTTTATAAACCCAGTTATCATGCATGGTCGACAATGGAATTGATTTCTTATCAAGATCAGCGTCTGTTGGGCGACAGATTTGAAGCGCTACACGGTGCCCTGGACTCGCTTCGTGACGGCACTCTCGCAGATGCTGAAAAAGGCTATCCAGCTATCATCCACACACTGCCAGCCGGACAGCAGTTACCGGAAGTGCTGTCATGCCACCCCTGGTATCGACACGGTCCTCTCAATTCGGTGTACCCTCACCATGAATACGCCTGGGCCGGCATCAATCACCTTCGGTTTGAGGCGGAAAGCGGGCAAATAGACGCTCGACGTACTTTTGATTTTCCCGGCCTGATCGGATGTTCCCGTAGCACACTGGAGCTGGTTCAAGCAGTGAATGCCGCTAAAGAGGCATTTGGAAAAGCCGTTGATGAGGTCAAAAAACGCTATCGGGAACTTCAGGGTGAAGATCTGGAAGACAACCGTATCGAGCAATTGACCGTCTTCAAGGAACACCTCCGTCCATTAGGGGTAAAAAAGGCTCTTGAGAGCGCGGGTATTGCACGGCTTTCTCTCAAGCATGTCTACCGCCCAATCCCGACCATCGATGCCCCCGAACTGGTGGAGATCAAATACGCCTACTACAGCAAATGGCCAGGTGCGAAGATTACCAACGTTGATGAACAATACCAACGCGTGCAGGCGCAGTTGGAAAGGAATCCGGAATCCCAGGCGCTTGCGACTCTACTGCGCGTATTGGGGCTGCTGCCGGCACAACAGACCCTGGCAATCCGGCAACGACCTAATCGGACTATTCGGGCTACGTATAAAATACCGAACCCCAATCGCCCCAGAGGTTATCTGCACAAAAAAGTCACTGGGGTGCTGCCCATATATTACGTCACAACCCCCGAGGCCCGCCCACCAGGCAAAGTGGATTTTTCGGCTCTCGATCAACCGGGTGCTCAAACAAAGCGCCAACCATTGCAACGCCGGTGGGCCACCGAGCCGATTGTCGCTAACGGAAATTTGTACCTGCCCGGCAACAGGGAGAATTAAACCGCGATTTATCCCTCGTCCATTCTTGCAGCCGATCAGCCAAACCACGTACCTCTGGTGAAGTGGAGACAACGGGATCGTGCAGTAACATTTGCCCGGCTCTTGTGGAATTGCCCAAAGCA
>JBNKFQ010000207.1:0-3143 GCA_050289385.1 Porticoccaceae bacterium | reverse complement strand
CCATATGCCACGGCGCGCACCATCGCTTCGCTCGGCTATATTGAAGAAGGGTTGACTAGCAAGCAATTCTCCGCAGGACAGGAGAATCTGTTTTTGTTTTTACTTCTAACTTCTAACTTCCAACTTCCAACTAAATATAATAATCCACCAATCCACTACCACTCTCTCTCCGCACCAACGGCATTTCGACAACTGAAGCATCACCGCTATTTGCAACAGAATTACCAGCAGTCCGTTCAGATGCGGCAGCAAATGCATCATTGCCCTGCTGATTGCCCATGGAATCTTGTGACACCCTGGCGTCGGCCAGCTGTATGCCATTTTGTCCCAGCATCTCACGCAATTTGGGCAGCGCCGATTCCAGCACATCCCTGGCCTGTCCATGCTGCGCGATAAATGTCACATTCGCCTTGTCGCCTTCGGTAGAAATTCGCACCTCCAGAGCACCCAGTTCCGGTGGATCCAGCCGCAGCACCGCAGAAGGTGTGTTCCGCTCTACCATCCACAACAGGCGGTTGCTCATGTCGGCTTCCCACCCCGGCTCACCGGCGGGAACCGATAAGGTAAATTCCGGTGGTCGCGTGGCCTGTGTTTGGGGTAATGCTGGTCGATCCGGCAGAGGGGATGTCGCTGGCTGAGCCGAGGCCGATACTGACGCCGAGTTCACTGCCAATAAAGGGGACTTTACGTTATCACTCCCTTCCTCCACTGGCAGCTCGACTGCCTCCGTACCACCGGTTGCCCTGGTTACAGATTCCAGATGCTCACGAATGGCAACTTCGTTTGGTGACATATCAAGCCTGGCACGCGACAAGGCCGGCAATTCACCCCCGGCTTTGCTTGTCTGATCGTGTCGTGCCGAGCTGACTTCTGCTGCGAGCCCAGGTTTGTCGCCCTCAACCTGGGCTGGCAAGGGTTTGCCACTCGGCGGCAAAACTTCTCCTCTGGCCAACTCTACTGATGCAGTGGCCGGTTTTACTTGCGGCTCAACTTTACCGTCAGCTGCGTCATTAACGGGGAATACCACTGTGTGTTGCTGCTGAGTCTCGTACTGCTCAGTGTCTTGTGTTTCCAATTCAGGCAAAGCGGAATCTGCCGAGCTGCTATCAGAGAATTGTGTCTCGGGAATATTCGCGTCCACCACTTCGGTTTCGGGCAACTCTCCTTCCGGTTTAACCGTCTCTGTGAGTTGGGATTCAGGCGCTGGTGCAATCCCTGCTACTTCGGGCAGAGACTCAACCGGGCCCTGAGGTTTGGTATCGGTAGCCACCTGGTCGGGAGCGGTAGCTATTTCCGAGTTATCAGAGGCAACGTTTTCATTATTTTCCGTGCCGTTATCAGGCTTGTCCACTTTAGTGTCAGAGCGCTTCGGCTTTGCATCATGCGCTTCGTTTAAACGGGTACGAAAATCAACTTCCCCGTCTTTCTCCGACCGATTTTTATTTGTGCCGTTACTGCCCTCAGCAGGGGATGGGCGATGTGACACCCCCTGTGAGGCGTTGCCAGAATTCCGGGGACCTGGAGCGGCTGGTTGCGGTAAAACAAAATCCATCGACATTGGCTTTGGCATTGCTATGTTCCATATTCGGTTCAGGCGGTTTGTACAACCTGTTACCCGTAAAAGCTAGCAATATGCAGGCCAATTTCAGGGCCAGTTATTCACCAACGTCAAATTCATCGCCAATGGCAAGCTTTCCACTGTTCAATATGACAGCCCTTAAACCGGCGCGATGCACCAGATGAGGTAAAACCTTGCTGTTCACCGTTGTGGCGAGATGTGCACACGGTTCGCAGGTCTATTCCCCTGAAGCGAATATCCCCGACACTGAAATCCCGTTCAACCAGAGTTCGATGCCCTGAGTAACAAGGTTGCGGAATATCGCCACTCTCTGCGGCGACGTAAATATTCAGAATCTTTCCTTTCATATCTATGAATACCCGTTTGGTCAATTATGAATACCGGATAACAGACAGCAACCTGCGCTGGTTTCAGTATCCTGAGCTATCGCATAAACTGCGTGGGTTTCTCAATTTCATAGATTGCGTCTGTAATACTTTCCATCCTGCTTTCCAATACCGCCCTGGCATCGTACAAACCTCGATTGTAATAGTAAGCGCCAATCTCTTCAGACATAAAATCCAAAAGAAATTCGGCATCAAACTGACCGATCTCCTGATCCAGCTCCTCTCGAAAATAAAGCTGAATTTTGCGGACAATGACCTCTTTCTCCTCTTTGGAAAACTCTATTTTTGACATATTCAGAATCTCCGATCCACTCGCTCTCGGACGTCTCGCCAAGCGATACATTTATTGAAAGTTGTAAGTCTATGGGATGTGGCAAGGGCGTTCCAATAGATTTTGATGTTGAGGACTGTGGTTTTTTTCGGTGGGCTGTTTCGCCCCTTTGTTTCGGAGTGCCGCCTGCGGCGGGTTGGTTCCCCGCTCCGGGGGCGAGTCACTTTATTTTTGCGGCCCCAAAAATAAAGTAACCAAACAAAAAGGGGCGGCTCCTCCACAAGCAGAGAGGTCACTGCCCCTGAGCTAACTCCGCTGCCACGGAGAACGGGTGGGCCGCATCATCTCTAGAATCAAGCCTGCTCTCATCCAAAGCTTCGGTAGTCCCGAGAACCCGTCACTGCCTCGGCAGAACCCCACCGCTAGTGTGCGCCCATGGCGATTTATTTCGGTACAAGCCCCACCGAAGGTGAATAATAAAAAGATGCTGTTCACTTAAGAATAACCACAGAACCCGTCATCCCCGCGAAGGGGAAATGACGAATAACTCTAAATGAACAACATTACGATACTTCCGGGATCTATTCAGTTATTTTTAATTTGTTGTTTTATTGTCTTGTTTTTTGTTTTTCCTGTTTCACCACCTTGCCAGTATGGCAGCGGACTCTTCGCCATGGGCGCACACTTGCGGTGGGGTTCTGCCGAGGCAGTGACGGACTCACGGGACTACCGGGGTTCAGGCATTGAGTACTGTGGATTCTCGCGATGATGCGGCCCACCCGTTCTCCGTGGCAGCGGAGTCAGCTCATTGGCAGTGCTCTATCAGTTCACTCAGAAGCCAGGCACTTTCTTTTGGTTACTTTTCTTTGTGCCAGCAAAGAAAAGTGACTCGCCCCCGGAGCGGGGA
>JBNKFQ010000206.1:0-27140 GCA_050289385.1 Porticoccaceae bacterium | reverse complement strand
GCTTGCCGGCGGGCATCGATCTGAGCGAGCCCTCGCTGAGCGACTACGCAGCCTGGCTGTTCGACACCACATGCAGGGCGCACGGTGTCTTCACTTGGAAACAACTACTGCATCTGAAGACGGGTAAGCCCTTGCGGGAGGCCATGCGCGACGTACTCCACGCCCGAATCGAGGCCGGCACGGTATGCGCACTGGACAACGATGCTGGACCCGCCGCTTATGCGGACGTCAAAGCACTCGAACAGGCGCCGGCAATCGACGACACTGTGAAGGTGCTGTCGCCCTTCGACAACGCGGTCATCCACCGCGATCGCCTGAGTGCACTGTTCGGCTTTGACTACCGGATCGAATGTTATGTCGCCGCGTCCAAGCGGGTGTTCGGTTACTTCTGCCTGCCGATTCTGTATGGTGATCAATTTGTGGGTCGAACCGTCTGTAAGACGCACCGGGCTGAGCGACGTTTCGAGGTGTTAAGCCTGCATCTGGAAGCGGGTCCACTTGACCGGGATCGGTTCTTTCCCGCGTTACGCGACGAACTGCAACGGTTCGCCGACTTCAACCAGTGCCCGCAGCTCGACGAACGTGTTATCTATAAAGCGCGTCGTCGCCGGGCCGGTAGTGTCCACTAATCCGGTGAGCCATCAAAAGAGGACGCTCCCAATGATAAGCGAATCAGGCAGGGAATTCGCGCAGCAGGTTGCCGACCACATGGAAATCGAACGGGTACCCAGTTCCGGAATCTGGTTTTCCTGTGGAGACGGCAAGTTCGAAATCGGCGCCAACGTCCTCGGTCTTGCTGTCTTGGGCTATTATTATCGCGGTCAATTGATTATGCTAGGCCCGCTATGAACATCCAAACTCGCGCAATCATTATCATAATTGACATTATTCGGCAGCGAATGGTGGGTTGATGCGTGCATGGTACGAACAGAAACCCGCCAACGGCGGGTTTTTTTTTGCTTGATAAATGAGTTCCTGGACACTGGAAAAACCACATGACTGAGACAACCAACCCAACCAGCGAGAAATTCAGCTTCGTCGACGCGGAGCACAGTGTGCTGGAGTACTGGAAAGAGGAGGGCGTATTCCAGCAGTCCCTGAAACAGACAGAAAACTTCGCGCCCTACATCTTTTATGACGGTCCCCCATTTGCCACCGGTCTGCCGCACCACGGCCATCTGGTTGCGTCCACCATCAAGGATGTCGTACCCCGCTACTGGACGATGAAAGGTCGATACGTGCAGCGCCGCTTCGGCTGGGACTGCCACGGACTGCCCATAGAGCAGGAGATCGACAAGGCTCTCGGCATGTCATCCGCAAAGGCCGTGGAAAAGCTCGGCATCAAGGGTTACAACGATGAATGTCGTGGCATCGTCCAACGCTACACGGCTGAATGGGAGAAAACGATCAACCGGATTGGCCGGTGGGTCGATTTTGAGCACGACTACAAGACCATGGAACCCTGGTACATGGAGTCTGTCTGGTGGGTCATCAAGCAGCTTTGGGAAAAGGACCTCATCTACCGTGGTGAGAAAGTCGTACCTTTCTCCACTGCCCTGGGCACCGTCCTGTCGAATTTCGAGGCGGGCTCGAACTACCAGGAAGTCCAGGATCCGGCTGTCACGGTACTTTTCAAGCTGAAGGGTGAAGACCGGTACATCGCTGCCTGGACCACTACCCCCTGGACACTGCCATCCAATCTCGCACTTTGTGTCGGCCACAACATTGATTACGTCGAGGCCCTGGATGAAGCATCCGGCCGCAGGATCATCGTGGCCAGGGAAAGACTGGAAGCACTCAGTAAAACAAAGACGCTGGACGTTATCTCTGAATTCAAGGGCGCTGACCTGGTCGGCTTGCGGTACGAGCCCCTGTTCCCCTACTTTTCTGAATTCGAATCAGAAGGTGCGTTCGTGGTGGTTGAGGATGACTACGTCTCCACCGAAAGCGGTACCGGCGTCGTTCACCAGGCACCTGCCTTCGGTGAGGACGACTTCCGGATACTGAAAGCCGCCGGCATCAATGCGATTGTCTGCCCGGTAGACATGACCGGGGCGTTCAGCGAGGAGGTCTCCGACTTCGCCGGCATGTACGTCAAGGAAGCGGACAAGCACATCATCCGCCACCTGAAAGAAAAAGATCAGCTCTATATTCAGGATGTGATCGTGCACTCCTATCCTTTCTGCCCGCGCAGCGATACGCCAATCATCTACAGGACCATTGACTCCTGGTATGTAAAAGTCGAGCAGATGCGGGACCAGTTGGTTGCCGCCAACCAGCAAATCAACTGGGTACCCGGCCACATCAAGGCCGGCCGCATGGGCAACTGGCTGGAAGGTGCGATCGACTGGGCAATTTCAAGGAACCGCTACTGGGGCACACCCCTGCCAATCTGGATCAATGATGAGACTGGCAACATGCACTGCGTCGGCTCCAGGGAAGAACTCGCCGCGCTCACCGGCAGGCCGGAACTGGATGACCTGCACAGGGAGAACGTAGACCCGCTGACCTTTACGAAGGAAGGCGAAGCCGGGACCTACCACCGGATCGAGGAAGTCCTCGATTGCTGGTTCGAATCCGGGTCGATGCCCTATGCACAGCTTCACTATCCATTCGGGAACGAATCGCTCTTTGAGCGGGGTTTCCCTGCGGAATTCATCGCCGAAGGCCTGGACCAGACCCGTGGCTGGTTTTATACACTGATCGTTCTCGGCACTGCGCTCTTCGGTACTCACCCGTTCAAGAACGTCATCGTGAACGGCATCGTCATGGCCGAAGACTGCAAGAAAATGTCGAAGAGACTCAAGAACTACACGCCACCGGATGAGCTGATGGAAGAGTATGGTGCCGATGCACTACGCCTATACCTCATCAATTCCGGACTCGTAAAGGCGGAGGAACAGCGGTTCGCCGATAGCGGGGTCAAGGACATGGTTCGCCGTGCCCTGCTGCCGTGGCTCAACGCGTTCAGGTTCCTTAACACCTACACCCGGATCGACAACTGGCGTCCCGACCCCGCCCGGAAGGATTCGGACAACATCATGGATCAGTGGATACTGTCTCGGCTTGAGTCATTGAAGGCCAACATCGCGCAGGAAATGGCAGGCTACCGGCTGTACAACGTGGTGCCGGCGCTGTTCGAGTTCATCGCGGACCTGACCAACTGGTATATACGGCTGAACCGTTCGCGCTTCTGGATGGAAGACGAGAACGGGGACAAGCTTGATGCCTACCAGACGCTCTATGCCACCATCCTGGAACTCAGTATTTCCATGGCGCCATTTGCTCCCTTCCTATCAGAGACCATCTACAGGCAGCTGAGGGAAATGGCCCCGGAAGATTTGCCTGCCTCTGTTCATCTCTGTACCTACCCGGAAGCCAGCGAGCATCGCATCAAGCCTTTGCTGGAACAGGCCGTCACCCGGATGCAGCACATTATCCTGCTGGGTCGACAGAAGCGTAACCAGGAGAAGTTGAAGACCAGGTTCCCGGTTGCCGCCATCACGGTGTTGCATCGTGATACTGCCCTGCTGGATGAGATTTCTCGTCTTGGGGACTACCTGAAGGCGGAACTCAACGCCAAGGAGATTAACTACTCAACCGAGGAGCAGGACTACATTCACCTGTTCTCCAAGCCAAACTCTCCCGTGCTGGGCAAGCGTCTCGGTAAGCGGTTCAAGGATTTCAAGGCGAAGATCGAGGCGCTGGATTCAGAGACCATTGACGCCTTCCAGGACGAGGGACAGATGGAGATAGATGGAGAACAGTTCAGTGCCGAAGAAATCCTGGTCTTCCGGGAAGCAAGGGAAGGTACAAACGCCGTCTCGGATAGGTATGTATCCATCGACATGGACTGCACGCTCGATGACGCCCTTGTGAAGGAAGGACTCGCCCGGGAGGTCGTCAACAGGATCCAGAAGTCCCGCAAGGATCTCGGATTCAATGTCAGCGACAGGATCAGGTTGAAGGTCAATGCCGAAGGCTCTCTCAAGGACGCCTTCGAGCAGCACCGGGATTACATCATGAAGGAAACACTGGCGGTGGATGCCCAGGCATCTGTCGAGCGACTCCCGCTTGAGTTCGATATTGAGGGTGATTCGATCAGTCTTGAGATCGAGGTTACCGGAAAAGGGTAATCAAGCCATCAGGATGTTGTCTGGCGGCGTCTGCCTTTCTGGATGGAATTATTCACAGTTTCCAGCAGTTCATCCATGCCGAAATTAGAGCTTCTTGATAAAGTAGGCGCATTGGGCTGAGTAGCGCCTCGAGGTGTTGAGCCTGCACCTGGAAGCGGGTCCACTTGACCGGGATCGGTTCCTTTCCGCGCTACGCGACGAACTGAAAGGGTTCGCCGACTTCAACCGGTGCCCGCAGCTCGACGAACGTGTTATCGGTAAAGCACGCCGTCGCCGGGCCGGTACTGTTCACTAACCTTTTAAGTCATGAAAAGAGGAAGATCCCTATGCTTACGGGAGAATGTTTTTGCAGAGTCCTCCGCTACGAAATCAACGCGCCACTGAGCCGGGCCCGGGCTTGTCACTGCTCCCGCTGCCGCAAGGCGTTCAGCGGCGCTTCGTCCACCTTCGCCGAACTGTCGTCGCCCGAGTCGTTTCGCTGGGTGTCCGGGGAGGACCAGTTACGGCAATACACCTCCCAAGAGGGCTGGGGGATTGGTTTTTGCGGCACCTGCGGATCGACTCTGTGCGGGCTTTATAAGGGGCAGGTCATGGGCATCACCCTTGGCACCTTCAACGGCGACCCCGGCATTGAAATCGGCGAGCATATCTTTGTCGACTCCAAGGCGCCCTGGGATCATATCGGCGGTTGCGCACCGCAATTCGCGGAGTGGCCAGCGTGATGTTCAGCACTTATATTGCCACCGGATTGGGCTACACCATGCAGATGGTAGCGGATGCGCATACGACTCATGAAAAAGCTCATCTGTCAGCGGCAAAAATCCGGGAGCACCATAATAAGGCACTTTCCGCGGCACCCACCATAACGGCCGAGATAACCGGGAAAATCGTCATAGAGCGATAAATCCTGCCGATGATGTCCGTACCCAAACGTTGAGCTGGACCGAATGCAAGACGGAATGAATCGTTAGAAATGGGAAAGATCAACAGCCCCTAGAGTGTCTTGGGAGTATTCGCCGGTATACTGTATTTATATCGCGAGCAACTGACACTTGTCGATTTGAGTGAGCGTCATCCGTCTATAGAGAGACAATCAACCAAAAGGAGTTCATTCCATGCCCAAATACATGTTCCTCATGCAGCAGCCCTCATTGGCGCATCGCGATGTAAGTCCCGAGGAGATGCAGCGGATTATCCAAAAGTACACCGATTGGCGTCGGCGCCTCGAAGCCCAGAATCGCTATATCGAGGGCAGGAAGCTGCATTCCAGCGCTCGCACCCTGCGCCGGGTCGACGGCGAGCTTCAGGTTGTGGATGGCCCCTATATTGAAGGCAAGGAGTTGCTTGCCGGATACTTCCTCATCGAAGCGGACAATTACGATCATGCGGTCGAGTTGGCGCGGGATACACCCCATTTCGAGTACGGCACACTCGAGATTCGCGAGGTGGAGTTTGAATGAACCGACCCCGGCTCGCGTCGGTGAGCTGGTCGATCACCTTTTTCGCCACCGGGCGGGGATGATGACCGCGACCTTGACGCGGATCTTCGGACCGGAACAGATTGATCTGGTCGAAGAAGTGGTACAGGACTCGCTGCTGCGGGCACTGGAAACCTGGCCTTACACGGGCATTCCCGCCAATCCCTCAGCCTGGTTGGTCGAGACGGCGAAACACCGGGCAATTGATGCGCTTCGGCACAGGGCGTTGGGTGACCGGATCTCGGCTCGATTGCTGCACGAATGGAATTGGATGGCGGAGGAGGATTCCACTGTCCTGCGTGGGGAAGTCGCGGACGATGTGCTCGGGTTGCTATTACTTTGCTGCGACCCGCGGATCCCGGCGAACGCGCGTGGACCTCTGGCGCTAAGTACGGTTGCCGGGTTCAGTGTCAATGAAATTGCCGCCGCCCTGTTGGCGAAACCGGCCGCCATCGCACAGCGGGTCGTCAGGGCGAAGCGTCAAATCCGCAAGGCGCGCATCGCCTTTGAAGTACCGGCGGGTCCGGCACTTGCGGAGCGTATCGACTCGCTCTTGAGTGTCCTCTATCTGTGGTTCAATGAGGGTTATCTTGCCCACTCGGGCACCGACCTGGTGCGGCTGGAGGTCGCCCGGGAAGCCATGCGCCTTTGTCAACTCGTTGTTTCCCGTCCGGAGACCGGCTTGCCTGCCTGCCACGCGTTAATGGCCCTGATGTTCTTCCACGCTGCCCGTTTCCCGGCGCGCCTGGACAAAAACGGCGAGTTGGTGACACTGGCCGACCAGGATCGCGCGCGCTGGGATCACGCCCTGGTCAACCGTGCCTTCCTTCACCTGGAGCAAAGCGCTGGCGGCGACGCAATCTCCACTTACCATCTGGAAGCGGGAATCGCTGCTTGTCACGCCCGGGCACCCTCGTTCGAGGAAACGGACTTTGAAGAGATCGTCGAACTCTACGACGCTTTGTATCGGTTGCGGCCATCACCATTGTTGGCGTTTCATCGCGCCGTCGCGCGTTCCCAGCTGCTAGGTCCCGCCACTGCGATCGACGAGATCGAGAAACTCTCGCAGGAGGCCGTGCTCGGTAACTATCATCTGGTTTTCGCCGTGCTGGGCCGTCTCAACGAACAAATGGGCCGATGGAATCAGGCAAGCCTCTATTACGAACAGGCACTGACCCGACGCTGTACCGAGCCCGAACGACGACTGCTGGAGCGGCGACTGCAACGAACCTGTTCGGAGAAAAGGCAGGGCACATAAAAAAATGTGTTTCCGATGTCGATTCGCAATCGGCTCGTTCGTTTAGAGAACACCTACTATTCACTCTGAACGAAAGGAACAAATGCGATGATTCTTTACGGCTCACCTCTCTCTTGCCACACGCGCCGGGTACGAATTTTTTGTGACGAAGCAGGGATCGATTACACCTATAAGTCGGTCAACCTGATGGACGGTGAACAACACCGGCCCGAGGTTCTTGCCCTGAACCCCAACGGCAAGGTGCCGGTGATCGACGACGGCGGGTTTGTGTTGAACGAGTCTCATACCATTATGCGGTACCTTGCCGATAAATACGGTCAGGAAACCTGGTACCCGAAGGCGCTCGAGGCGCGGGCGAGAGTCGATGCCTGGCTGGACTGGGTACATACCCGATTGGGCATCGAGGTGGGCAAAGTCTTTTTGCATACATTGGTTTTCGGCGAACGGGGAGATCCGCAGAAAATCGAGGAAGCGAAAGGTTGGTTGTCTCAAATCCTGCCGGTCATGAATACCGCACTTGAAAAGCAATCGCATCTGGCCGGCGAGCAGATTACCCTGGCCGACATCGCTGCCGCCACCAGCCTCTCTGATCTCGAACAAGCGCGCTATCCGTTGGATGCCTATCCTGCCATTCAGCAATGGTATCAGGATCTGACAAACTTGCGGAGCTTTAAGGCAACCTATTGTCCAGTAACCGATGCCATAGGGGATTGAGTGAGGCTGTTTTGCATTGCCTTCCTGGCCACCTTGATCTTGACCCGCTGGATGTATTCCAGCGGCGTATGGTGGGTGGCCTGTTTGAAGCGGCGCACCAAGTTGCGCCTGCTCATATTCACACGCTTTGCCACCTGCTCGACACCGAGATCCTCCGTGTAATGTACTTCGATATAGAACTGGGCCTTGAGATTTTCGCGATCGTTGTGCTGGTTCGGTCCCCTGAACACGGGAAAGTGCGCCTGGCTGATGTAATGACGGTGAATGGAGCGACAAATGGAGACATGCATAAGGCTAAGGGACTTACAACCTGCCAACGTCGGCGGCAATGACCGCGCCGCCGCTGCCGTCATACACCGCACCGCCATCGAATGATGGTGTCGTAATGTCCGACAAGGTGTACTGTTTGCTCGGCAGCATTAACAAACTGAACATAATTCGTCGAGCAGATAAAAATTATTAAAGTCAAACTTATGTATTTAGAAAATATCTTCATAGGATTTTTATGGCTGTTATGAGTAAGTAATAAACCTGCAATTGTTTTTATATAAAAATATTTTCTGCTCATTTCGCCGTTAACAATAGGAACCTCCTTATCTCCATATAGAAACGTATTTTTAATTAGTAGTGATAACCGATCAGATTCCAAAAATTCAGTATCAGGAGATTAACCGCAGAAGCACCCGTCACCACACTGTAAAACAGCCTGCGTTTACGGCTCCATTCACTATCTCGCCAGGACTTTATTGCAAAGACTATCAATGCCAATGTCAGACCCAGCGATACTAACGGGATGGTTAACGTGATAGGGATCAATACAAAAGTTAGTTCATGGGATGAAAACATTGTGCCCATATTGACAGCGAACGCGACAAGAAACAGACTGGGGAAAAAGATATTTAAAACACTTGTCACACACAACAGACGCGGAAAAATTTTGCTTGCCGGCGCCGAAGGCAAGACATTCTTACGTTGTCTGAATGCGCTGATTAGCATAAAAATGAAAATGAACGTAAAGACTCGTAACAATAACTTATGCAAGGCCGGCGACTCGAACCAATCGAGTTTTACCGCATGCATAAAAGGCGCCAAAAACAACGCATTGATATCGCCTTTGTCGTCAGTGCCGAAAGCAATGGTATTTGCTAAAAGTGACAGCCGATGCGAAGGGGAAACAAGCTGAAAAACATCTGGCCCAATCTCGGCATAGGACAGAGTTCCCGGCATTATCCCCATCTTTATCTGAAGGGTGTCATCCTTTCCGGCTCGAACGCTGATGCCGTCAAGTAATCCCATCGCTTTGGTAAACGTCGTCTCCGACCGGCGCAGGTCGGCATAGTTACCGACATATCGTTCAGCCCTGGCGGCGAAGTCCCCCGCTGGTGCTGGTGATGGAGGGGCAGTGGCGGGAAAATAACGGTCAAGAAACGCCATCATCGTGGTTTCTCTTATGGCGGCCGAATCGGCAGTATTAAAAGACATAAAGACGCCGATATTATATTCAGGCAATAGAACCAAATTCGAATGGAAGAAGTTCGTATCACCACCATGTCCGATCATATTAACGCCGTTGTATCTCATCTGATAAAAACCATGGGCCATGGCGCCGATTTTGGGGTGTTTACTATACAACGCGCTATGCATCTTTTTTGCAGTTGATTCCTGTAAAATACGAATATCACCGAACCGGCCATATTGCAGATGGGCGATCATAAAATTTGCCATATCCGTTGCGGTATTCGAGGCGCCACCTGCAGGCGCTATTTTGTGGATATATTCAAAGTTCTCCTGTTTAAAACTATCATTCAACATCTGGTGGCTATAGCCCTTGGACACATCTTTTAGCAACCTTTCGGGGACAGGTTCTCTAAATGTGGAATGATGCATTCCCAGCGGTTTAAATATATGCTCATCAATATAATCATCAAACGGCATCCCCGACACGATTTCCACTATATACCCGGCCAGGGCAACCGAATAATTAGAATAAGCGGAATACTCTCCAGGCGGACGTACCCGTTTTGGGAAAGTCTTTGCCAGAAAGTCCCCCATCGGGATCAGATGTTCCGGTGTAAAATCGAATATGCCTATAAAGGAGTCCTCAAAGCCGGCTGTGTGTGTTAACAGATGACGAACGCGGACAGGTTCGGGGTATGTGTCCGGGATCTTGAATTTTGTCAGGTATTGATTTACATCCGCATTGAGGTCCAGCATACCCTGTTCAACCAGTTGCATGATGGCCGTGTAGGTAAATAACTTCGCTGCAGATCCAATACGAAACAAAGTCCTGTCTGCGTCTACCGGGATCTTGTTCTCCAGGTCAGCGTAGCCGTAACCCTGCGCATACAGCAGTTCCCCGTCTTTCACTACGGCGAGAGTGGCTCCGACAATATTCAATGCTTCAAGTTGCCCGGTGATTAAGCCATCGAAGAATGCCTTTACGTCCTGTTCATCCATATTCGGAACGTCTCTGGTCTCTATGGTAGATGTTACCTCACTCAACACATTCTGCTCAATTTGAGCGGAGACAGTAGATAAAAACGAATTAAATAAAAAAAATAATAAAACGAACGTTGATTTTCTCATACAATGAAACTCATGCCTTCCAGAAAATTTTACTCCGGGCGTCAATCAGACACCTGGAGTGATCTTGATTTACTAATATCGCGAACAGATAAACGTAGGGTGCATTAAAATTCCTTTCTCACATTCACGCCAATTATTTCCAGCAGTCGACGGCGGCTGTCAGAGGGGTCCGCAATGCCCGTAGCCACCTTCAATGAGCACAAATTTTTTACTGGTCTGGCTAACGGCTGAATGGGTTTGTCCCAGGGCAGCAGCCAGTTCGGTGACACCCATTAGGCCATTGTTGTGAAGCAACGCCAGCAAGGCACAACAATTGGCCGGCAACGCGATGTCCAGCTCTTTGTAAACCGCGTCTACATCACTGTAAAGCTGATCGCTAAGGCGCTTGAGGCGAGTGCCAAGCACCAGTTCGCCAAGATCTTCCAGGGTTTTCATAAGATTGTCTAAATTTACGTAAGTTCTAACGCAAAACACTATACCGAAACATTCGGGGCCAGTAAATGGCGCTCGAAACTTGACAGATATCGCCATTCAAAATATAAATGTAATTCACATTTATATGATGGCGGGTGCCTGATGAAAGCTGGAGCAAAGCCTGCGGTTCAGAAACGGTCTCAACAGACGCGCGACAAGCTGATAGATGCGCTGGACAGTTTATTGACGGAAAAAGATTTTGAAGACATCAGCATTGCGGATATTGCTTTGCGTGCAGGCGTATCCACGGCATCCATCTATCAGCGCTTCAGGAACCGGGACGCGGCAGTGTCCATTCTGCTTGAACTCTATCTGAAGCGTGTACGGGAGTGGGGGCAGTCCGCCCACGGAGCTACAGATTTGAGCAAGGCGTCGTCGTTAAGGGAAGCCCTGATCATGGTGGGTATTTCTGCGTGGCGGCAGGTCGAGACGTTAGGGCATGTCATGCGCCCGGCATATCTTTATTCCCGTTTACGTCCGGACTTGCTGGGTGACAAATGGAACGCTATGGCCGAGCAGGCGTTAACCGGATTCCGAAGTATGCTGCAAACCTGGTTGGTTGACCTCAATCACGATGATCTTGCCAAACTGGCGGGTATGGCAACGTATTTTTATAACATGATGTTTGTTGGCCGCCTTTTGCATACCGATACCACGTTAACCTGGAAAATTCCTGCTGATGAAAAAGCGTTTGCGTCTGAACTCGCTGATTTTGTGTGTGGGTATCTTGCTGCAACCGGTAAAAAATTATGACGGTTGCCCTTTGTTGATCCATATTTGGAGACTGAGTCGATGACAGTAGCCGAGGCAAGTGTCACGTTTGCCATATTTCTTGTCGTATTGCACCGTTATCTTGGCAACGGTTCGGTGACAGTTAGTGCAATACTTTTTGTCATTATTGCCGTTATTGTGGCTGTGCAACTTGCCAGCAGTCACTTTCGCTGGCAAATGATACCCGCCTGGCTGGTTGCCTTGTCCATACTGATCATGGCTATTTTTGAAATTCATCCGGTTGGCTTAACAAAAGTGATTGGCCTGTCGGTAGCAATGATATGTCTTTTGTTGACCGTTGCTCTGGCAACCGGATTGCCTGTGCGAACGTTGCCTGCACCGGACGGCCCGTGGGGGGTGGGTACAATTTCTACTCGACTTGAACGGCCGATTTCGGGTGGTCAGGGTAATTCTTTAAATCCGGTCAGAACACTTGCCATAAAAGTCTGGTATCCCTCAGATAAAAAGACAGATCAAAAAAAATATACTCGAGATACCTTGTGGAGTGAGTTTTACAATACCAATGCTTTTCCGGCAGTGGTCAGGTTGCTTTCCAGTTACTTGAAAAACGTAAAGACACACTCCCTGGAAAATGCTCCGCTGCGCACTACTGTGCCTTGCCCGTTAATACTTTACCATCATGGCGTTATTTCAATTGCCGGCGAAAATACGCTGTTGATGGAGCATTTGGCAAGTAACGGATACATTGTGGCAGGTGTGCGCCATGTGGAGCAAAGCGCTGAGTACGCCGACATACAAAAAAATATTACAGAAGAAGAAAAAGCCAGGGATCAGGCACTATTTGAAAAGTTGGCTGGAAAATTGACAAGGCAAGAGCGTTCGCAAATTTCGCTGCAGTTATATCAGCAAAGCACCGGTATGCCGACCATTGTGAGACGACGCAGTGCTGATGCGTCGTTCGTGCTGGATAATATTGATGCAGTTCTGACTAAAATTCCCGGCTACACAAACGAGGGGGTTGTCAGCATTGCCGGGGTGGCAGCTTTGGGGTTGTCACTTGGCGGTGCGGTGGCGACTCAATTTTGCAAATCGGATAATCGTTGTCTGGCGGCAGCTAATATGGATGGTGGAATCTATGGCGACCATATTCTCGACCCGGTTAAAGTGCCGTATTTGATGTTGTATAGCGAACATAATTTGGGTGGTAATGATTTTTTAAAAACGTCATCACTCGCCGCGTTTGAAGAACATTGGGTAGCAGGTGCAAATCATGCCAATTTTCACGACGCATCAATTGTATTGCCTGTGTTGAGATGGTTTGGGGTGCTGGGTAAAGTGTCAGGGGCAGAGGTGAACAGGCAAAAGAATAATTATATAAATTCCTTTTTTGATAAAGTTTTCAGATAGTAATGTATTGTCAAATGACGCCAATATTACCTCGGCAAACTCGAATTTTTGGAGAGATTTGAAATGACCAATACAGGGATTTCTTTAAGGTTGGCGGCCTGCTTTGCGGTTTTGACAGGTTTGATTGCGTCAGTGCAAGCCGCAGCGCCCATGGTTAAGACACAGGCACCGGGTTTCTATCGAATGATGCTGGGTGATTTTGAAGTCACAGCATTGAATGATGGCGTTATTGACTACGCAACGGCACAGCTACTGCCTGACGCCACAGCGCAGCAAATCAGGGATGGTTTGTCGGCATCGGCACTGCATGATCCGGTTGGTATGTCCTATAACGCATTTCTCATTAATACCGGCGATAAATTGGTTCTGATTGATACAGGTACAGGTGGAAAGCTGGACGATTCCCCGTTTTTTCATGGGGCAGGTCGTTTATTGACGAATCTTCGGGCCGCTGGCTATCAGCCAGAGCAGGTGGACGAAGTTTATATCACCCATCGAGGGCAGGATCATATTGGTGGTTTAACACTTGGGGCTAAACCCGCATTTCCCAATGCAATAGTTCGTGCCTCGAAGAATGAAATAGATATCTTTCTCGATCCTGAAAAAAGTGCGGACGTACTTGCAAAGTCAAATAATAATCAGGAGGTAAAGGCGTGGCTACAGTTCACACAAGATTTATTCAGGCCTTACATACAGGCGGGGAAGTTTCTGACTTTCGATCGTGACATGGAACTCACACCAGGTATTCGATCCCTGGCTACTTATGGCCACACGCCCGGCCACACGTCATATATTGTTGAAAGCAAGGGGCAAACCCTGATCGTCATGGGCGACATAGTGCTTATGGGGGCAATCCAGTTCGCTAATCCATCGCTCGGCAAAGCTTTTAACGTTGACCCCGAGGCAGCGGTAAAACAAAGGCTCCGTATTTTTAATATGGCAACTGATAAAGATTATTGGGTTGCTGGCAGTCACTTGTCTTTTCCGGGTATCGGCAACGTAAGATCCTGGCAAAAGGGTTATCAATGGGTTCCGATAAACTACCGTATAAATGGGTTCAGATGAACTTTCCGCCAATTTTTTGGCTCAGAAATTTCATTCGACCCAATGTCAGGAATTGTCATGCAAATAAATTCTTACCTGACCTTTCTACGGAAGAAAACTGACTGGTGCCCAGCCAGCGAGAAAGACGATTAACATAGACCGGCGCGCCAACAGCTTTCAAAAGCCCTTGTTCTATCGCCACTGACAGATCCAGATCCCCGAACCAGATTTTACCCAGCGTTTCCAGATTGATGATCAGGTGGACATCAACTTCGTTGCCGATATTGTCCTCGCAAACCTGTGCAGTGCCATCGCGGATCAAGATGAGTTTTTGACGGGTTGCTTTTGATCAGTAACGGTAAATTGCGCACTCGTATTGTCCGATGGTAATTCGTCGATGTGGTTTTACCCCGACACGGTATTAGTGGTGAGTGTCCACCGGTATGGGGGAAGTCCACAACCTGCCTACCTGTTTGCAGATACCCGCACACTCGGTTATTCCCATCCCTGAGTAAGGCCTCCCAACGAAATGTACAACCTTGTGCCTGTCTTTCACAACGACGGCCTGGATGTACGCTACCATTTGCATTTCAAGAGCGTTATAAATACTCTGGAAGCCTCTGTGGGGCAACTGGAAATTCCTCAGCCCGGGTTTGAGCCGGACGGACATGTCAATTTGCTCAGTGCTTCCATCGACTTTGTTTTCTGAGGGAACGAGAAATGCACTTGATGAAAAAAATCAGATTTCCCCTTTTCGGGTTACTCCTGGGATTGAGTACGTTGACGACAGCGGACGATGTCGTACCAGTGGTGTCTCCGGATAATCCTGTGGATTCTCTTGGCAAATACGAGCTAGTCAATATTTTCCTCGGGAAAAACCTCCGCTTCCCTGATGGCAGTCCGGCGGCGCCCGTAGACCAGGTGGAGAGTTCCAGGGTGCGGGACCGGTTTTACAGTGAATTTACCGGCAAATCCGCAGCACAAATAAAAGCCTACTGGTCAAAAATGATATTTACCGGTCGTGGTCAACCGCCAAAAACACTTGATGATGGTAATGCAGTCAAACAGTGGGTGTCCGATAACCCGAGCGCTATCGGGTATATCGAGCGAAGCATGGCGGATGAAACGGTAAAAATATTATCTGTAGAATAAATGTCAAAGTCAGGGGGCGGTATATTGTATGGCGACGCAACAGCAAAAAATACAGGGCAGCATTCAGGCTTTCAGAGCAGTTATTGTTATTCTGATGATATTCTCACTGCCTGCGGCCAGTGCCGAAGATCGCACTTCGGACTCACCGAGGTTTTCTGTCAATGGTTTTGGCACTCTTGGGGTTACCCACTCCAGCGAGAATCACGGAGATTTTACTGGTTCTTATTTTCAACCCAAGGGCGCCGGTTTTTCACGTTCATGGCCGGCAACCGTGGACAGCAAGCTTGGATTGCAACTGGATGGCAGATTCAGTGATCGATTCAAGGGGGTTGTACAGGTTGTCACCCAATACAATATTGACGGTACTTACACGCCGGATATCGAGTGGGCCAATCTGGCATACCAGGTAACGCCGGACTTTAGCCTGAGGGTTGGCCGTACCGTGACATCGACTTTTTTATTTTCCGAGGTGAGCCTGGTGGGGTACGCCAACACCTGGATTCGCCCTCCCGCAGAGCTTTACTTCCTTCTGCCTGTAACCAATAAAGACGGTATTGATGCCAGTTACCAGTTTCAGTTTGGTGATCTCCTGGACACCCTGCAAGTGTCTTTTGGCAGAACAACCAAAAAGATTCGCTACGGCGGCGAATTTAAGGTTGATCGCTATCTGGATATTCACAATAGCCTGGAGTGGGGGTCAACCACCTTTCGACTGGGCTTTACCTCTTTCGACCTGGACTTCGAACACCCTGCATTGGATGCGCTCTTTGACGGCTTCGCTGATTTTGGCAATCTGGTTCCCGGCCCGGCGGGGGAGCAGGCGCTGTCAATCGTGGATCGGCGCCATATGCGGGAAACCCCTTACCAAATCTCTACAGTGGGCATCAGTCATGATCCGGGTAACTGGTTGCTGATGGCGGAGTGGGCACAGTCGACCACGAAGGAACCGACACTCACTCCCGACTTTACGGCCTGGCACATTACCGGCGCTTATCGGCTGGGTGACTTTACACCTTATTTGATTTTTGCGCGCGTCAGATCCGAGGACCTGTCTCCTCTGGAAATTCCCACGGAGGGCTTGCCTCTACCCCTGGCGCAAGCAGCAGGGGCTCTGAACTACGGTCTCGCGGTAATCAGTGACAACAGTGCTGTTGCCCAGCACAGTGTATCTGCGGGAATACGCTGGGACGTTATGGAAAACGTCGCATTGAAACTGCAATATAACCGGGTCAGCACCGACTCTGGGACTTCTGGGGGCTTTATCAATCTTCAGCCGGGTTTCCGGTCTGGCAATACCGCTGAAGTCTTCAGCGTAGTTTTGGATTTTGTATTCTGACACTGGTAAACGGTCGGGACTGAAACCTGTAGCCAGTTTGGAGGGGGCGACACCGTGTTTCTGTACGCTCATGACAGTGGCAAGCCGGTTTTTATGGCGCCTTCAGGATTGCACCGGTGAAACTGTGCCGGACTCCCCCTGGTTTTGCTGCAGCAGCGCGGCAAACTCATCTGCCGGCACCGGCTTGTTAAAATAAAAGCCCTGTACCTCATCGCAGGCGTTGTCCCGCAAAAAATCGGCTTGTTCACGTGTTTCGACCCCTTGCGCCACCACCGTCAGGCTGAGAGTGCGGCCCATGGCGACTATCGCCTCTGTCAAAGCACGGTCCTCGGCAAACTGGGTTACATCCCGGATAAATGTTCGGTCGATTTTAATGGCGTCCAGAGGAAATTGCTTGAGCATGGCCAGAGAGGAATAACCCACACCAAAATCGTCAATGGCAATGTGAACACCGGTTTCCTTCAACCGGTTGAGCACCTTGAGTGCCCTTTCTACGTCCCGCATCAGCAAGCTTTCCGTGATTTCCAGTTCCAGCAGGCCCGGTTCCATGCCGGTTTCCTTTAGCACAGCGCCAATGTATTCTGGCAGGTTACTGTCAAAAAATTGCTGTGCGGACAGGTTGACCGCCATGCTTAGCAAGGGGAGCCCCTGCTTCTGCCAGGCCATATTTTGTTCGCAGGCTGTTTTCAGCACCCATTTGCCAATGGGCAGGATCAAGCCGGTTTCTTCTGCCAGCGGAATAAACTGCATGGGCGGCACCATGCCGAGGTCCGGGTGTTGCCAGCGCAGTAACGCCTCCATACCGGTAATGCGGCCTGTGCGCACATCCCGCTTTGCCTGATAGTGTAACTGGAATTCCTGCCGCTCCAGCGCGTGGCGCAAGCTGGTTTCCAGAGTGAGGCGCTGAAGAGACGCGCTGTGCAATTTTTCGGAGTAGTACTGGAAGTTGTTTTTGCCATCTTCCTTGGCCTGGTACATCGCCACATCCGCATTTTTGGTCAGTGTCTGTTCGTCCTGACCGTCTTGGGGGAAAACACTGATGCCAATGCTGGCAGTTACCCGGAATTCCTGGTCGAGCAGAATAAAGGGCCTGGCAAGGGCTGCAATCATCTTGCGGGCCACGGTGGATGTGTAGCTCTCCTCCGTCAACTCTGGCAGTACTACCACGAACTCGTCGCCACCCAACCGGGCTACCGTATCGCTTTCGCGCAGGCAGCTTTTCAGACGATCCGACACCTCCTGCAACAACTGATCACCCACTTCGTGCCCGAGGGTGTCATTGATGTGTTTGAAGTGATCCAGATCCAGAAACAACACCGCCAGTTTTCGGTCGTAGCGTTGCGCCTGGCTGATGCTCTGCTCCAGCAATTTGCTGAACAAACTGCGATTGGGCAGACCCGTCAGGCTGTCGTGGTACGCCAGATATTCAACTTGTTTGGCGTGGGCAATGCGAGCTTCCGTTTCACGGTGGCGGCTCCTGGCCAGGGCGTGACTGAGGCGCCACAACAACCCCAAAACCAGTAATAAAGCTACATTGATGCCTGTTGCACGCCACAGATAGGTACTCGCGTGCTGATTGGCGGTGGACAGTTGTTCTGCCCTGGAAAGGCCGACAACCACCGCCAGAGGCAGATTGAAGAGCTCCCGCGCACCGGTGTATCGCGGGACACGGTCCCAGGAGGAAGGCGCGAGAGTGACACTGACAGCCTCCACACCTTCTTCGGGAACGACCGAGGCGTAATCCACTTTGTCACCGGCAGACACAGATTCCCCGACGCGCCGGATCCGGTATATGCCATCGGCCCCCAGTATCGCCAGTACCCCTTCGTTACCCAGTTTGCTGCTTTCATAGCCGCTGACAAAAAAGGTAGCGTCCACCTCAACAACCACGATACCCGCGTTATCGCCCTGTTCATCGCTGAGGTGGCGGCTGAACTGTAATGTCCACTCTCCGGTTTCCGGGTTTTGTTGGGGAACAGATATTTCAAGGTCAGGATGATCGTATTTCTGAAGGTGATCTGTTTCGGAGAAATCCGATGCAAATGATCGGTTGCTGGCAATCAGCTTGCCCTGGGGGTCGAAAATGCCGATTGCGAACAGAAAGGCCGGCGGCAACAAATCCCGGGCGTCCAGCTCTTCCAGGGCCTGTTCTCCACCGTGCTGTGCGTAGGCGTATTGCACCAGCTTCAGCTCCTGATCGATTTCTCGCAGTGCCCGCACCACCTGCGCTTCGTAGGTTTCTGTCAGTTCCTGCACGGAGTCTTTGGCGGCGTCCTCGGCGGTGGTCCGTTCCAGCTTGATCAGGTTAAGGGTCGCCCACCAGAGCAGGAAACTGCCGAGAACTGCAAAAATCGGAAACAGGACATTAGGTTCAATAATAAATCCCAGTTTGTGCCGTATTCTTGTGCTTTTGGGATCCTTTGTACTTATTGTCGCCATCTTGAGCTCCCCGATGTTCTGCAACCATTCTGTCGTATTCTGTGAACCCTCGCAACAGGCCGTAAATATTGGAAAACTAAACAAAATGCTATAGTCTGGGTTCGGTTATTCTCGTCAATTGATGCAAAGAGCCCTGCAAACAGGGCCAGTCTGATGGAAACTCCGGAATTAACAGGTACGGAGAACAACTATGGAAGGAAGCTTTAACCCGGTTTTGGTTGCCCTGTCCTGTATTGTGTCGGTTATGGTTTCGTGGACAGTGTTGAATCTGGCAGAGCGGGCTCGAGATTGCCACAATGTCAAGACCGCGCGTTACTGGCTTGTCGGCGGCGCCTTTCCCCTGGGTATTGGCCTGTGGGGAGGGCATTTTATCAGTATCTTCAGTTTTCAACTGCCCGTTCCTTTTGGCTACGATGCATTTTGGGTCACACTGTCTCTACTGATCTCTATTGTTGGCTCCGGACTGGCTCTGGCGCTTATCCAGAACAGTAAATTGACCGGTCTCCGCCTGGTGGCTGGCGGTGTAATGATGGGCGCCTGCCTTAGTGCCATGCACTTTACCGGCATGGCTGCAATCAAAATAGAACCGGCCATTCGCCACGATGCCTTGTTGTCAATTTTTTCAACACTGGCAGCCGTACTTGTCGCCACCTTTGTCCTGTGGGTGACTTTCCGATTCAGCCTTCAAGGCTATTCTTCCCGCAAGCGCCCGGTACGTTGGCTGCGTCCGGTGGTTGCTGCGGGAATGGGGATCGCCATTGTTAGCATGGATTACTCGGCCATGGCTGCCACACAATTTGTTCCTGGGGCTCGCGGTATTGCCATTGCTCCATCCCCTCTTTACCTGGCGGGGCTTGTGGCGCTGATTTCACTTGCTGTGATGGTGGCCACCCTGCTTTTTTCTTCCTATGATGCCCGTCAGGGCGATGCAAAGGACGATCTCAGGGAATCCTTGCAGGTAGCCAACCAGGAGCTGCAATCCCTGATGTTTCACGACCAGCTTACCCGGCTGCCCAACCGCTTGTTGCTGGAAGACCGTATTCAACAAATAATGGCCAGGGCAAATCGGGAAAATCTGGAGTTTGCCTTGTTCTTTATCGACCTGGATCGTTTCAAAAGTGTCAACGACACCCTCGGGCATCATGGTGGTGATGCCTTGATCGGGCAAGTCGCCAGGCGATTGCAAGAGACTTTGCGGGAAATGGACACTGTTGCCAGGGTAGGCGGTGACGAATTCATGGTGGTGTTGAGCGAGAGCAACAAAGCTGACGCGGTAAAATCTGCGGCAAAACGAATCAGCAACACGGTGTCGACGGCATTTAATATCGATGGCAATGAGGTTCGTATAACGGCAAGTATCGGCATCAGTATTTACCCGCGTCATGGCAAGGGTATCCATGAGTTAATGATGCACGCGGATGCTGCCATGTACTACGCCAAGGACATTGGCAAAAACAATTACCAGGTTTTTGAGCCCGGGATGCAAGTTGTCATGGAGCGGAGAAGTATCATTGTCCGCAATCTGACCAAGGCGCTGGACAAGTCGGCGTTAACACTTGTTTATCAGCCAATTGTCAAGGTGGCGGATAACTCCGTTTCAGGCGCCGAGGCTCTGCTGCGGTGGTACGATGATGAACTCGGTATGGTGCGCCCCGACGAATTTATTCCTATCGCCGAAGATGCAGGCCTGATTGTACCGCTGGGTGAGTGGGTGCTGCGCGAAGCCTGCCAACAAATAAAATCCTGGCACGATCAGGGGTTTGGCGCGGTACAATCCCTGGCAGTCAATGTATCTGCGTATCAACTGAATCACAAAAATTTTCCTGATGTGGTGAAAGCAGTCCTCGGCGAAACCGGTCTGGCACAAGGTTGTCTGGAATTGGAAATTACCGAGAGTGCCATTATGCACAATCCCGAGCGGGCCAATATGATCTTGACGGATCTACACAATATTGGTGTCAGGATATCCATCGACGATTTTGGTACTGGTTATTCCAATCTCTCCAAGCTCAAAAGTTTTCCTATAGATACCCTGAAAATCGATCGGTCTTTTGTTTCCGGTATTCCAACTGACGATCAGGACATTGCCATTACCCGGGCAATAATTGCCCTGGCTGACAGCCTGAATCTGGATGTTGTGGCAGAAGGTGTGGAAACACAGGAGCAATTGGCTTTTATTCAACACCTGAAGGCACGACATTATCAGGGGTATTTTTTCTGCAAACCTGTGCCCGCAGATGAATTGAAACGTTCTGTCCTGGTGAAAGCCGCTGACCTGGAAGGGGCATCGCCTGTCAATACCGGATTATATAACAGCTGACACCGGTTGACCTGAATATACACGGTAACGGTTTTTTCCGGCTTTTTTGGCTTCATACATCGCTTCGTCTGCACGTTTCACAATCAGCCGGGCCAGCTCATCCTTGTCAATATCTCCCCGCTTCAGGTCTTCGGGGCCAATAATTACAGCGCCAACGCTGCATCCGGTTTGCAGGCCACGCCTGTTAAATGGAATTGTTTTTCGCAGTTATTTGATGACAGGTGTTCTTCTCCGAGGGTGAAAAGACTTTCCCGATTCCATGGGCGACGGATAAAAGTATTAGCAAGTTAGCAACACCAAATCAATACATAGAAGCTTTGGTCAATGCGGGATTCGAAATATCCAAAGAAAACAACCGCCGGGATTTCGCGCTAGAATTTTTTAGAAAACTGCGTGAAAAAATAGAGGCTAGCGGCGGCCCACCGCCTTTGGGACTTCCTGCTTTGATGAAAGAAAGTACGCCAATAAAAATAAACAACATGATTGCGAACATCAAGGCTTCTTATATTGCTCCGGTAGAAATAATTGCTCACAAAAAAATTTAACGCGTCGGCATTGCACCTCCTGCGTTTATCACCGATACCCTCAGGGACTGCGGCCTGAACCGCGAACAGTTACGATTGCCAACCTGCACCTCAAATCACCCTGACATTGAGATTGGGCAATGTGCTATACCAATAAAGAAGTATTGCGTCAGATCAACTCCGAGACCACTATATGCTGTAATATTTGCCAGCCAAAGCACAATATATAGTATTTTGGCTGAATTCAGTCGGCGGTGCCGATCACACCGGAGGACCCGCCAAACCGGCTAACAATTCGAGAATTAGAGAAACGAGACAAGTCATGCTGCGAGAATCGGAAACGACCACACAGAAAATGCCGAAATTACAAGAAGTATCGCAGGATATCTGGGATCAAAAATATCGGCTGAAAGGGTACGGGGGTGAAGCCATTGATAAAAACGTGGCCGATAGTTGGCGGCGTGTGGCAAATGTACTCGCCAATGTTGAACACGAGCGCCGTGACCACTGGTGCCAGGAGTTTTTATGGGCTCTGGAAAATGGCGCCGTGCCCGCTGGCCGTATCCTTTCCAATGCCGGGGCCGAGGCGCACAAGCCGGCGACATCCACCATCAATTGTACGGTTTCCGGCACCATAGAAGATTCCATGGCAGATATCCTGCAAAAAAACCTCGAAGCCGGACTCACTCTGAAAGCGGGGTGTGGAATCGGTTACGAGTTTTCAACCCTCCGTCCCAGGGGGGCCTATGTTGCCGGTGCTGGTGCGACCACTTCGGGTCCTCTGTCATTTATGGATATTTTTGACCGGATGTGCTTTACCGTGTCGTCAGCCGGTGGTCGCCGTGGCGCTCAAATGGCCACTTTTGATGTTCATCACCCCGATATCAGTGACTTTATCCGCGTCAAGCGCGAAGCGGGTTGCCTGCGGCAGTTCAATTTATCATTGCTGATCACCGATGATTTTATTCGCGCTGTAAAAGCTGGCGCTGAGTGGCCGCTCTCCTTCCCGGTTACCAGGCACGATCTGGAAAGGGATCCGGCATTGCAGGCGGATAATGATCGCTTGATCTGGCGCCGTCTCGATCACCTTCAGGGCGAGGGCACGAACAACGATTACGTCTTTAACGAAAAGGGCGACGTCGCTTGCCAGGTTTACCGCAAAATCCCGGCGCATCAGCTCTGGGACCAGATTATGAGTTCCACCTACGACTTTGCGGAGCCTGGATTTATTTTGATAGACCGGGTGAACGAGTGGAACAACAACTGGTTTTGCGAGGATATTCGAGCGACCAATCCCTGCGGGGAGCAGCCATTGCCGCCCTATGGCAGTTGTCTACTGGGGTCGATCAACCTGACGGAATGTGTACTCTCGCCGTTTAGTGAACACGCGGTGTTCGACTGGGACAAATTTCGCAAACTGGTGGCGGTGTTTACCCGCATGCTCGACAACGTAGTCGAAATCAATGGGCTGGCACTGGCACAGCAGCGTGGGGAGATAGAACGCAAACGCCGCCATGGCATGGGTTTTCTTGGCTTGGGCTCGGCGCTCACCATGCTTACCATTCCCTACGGCAGCCCGGCCTCTATCGCCTTTACCGAACAAGTTAGCAAGGAACTTGCCCTTGCCGGTTGGCGCGAAGGCGTGGCATTGGCCAAAGAGAAGGGGGCCGCGCCAATTTTTGATGAGACATTTACGATTACTGCGCGATTGATGGCAAAGCGACCGGTATTGGCCAAGCGCTACAAGGTGGGTGACACCGTTCCCGGTAAAGTTCTGTTCGCTGGCTACAGCCGTTATATGCAGCAACTGGCTGAAGAAGATCCCGACCTGGTGAAGGCGATTGCCGAACATGGCTGCCGGTTTACCCATCACAGTTCGATCGCTCCCACTGGCACAATTTCGCTTTCGCTGGGCAATAATGCCAGCAACGGCATCGAACCCAGTTTTGCCCACCACTACGCGCGAAATATTATCCGCACTGGTCGCAAGACAAAGGAGAAGGTGGATGTGTTTTCCTATGAGCTGTTGCGCTATCGTGCCGAGATCGATCCCAACGCCAAACCATCTCCACAGGACGATGAAACGGGCCTGCCTGACTATTTTGTGGTCGCAGATCAGATAACGCCGGAGCAGCATGTGGACGTTCAGGCCGCGGCGCAAAAATGGATCGACTCATCGATTTCCAAGACAATTAATGTGCCCACCGAAATTCCTTATGAAAAATTTAAAAATATATACCTTTACGCCTATGAACAGGGCCTTAAAGGCTGCACCACCTTCCGTTTTAATCCCGACGCGTTTCAAGGTGTTTTGGTCAAGCAAAGTGATCTTGAGAACACGGTGTATGTATTTGAACTGGAGGACGGCTCCACAGTAGAGTTGCAAGGGCACCAGGAAGTTTCCTATGACGGTGAGGTACACACGGCGGCCAACCTTTATGAGGCACTTAAAGAAGGTTATTACGGAAAATTTTAATTGGAGACAGCACTATGAGCGCTACTGTAATCGATAAAAAAATTACCGGATTTTCGGTAAAGCAGTCCGATACGGACATCGGTACAGACGTGGAACAGATGCACGAAAAGTTCAAGCGTCCTGAAGTGTTGTCGGGCACGACGTATAAAATCAAAACACCTCTGTCCGAACACGCTTTGTACATTACCATCAACGACGTGATATTGAATGCAGGCACTGAACATGAGATTCGACGGCCGTTCGAGATTTTTATTAATTCGAAAAACCTTGAGCATTTTCAGTGGGTGGTGGCATTGACGAGGGTAATCTCTGCAGTATTTCGCAAGGGGGGTGATGTCACTTTCCTGGTGGAGGAGCTTAAAGCGGTGTTTGATCCCCAGGGGGGGTATTTTAAATCGGGCGGACGTTTTATGCCGTCGCTTGTGGCGGAGATAGGAGACGCGATAGAAACTCACATGAAAAGTATCGGGTTAATCAAAGAAAAACAATTGTCAGCCGTACAACGGGAAGTTCTTGACGAAAAGCGCCGTGAGTACGAAGAGCAGAATCAGCTACAAAGCGCCGCAAACGAATTCCCGCCAACGGCAGAACTCTGTCTTAAGTGCCATACCAAAGCGGTTATTATGATGGATGGCTGCAGGACCTGTCTGAACTGCGGCTCGTCCAAGTGTGGCTAACTCAGCTAACCACCAGTGGCATTCATAAAGCGAACCACCTGCGGTGCGTCGTGCAAATTAAAAGAGTGTTTTTCCGGTTTTAAGTTTATGGCATTGATGATGGCTTTTTGCAGTTGGCTGTCATCGCCAGGGTAACGGCGCAACACGGCCCGCAAGTCTACGGCATGCTCATCGCCCAGGCACAGTAGTAATTTGCCATCCGCACTCAGGCGTACGCGGTTACAGGCGGCGCACAGATTTTCGCTGTGGGGTGAGATAAAACCGATACGGGAGTTTTCGTACCCCATGGCGAGCCAGTAACGGGAGGGACCGCCCGTGGATTCGGCAAGGGGGATCAACTCATACCGTGTTGACAGAGCCTCGCGGAGTTGAGCGCTGCTGGAAAATTCGTGCAAACGATTGTGCTCATCAATGGTTCCCAACGGCATCTCTTCAATAAAACTGATATCGAGTTTATTTTCCAGGGCAAAGGAAACCAGGTCATTTACTTCATCCCTGTTGCGATTTTTGAGGATAAGGCTGTTGAGCTTGATGCGATCAAATCCAGCGGCTTTGGCTGCGTTAATACCTTTAAGTACCTGGGCAAGATTGCCAAAACGGGTGAGTTCCCGAAAACGATCCGGTCTCAGGCTGTCGAGACTGATGTTCAGGCGATTGACGCCAGCTTCGCGTAAGGGTGCGGCAAAGACATCGAGCTTTGACCCATTGGTGGTCAGCGTCAGTTCTTTGAGGCCACTTAAATTGTTGAGTTGTTGGAACAGGTGAAGAATGTTGTGGCGTATTAGTGGCTCGCCACCGCTTACTCGAATTTTGCTTACTCCAGGGCTGACAAAATTTTTCGCAACCGTGACCAACTCTTCCAGCGTCAGCAGTTTTTGTCGCGGCAAAAAGGGCATTTTTTCCGCCATG
This sequence comes from Porticoccaceae bacterium, assembly GCA_050289385.1. Classification (GTDB taxonomy): domain Bacteria; phylum Pseudomonadota; class Gammaproteobacteria; order Pseudomonadales; family Porticoccaceae; genus JBNKFQ01. Next base: position 1,478 of record JBNKFQ010000206.1, on the reverse strand, counting down.
CAATACACGCAGTGAAAATCGCACCGGTCGGTAACCGACAGGCGCAGGCAGGTAATGCGGCGGCCAATTTATCCTTAAGCACATTGCAGCCTGTGTAAGATTTGAAAAAATCCTGAACACTATACTAAATACGGGCCTGTACAGGTAACTATACCAAGGTGGTAATCCCGGGGAGGTATTGCCGTACTGCCTGAGCAATTTATAAACTCAAGTTTCCCATATCAAGCAAAAGCATTTTATTATTAAAGGCATATTGTTATGGCAAGCGACGAATTTATTGCTCTCAACATTGCAGTGTTAACTGTTTCCGATACCCGCACGCTCAAACAGGACAGTTCCGGGCAGTTGTTGATAGACAGCCTGAAAATGGCTGGCCACCAGCTAATTGATCGGCAATTGATACCGGATGATATCTACCGTATGAGGGCCGTGGTTTCACAGTGGATCGCCGACACCGCCGTACATGCCGTAATAGTCACTGGTGGCACCGGTTTTACCGGGCGGGACAATACTCCCGAAGCGCTTGCGCCACTGTTTGATAAAGTCATCGAAGGTTTTGGTGAGATGTTCCGGCAACTGTCTTTTCGGGAAATCGGTTCGTCAACCGTGCAGTCCCGTGCCCTGGCCGGGTTCGCAAACGGCACAGTACTTTTCTGTTTGCCCGGCTCGACAAGTGTCTGCCGTACTGGTTGGAATGGCATTCTTCAGGAGCAACTGGACAGCCGACACAGACCGTGCAATTTTGTACAACACACCTCAGCCTGGGATACTTATTGCCAAAATCGAAAATAAAAATCCGCATTCGGTGATAAATATTTTTATCTTGCGCAGTGATGGACAGCCATAAACACTCACCGACCGCGAAAACACCAAGTGTCTGTTGACTGCACAACCGTTCGGAACGGTTGGTTGTCCGTTCAAAACAGTGCCGACAAATTCGACCACTGTTCGGAACAGTCAAACAATAGACATCAAGCATACCTGACCTTACTGCATCAGATGTCGTAAATATGCACAGTCAAAATTATTAATCTGCGAACTGGATCCATTCAAAGGGTTATGGCAAACCACTGGCCATGTCAGACCCAACTGCCTGTCAAGCCTGCGCCAATTTTTAGCGCCAATGTTCTTGCCATGCAGAAAATTGCGACGGACGAATGCGATATCGTGCAATATTACCTTCATGCAGGCTGAGCAGCTCCGTTTCCGTCACCTCTCTGAACTTTGCCTGATCTCCTGGCTCAATTTCATTGGCCGAATATTCTTTTATTAGCAGCACCGCCGCTTTCTTACCCATACAGGCATTGACAATTTCCACAACCAATTTGGCAATATCCTCTCGATATTGCAGCCGAAACCTGTCTGGTTCGCCCAGGGATTGTCGCACTGCAGAATAACGGGCGCAGGAACGTTCATACGCCCACACAAACACATCACGCAAAAGATCTGTTTGATTCAGCTCGTAAACACCCAACAGA
>JBNKFQ010000205.1:0-5814 GCA_050289385.1 Porticoccaceae bacterium | reverse complement strand
CGACAAATAGCATCAAAAGCACACTGGCTGCCACAGCCAGTCGCGGCCAGTGGTATAGCGTGCGAGTAGCCAGGCCAACCGGCTCTGTGTTCCGCGCTATAGCTCGAATATCGGGGTCGTCCGCCAAGCTATCAATATCGGACAAGGTGTGGAGCGTGGTTAAAAAATCGTCCTGATAACATTGCTCACTATCACTCCAGCTCTGAATATCGCGAATATTACGCTCCGACATATCGTCCGAGAACAGCCGGGCTATCTGCCGGCTAGCGCGATATTTGCTGAAAACACTTGTTACTCTGTCCACGGGAGTCACCCTGTTTCTCGTGCCCGGCGCGCTGCATCACGGAGCTTGACCAGCGCGCTCGACATCAGTTTTTCTACATGTTTTACCGAAATACCCATTCGATCGGCAACCTGGGGATAACTCAGGTTTTCAAAACGATTGAGAACAAATGCCTGACGGCAGTTGGGACGCAACTTCATAATGACATCTTTTACCATATGGAGATCGCGATCGGCCGACAAAATACGGTCCGGAGTGACATTTTGCACCTGCTCACTCGCCTCATCCCGGAATCGCGCCTTGTACTGCCAACGAACGGCCTTGCGGCGTTCCAGGTCTACCACCAGATGGTTTGCCGCGGTAAAGATAAACGCCCGGCTGTTGCCACGGCCCACCCCCATACGCTCATCCAGGTCATCCATTTTTGCCAACCTCAGAAACACTTCCTGCACCACATCCTCAAGATCGTCATCGCTGCCGGTACGGCCCCTCAAAAACCGGCGCAATGCAGCACCGTGCTCGCGAAACAATCGTTCCAGCACTTGTTCTCTGGTCTCCTGTCGCCGGCCCTTGAGATCGACAACCTTGCTCTCTTTACGCGCCATCAAATATGAGACACCCGATCCTGGAGGAGTACTGCACTTATATACACGCACATGTTTGCCAAACACCCTACTGATTTTTTTTGCTCTGCCTTTTCGACCTTGTCACTACCAGGCCCATGAGATATAGCCCTGGTTTTTTTATGGCCAGTTTATCCATTATAGAAGACAACCAGACAGCTCTATCTTGCTTGAGCCGTCTATCTGTTGGGCCTGCCGCGCTCTGTATTCTCTCCCCGGCCTGGGCTACACTGCCCAATCTTGCAAATATAGCCATAATCAGCTGATACACGAGGGGCCAAATATGAACAGGGTATTAATCGCCGGCATCTGCATCTGTGTTCTTCTGCTTGCCGGCTGCGGCCAGCAGGAGGCGCCAAACCGGCATGAGGTACCAAAAGAGACTGCTGCTGAGCCACCAAAACAACAAAGCTCTAATGAAGTACAGCCCAATTCCGAGCGTATTGCGCGGTTTAATCAACGCATGCATCGCCATCTCAAGGTGCTGGCATCTGATGAATTTGAGGGCCGCGCACCGGCCACACCCGGCGGCAAAAAAACCATTGCCTATCTGGAGCAGCAATTTAAAGCACTGGGTCTGGCCCCAGGCAATGGCGAGTCTTACCAGCAACGGGTACCCGTAGCAGAAATCACGACTGATCCGGCTGCCAAAATCAGCGTTTCCGGTAAAGGCATTGATACCGAATTCAGCTACGGCGCTCAGATGATGGTCACCACCCAACAGCAACAGCCAGTCATCGAGGTGAAAGACAGCGACATGGTGTTTGTGGGTTACGGGATCAATGCTCCGGAACGCAACTGGAACGATTATGCGGGTATGGATGTGAAGGGCAAAACCGTGGTGATACTGGTCAACGACCCCGGCTTTACCACTCAGGACCCGAATCACTTTAACGGCAATGCCATGACCTATTACGGTCGCTGGACCTATAAATATGAAGAAGCAGCCCGTCAGGGAGCAGCGGCAGCCCTGATTATTCACGACACAGCTCCGGCAGCCTATCCATGGGAGGTGGTGGAAAACAGTTGGTCGGGCGCGCAAATTCATCTGCAAACAGAGGACAAGGGCGCCTCAAAACTGAAAGTGGAAGGCTGGTTGAATCTGGATTCTGCCAAAACCGTATTACAGGCAGCCGGTCTGGACTACGACACGGTGAAGGAAACCGCAGCACAACCGGGTTTCAAGGCGGTGCCACTTAACGCCAAAGCGTCTGTCACACTGAATAATACGATTCGTTACGACGAATCAAACAATGTTATTGCCAAGCTGGAAGGTACAACCCGACCCGACGAATACCTGATTTACATGGGGCACTGGGACCACCTTGGCCGCGACCCTAACCGAGAAGGCGACCAGATTTTTAACGGCGCGGTAGACAATGGCACCGGTACTGTCGCCCTGCTGGCACTGGCAGAAGAATTCAAGGATGAAAGGCCCGAGCGTTCCATTTTGTTTTTGGCGGTCACGGCAGAGGAGTCCGGGCTGCTTGGCTCAAAATATTACGGTGAAAACCCGATCTACCCCCTGAACCAAACCGTTGGCGCTATCAATATGGATGCCATGAACGCGATGGGTCCGGTGAAAGATCTGGTGGTTATCGGTGACGGATTTAATCAAATACAAGATTATCTGGAACCGTTTTTGAAAGAACAAGGGCGTTACATCGTGCCCGATGAGAATGCAGAGAAAGGTTATTACTTTCGATCTGACCATTTTAGTCTGGCCAAATTTGGCGTGCCTGCTCTAAATGCCGAAGGTGGCAGTAACTCAGTGGAACACGGCAAGGAATGGGGCCGTCAGCAGCAAGACGACTACACAGCAAATCGCTATCACAAACCGGCCGATGAATATTCTGAAGATATGGATCTGCGCGGCGCCGCAATGGATGTGGATCTTTTTTACTCGGTCGGCCAAACTTTGGCGAACAGTGATGATTGGCCGGGGTGGAATGAAGGCAGTGAGTTCAAGGCGATTCGGGAGGCGTCGCTCAACAGCAAAAAATGATTTCTGAAACCGGATTTATCCATCCTTGTTCTGGCTACCCGAAAGGGTAGCCAGAATATTAGCTAAAGAACAACAAGCAAACCCTGCTAAAACTCGTAGCCCAATTCAATACCCACTGTACGAGGACGCAAGCGATAACTACGGTTAGTAATTAGTGTATAAACGATCTGATCAGCATTGGTCAGGTTAGAAGCATAGAAATCGATGCTCACATTCCCTTTTTGTATACCAGTGCGTAAATTTACAGTTGTATATCCACCCGCTTCTTCAAATGTTTGCGCAATATCATTGTTGAATTTACTTACATAGTTGGCATCAAGCCGTGCATAAGCGGGATACCCAAAAGCTTCGAAATCATACAGTGCTGCCGCATACATGTTGACTTTGGCAGCACTCGGCAGCCTGGTGCCTTTGGCTCCCAGTGAGCTGTCACCTGCCAGTTTGGAATCGAGATATGAACCGCTCAAGGAAAGGGTGAGGGAATCAGTCAGGTAAATGTCACTTTCAATCTCAATACCATCGGAAGTAGCCTTACCGGCATTGACCTTCACACCAAAACCACAGTTCGGAACTGCCAGGACGCTAACGGGAATACCATCCCATTCAATATGATAAGCGGCAACGGCAATATTCATGCGCCGGTCAAACAAAGAAAATTTGCTACCTACCTCATAACTGTCGAGGGTATCAGACTTTAAAGCACCGGGATTCACAGGCACGCCAGTTCCATCAAGTAAGCCATCGTTATCCAGATCACAAACAGTTGCCGGCGCTGCGGGGGATGTTCCCTGGCCGACACGGAAACCTTGTGCCCATTGCGCATAAACGAGACTGTCATCGTTTGGAGTGTAACTCAAATTAGCCTTAAAACTATTGCCGCTCTGGCTTGTATCATCGACCAAATCTACACCCGCACCCGCCAATGGTCCTTCCTGATGATTGTTTTGTAATCGTTGGTAGTTAAACAAACGCCCACCCAATGTCAGTTTCAAAGAGTCTGTGAAATCATTTGATACTTCGCCAAATATAGCTTTCTGCTTTATGTTGACATCAAACGACGATTTGAAAAGGAAGTCGGATATGTCTGTCAAACCAAACGGATTGGCGGCCAGGGAACCACCCCAAAATAGAATAGAGTTACTGTGACTTTTCATATCGTCGTAATAGACACCACCGGCAAATTGAAACGAACTGTTAAAATCTGATATCACACGAAGTTCCTGAGCGAAACCCGATTTACCTAAGTCAAATACTTGCGGCAATGGGTAAGGAATTACTCTACCAGCATCACGAGTGTTGTCCTTGTTAGAACTGAACCAGGAAGTTGAAGATACTGCCTGGATAGGGCCAAAATCATAATTCATAACAGCATTGAAGATTTCTATATCTTCCTGACGCGTTTCGTTTCCACTCGAAATATTTGCCAGTGCTGGTGAAAATGGCGCAGCGACATATTTTCTGCCCTGTTCTTCCTCAAGTCTTGAATCGACCTCGTTGTAGCCAAGCTGTGTTTGCTTGTCACGCGCGTACGTCAGTGTCATATCAAACTGATCAGTTGGTTTCCACAAAATACTTGCACGCATGCCAATAGCTTTCGTATCACCAACATTGTCTTCGTTTACAAGCAAAGCATCATAGGTCTCGGCTAATGCCAATTTACTCGCACTGTCCGTGCCAATATTATCCACATAACCTTCATCATCAAAATTGTAGGCTGCAACTCTGAATGCAAGTTGGTCTTCCAGGATGGGCAAATTCAGAATGGCCGTCCCTTTGGTGTTGTCACCACCGCCGGTGGTTTGCGAGTACCCTAATGTACCTTTGGCAACAAAGTTTTCAAGGTCCGGTGCGGCCGGAATTGTGCGCACGGCACCGGCCATTGACCCGGCCCCGTAAAGGGTACCCTGTGGGCCGCGTAACACCTCGATGCGTTCGATATCAACAGTCCTGACATCTGTTGAAGAACCCGTGGCGATACCACTAAGAGGCACTTCACCGAGGTAGACACCTACACTCGACTCGTCGGTAGCCCCAGCGGCAATACCACGCATAACAATAATATTATTGCCGGTTCCCCAGTTGGCCTGGGTTACACCCGGAACACTGTTGAGGTAGTCTCCCATGCTCAGAATGCCGCGCTGATCCAGTTCCTCGCTGCCCAACGCAGTAATGGATAGTGCTGTATCTTGCAGGCTGGTTTCACGTTTCGTTGCTGTAACTGTAATCTCTTCTATTACTTCTCTTTCTTTGCCCAGACTTTCTCTAGCGTTACCACTGTCCGATGGAGATAAATTTTCTCCAGTTGTTGGCTGAACAACCAAAAAATTGTCACTGGAAAACTTGTATTCCAGACCAGATCCGGCCAACAGATTTTGCAGCGCATCTTCCAGGGTATAATCACCCGAAAGCCCCACTGACATTTGTTCAGCAACACCCTTGCCGGAATAAATCAACTGTACACCGGCCTGATCGGCAAGTGTTTTAAGTGCTGAACCCAGCGGCTGAGATTCTACGTTAAATTTTTGCACACCAGCAAAAGTCGTACTGGAGCCGGCCAATGCCATCGCCAGTGCAGATCTTAACAACGTTTTTTTAAAAAACCTCGTATTCGTATTTTGTTTCATTTGCAATACCATTTCTATTCTCCCCTCGTTTCAGAATAAGGAGCTGATAAATTTTGCTCCCCATCTAAAAACGTCACCCCAACAAAAATCCTCAATATTATTTCAGTACATTCTGTGTTCTGTGTTCTGTGTTCCGGATACTATTATCCAATTATCTTTCTCCTGAAGGCATCAGTACTACTTGTCGAGCGCCGACATAAACCGCTCTGACATCAAAATAAAGCTGTAATGCCTTGACTAATTCTTCGGTACGATCCACCTCAAAAACACCACTAACGG
>JBNKFQ010000204.1:0-65356 GCA_050289385.1 Porticoccaceae bacterium | reverse complement strand
CCGGCCGGCGTGGGTGATGCTGTCATTGAAGAGAATTGCCCACTGGTCCTGGTTGGGATGGCGAACCAAAGCACCGTCGATGCTCGAAAAGGTATTACCCCGAACTGCTGTGATAGGGTCAGGGTTGAATGACGGCGTCAGGTCCAGTGCCACGGCTTTAACATCGACCGGATAGCGGTCAGTGCCGGTACGGACTAGATCCAGCAGCTTGGTTATTCTGTTGGATTCCTTAAGTGGGCTCAGTTTCTCCGTCAAGATTTCTTGCTCCACAGATCTATCATGTCGAGGATCTTCTCCTGATCCCCCTTATCCAACTGACCCAGCTTGCGGAAAAACACCTCTTTGGTCAGCCCTTCGCCAACTTCGGTCTGCTCGTTGTCCAATAAATAGTCAGTGGTGACGTCCAGCGCCTTGGCGATGGCGGCTAATTTTTCGGCAGATGGGCGCTTCACGCCTTTGTTTTCCAGCTCCCAGATGTAGCTCTTTCCGGATCCGATTAGCTCTGCAAGTTGTTCTAATGTAAGGCCTTTTTCCTTGCGGAGCTCTTTGATTTTGGCCCCTAACAGATTGGCCATTGTGGTCTCCTCGGCGGTTGGGTTTAAAAAGTTCATTATAGACATACATTTTTTACTTGAAAATGATTATATCCGCCCTTATCTTTGAAGTTCGCTATCTTGAACTTTCTGTATGTTGATACCGAGAGTTTGCCGTTTACTGTCACTTGATGAGGATTTGAGCCTATGCCAATCGTTCGTAACTTTATCCGCCACTCTTCACCCCAGGGTCTGGAGGAGTATTTCACCACCAAAAATATCGCAGTCTTGGGCGTAGATTGGTCTTTGGACCAGGCTACCGTCGCCGGCAATGTGATCCAACTGATTGACCATCTGCCGCCCGAGGATCAAGCCAGGCTTCGGGTGGATGCTGAGCGGATTAATCACATGGCGGACGAAGTTGGCCAGGCGGCCTTACTGAGTGTCGTGACCAATCCGACACAACTGAGTCTTATGCCATCGGCGCTGGAGCGCAGTCGATGGGTATACCTGCATCAGCCGGATAATTTTCGGCATGCCGAGGATATCCGCTACGCCGATCAATACCGGCATGGTCGCAATTGGAGCGGCTATCAACTCCCGCCATCGCTGCCGCTGCATACCGATCCGGTGTCGTTGGATACCTTCAAAGAAAAAATGAAGTCTCTGTTTGGATTGGGCGACAAGGTCAAAATCGAGCTGTTTGACCGCTCATTACCGGACGATGACGGGAATGATGTGGATGTGGTTCAGGTGATGATCTACCAAGAGGGGCTGCCGGATGCCTATCTGGAGTTTGAAGGTGACGAGAACATTGTTTCCCGCATTCGCCGACCGGTTTCCGAGCATGCCATAACCTATTCGCCGGACACTGGAACGGTAGAGATTGTCGCGGCCAAACGTGAGCGTCGCGAGGTAATTGCCAAGGCATTCACGGAGGACTTGCTCAAGCAGACAGTGGAGGCGGATAAGGTACCACTGCGCCAATTTTGCCTTGATCCGCTGTTGAATGGTCAGGCCCTGGATTGGGACACCGACGACCGTATTGATTCGGTTCAACTGGTGATGATGAAGCTGAAGGATCTGGCCGGCGATGGTCGTATCCAGATTGAAGTGCCCGCCAAAAACGACGCAAATTTTCATGATTACTGCCGGGAGCACTTCAGCGATTTTAATCCTCTGACTTCCAACGCCTTCGTACCCATACAAGCAACCATCAGCATTCGCTTTCAACCGGAGGAAGGCTCAAATCGCAAAAAAGTCCTGCCAGTAAAGATTTCTTTGCCCAATGGCTGTGATCTGCGTAGCCGCACGGAGCGGGAACGATTGATTGGTGAGAAATACCTGAAACACTGGGGTTTGGTGCGGGAAATTAATCCATGATTTCGTCTTCGCCTAAGATCAGCAGGAGCGCACTCGCGCTTCTGTTTGATTTGCTGAGCACACCAAAGATGGAACTCTCTGCTGAGCAATTTAATGCTCGGGAGGAATACCGTGAGCTGCTGGCCGCACGATTGTTAACGCCAGTCAGCTCAACGCCAACGTCGGTATGCATTGATGGTCGCGACCACGACATTACTCCGAATGCCACTGGGCCGGGTTTTGGCTATTTCTCTGCTGGTGCTGGGTGGGTCAGTGTGTCTGCTGAAGCTTTGCAACGCTATCGGGCTGATCCTTTGCGTGTGCTTGCTATTTTACGGCAATGGCTGGAAATATCCGATCGGTCGTCGATAGCTGTTTTGCAGCACGATGCCATTTGGGACTTGGGTGATACGTGGGTGGGCAAACGGAAGCTCGCCGTTTTGTTCCTGCGCAGAGCCCATCTTCCGAAATCAATGCAACAGCTCCAGCAGGTGTTGCAGGTATTTCCCAGACGAAAGTCTGCCATGGTGTTGACCGATGTGCCGATAAACATCTTCGGACCAGATCTTCCGGGTGAACCGCTCTGCACTGATATTATGGGCTTGATTCCTCCGGGTGATGAGATTGTTGGAGCGATTGAAAATGACCTGATTGCTGACCTGCTTGGATTGGGTATCCCTAAGCGAAGCCAGACCAGTCCGGTGTATTGCTCCGAAGATGGCGGCGAACTGGTGGTGAATGGTGAGACATATCACTTCACCGGCGATATACATCGCTCGATTATTCGGCAACTCACCGATGCATGGTTGCGAGGAGAGCCTCGCCTGCGAACTGCGGCCGTTTTGGAAGATGCAGAGTCCAAGGTCAAAGCTATCAAGCAGGCATTCAAGGGGTCGAAAGAAAATTGGGAAAAGGTGATCGGCTACGGAAAGGGATTCTGCTGGCTGATCGTCGAAGATTAAATCTGTCGTTGGATGCAAAAGGCTGGTGTCATTCGTGGTACCGGCCTTTTTTGTTTTCAGGTCACCGCATTTTTTCAGCCGCTAAAAATATTCCGAGAAATTAATCCTTCCTAACCTCTGGCCTAACTTCCGCCTAAACGGCTCCTAACCGGCCGAATCACATCATTACCTCACGTTTCCGCAACAACCCTAAGGAGCAAAACGTGAGTGTAAACCATATGAATCAACGGCAATTAGCCAACCGCTGGGGCGTGAGTGAAGCCTGTCTGGAACGCTGGCGTTCCGAAGGTATCGGCCCTGTTTTTCTCAAACTGCGTGGTCGGGTGATGTACCGCCTGGAAGACGTCGAAGCCTATGAAGCGTCTTGTCTGCGCAAAAGCACTTCAGAGCGAGTGTCTGGAGGTGCGGCATGAACCTATCCCTAGAACGAGCTCAGCTGATGAGCATTGGCGATCTGGCTTCGGCCTCCGCCGCTGATCTTCAACATGTGCAGGCCGAAGCTGCCGAATTACTGCGCAAATCGAAAGCACTGAAGGACTGGATCGATGGTGCTGTCGCGCTCAAGTACGAGCAGCGTGCACAAGCGATCCGTCAGGAGCAAGGCAAGGACACCGGAAAAGTGCACTTCATGGATGACAGCATCCGAGTCACTTCTGAGCTTTCCAAACGCCCTGAATGGGACCAGCAAAAGCTCGCTGAAATCGCCAAGCGCATCGCTGAGTCAGGCGATGACCCTGCTGAGTTTATCGACGTTGCCTACAAGGTTTCCGAGCGCAAATACACCGCCTGGCCTGAGTCCCTGCGCGCCGCTTTCGAGCCGGCCAGAACTCTGAAAACCGGCAAGCCCACCTTCCATCTTGAAACGGTTAAGGAGTAACAACCATGGCCATTTTTACCAAAGAAACCGATTTTCTGAACGCGCTGCGAAAGAGCAGCTATTCCCTGGAAAAGCTGCCAGACGAGATTGCCATTCCAGCTCTGCGTGATGGCGATGAGGCTGAGTGTAAGCCGTTACTTCTGGCCACGGTCGATGACATCGCCTTTGCCCAGCAAGGACTCAATAAAGAGCTGAGTCGCGTTGTGGAAAAGATCGAGGCATTGCGTCGTCTGCATGACATGGCTCGCGGCCTCGGAGCCAGGGGCTCTGATTATGCGCTGGAATTTGTCCGTGAACATGGGGAGGTGAAGCCATGAGCTTTCCCATCATCACCGCCGATCAACGATTGGCGGAAAAGCGCGGTATCAAAGGCTGCATCCTCGGGCCATCCGGTATCGGTAAGACCAGCTTGCTCTGGTCTGTGGATGCTGACTCCACATTGTTCTTTGATCTGGAGGCGGGAGACCTTGCCGTCGAAGGTTGGCTTGGCGATGCCATTCGGCCTCGCACCTGGCAGGAGTGTCGTGACTTTGCTGTGTACATCGGTGGACCGAATCCGGCCTTGCGCGAAGACCAGCCCTACAGTCAGGCGCACTTTGACGCGGTATGCGCGAAGTTTGGTGATCCCGCCAGCCTCGACAAGTACGACACGGTTTTCGTCGATTCCATCACTGTTGCCGGCCGCCTGTGTTTGCAGTGGTGCAAAGGTCAGCCGCAGGCATTCAGTGATCGTACCGGCAAACCGGATACGCGCGGTGCATACGGCCTGCATGGCCAGGAAATGATTGCCTGGCTGACGCATCTGCAGCACACCCGCAACAAGAACATCTGGTTCGTCGGCATTCTCGACGAAAAAGTCGATGACTTTAATCGCAAGGTTTTCACGCCGCAGATCGATGGTTCCAAAACCGCGCTTGAGCTGCCCGGCATCGTCGACCAGGTGATCACGCTAGCAGAAATCAAAAGCGAGGACGGCGGCAGCTATCGCGCCTTCATCAACCACACGCTCAATCCCTTCGGCTATCCGGCCAAGGACCGCAGCGGTCGGCTGGATCTGATTGAAGAACCGCACCTCGGAAAGCTGATGGCAAAGATCCGTGGGCCAGTGAAGCCCGCTGCTGATCGCCTGAGCTTTGGTGGTCCCGATCACACCACGGTGTTGCATGCCACCAATACCCTGAACAACGAATCCTCAGTTACTGAAAAAGGAGTCCAATAATGACGACTTGGAATGATTTCAACACAGCCGACGATCAAAACAGCTTTGACCTGATCCCCAAAGGCACGTTAGTCAAAGTCCGCATGACCATTCGCCCTGGTGGCTATGACGATGCGTCACAAGGATGGACCGGTGGTTACGCCACCCAAAGCAACACCACCGGATCGATTTACCTCAATTGCGAATTCGTGGTGCTCGATGGTCCTTACGCGAAGCGCAAGATGTGGAGCCTGATTGGTTTGCACAGTCCGAAAGGTCCTGAGTGGGCGAACATGGGCAGAGCCTTTATCAAAGGCATTCTGAATTCGGCGCGAGGCCTTCACCCTCAGGACAACACACCTCAGGCACAACAGGCGCGTCGCATTCAGGGCTTTGCTGATCTGGATGGCATCGAGTTAGTGGCCAAAGTGGAAATGGAGAAGGATCAAAACGGCGACGACAAAAACGTTGTGAAGACTGCCATTACCCCTGACAGCAAAGACTATGCGGCGGTGATGGGACGCATCAATACACAACCCACCGTACCCGCATCCAAACCTGCCACTACTGCCGCACCTTCCGGTCGGCCCAGCTGGGCACAATAAGGAGGTCGGCCCATGATATTACGACCTCGTCAAAAGCTGTTTGTGGAGCGCAGTTTGACTGCGCTTAAACAGCACCAAAATACATTGGGAGTGGCGCCTACGGGCGCCGGTAAAACCATCATGCTGTCCGGTGTTACCGGGCAGTGGTTGGCCGGTGAAGATGCCAAGGCCTGCGTGCTGGCCCATCGCGATGAACTCACCACTCAGAACGAAGCCAAGTTCCGGCGCGTAAATCCTAAGGTAAGCACTTCTGTATTTGATGCTCACGCTAAGTCCTGGGATGGGCAAGCTACCTTCGCCATGGTGCAAACACTGGGCAGAGACAGCAATTTGCAAAACATGCCCACGCTGGATCTACTGGTGATTGATGAAGCGCACCATGCGGCGGCGCCAACCTATCGACGCATTATCGATCATGTTCGCGATCGCAATCCGAACGTCGCTATTTTCGGCGTAACGGCCACACCCAATCGGGGCGATAAGAAAGGCCTGCGCCCGATATTCAGCAACGTGTCGGATCAAATCACCCTCGCGGAACTGATTTCTTCCGGCCACTTGGTACCGCCTCGTACCTTTGTCATTGATGTGGGCACACAGAGTGAGCTGTCTCAGGTAAAGCGTGCGGCCGACGATTTCGACATGACGGCGGTCGACGCCATCATGAACAAGGCGCCAATCACCGATGCCGTTATCCGGCACTGGAAAGACAAAGCCCATGACCGACCCACCGTAGTGTTCTGCTCCACGGTGAATCACGCTCGTAATGTGGCAGAGGCTTTTACGGCCGCCGGATTTGCGGCAGAGCTGATCCACGGGGAGTTGACCACAGCTGAACGTCAGGCGGCACTGAGTCGCTTTCAATCGGGCGAATCCCAGATCATCGTGAATGTGGCTGTATTGACCGAGGGTTGGGACTTTCCACCCACCAGCTGTGTGATTTTGCTTCGACCCAGCTCTTACAAATCCACGCTGATCCAGATGATCGGTCGTGGCCTACGCACTGTCGATCCCAACGAACATCCCGGTGTCACCAAGAGTGACTGCATTGTGCTGGATTTTGGCACCAGCACCTTGCTGCATGGCTCTCTGGAGCAAGACGTCAATCTGGATGGCCACGAAGGATTGGGTGAGGCACCGCAAAAGGAATGCCCTGGATGCGGTGCCATGGTACCGGCGGCGATACGCGAATGTTCGCTCTGTGGTCACGTATGGGAGCGCACAGAAAGCGAAGGCAAAGTCGATCTCTCCGATTTTGTTATGTCCGAAATTGATCTGCTGAAACGCTCATCGTTTCGTTGGTGTGATCTGTTTGGTGACGACGCGGCACTGATGGCGACGGGATTCGAGGCCTGGGCAGGCGTCTTCTTTCTGGCAGGTCATTGGTACTGCATGGGTGGCGGTAAGAAGCAGCCGGCGCGTTTGCTTGCCAAAGGTGATCGAACAGTTTGCCTGGCTGCAGCCGACGACTGGCTGAACGAGCACGAAACCGAAGATGCCGCCAACAAATCGCGCAAGTGGCTCAATCAAGCGGTTACTGCACAGCAATTGCGCTATCTGCCACCAACCTACCGCAAAGACTTCGGCTTGACCCGCTATCAAGCCTCCTGCCTGTTGGCATTCCAGTTCAACAAGCGCGATATCCAGTCACGCATTTTTAACGCAGCAGAACGCAGGGAGGCGGCCTGATGTGCACTACCGATGTTTTATATGCCACCGCCCACCGCGAGGTTTCGGCTGGCTGGACCCCGATCGCAAACAAGCACCCGAGCAACGGCGAGCCAGCTACAAGCGGTTCTGCTCCAAGCTCTGCCAGGACATTCACTATCAATTGCACCGCCAGGGGGGGGCTATGAGCCGAACCGATCTTGAACAAAAAGCAGCTGAATCAGTGTTGGGTCCACTGGCGGATTACGTTGTCAGTGTGGGCATGAATAAAGGTTTGGGTGACTACACCAAGGCTGAAATTACGGGTCTGGTCGATGCCGTATTGAACGCCTATCACGCGGCTTTGCAGGAGTTGTACAAAAACGAGGTGCCGTTCTGATGCTGGACTTCAATCATAAACCCAACCTGTCTGAGCAGATTTGCGCGCGCATTGATGGCGCGTTGCAATCAGTTCAGGCGCAACAAACACCGCGCAATTATCTGGGTGCCTCACGTCTTGGTGTCGCCTGCGATCGAGCCTTGCAGTTTGAGTATCTGAAAGCGCCAGTGGATGAAGGTCGAGAGTTCTCCGGGCAAACGCTGCGCATATTCGCTGCCGGGCATGTATTTGAATCGCTCGCGATCGACTGGCTGCGTGCTGCAGGATTTGATTTGCACACCGAAACCTCTACCGGTGGGCAATACGGATTTTCTGCCATGGATGGTCGTTTGCGGGGTCACGTCGATGGCATTTTGGCGGCAGGACCTAACGACATTACCGCTCAATACCCGGCGCTGTGGGAATGCAAATCGCTGAACGGCAAATCCTGGAAGGATACGGTGAAACGAGGGCTGACCTTGTCCAAGCCGATCTATGCGGCACAGGTCGCGTTGTATCAGGCGTATATGGAACCGCAAATTCCCGGCATTGCGAGCAACCCAGCGCTGTTTACGGCCATCAATAAAGATACTGCCGAAATCTATTTCGAATGGGTGCCGTTTAACGGCGAACTGGCGCAACGTGCCTCCGATCGTGGCGTGCGAGTTCTGCAGGCCTGTGATGCGGGTGAGCTACTGCCTCGACTGAGTCATGACCCGACCCACTACGAGTGCCGATTTTGTCCTTGGCAGGATCGCTGCTGGCGGGAGGTGTCACCATGACCAATGTCGTTTGGCTCGACTTTAATGATGCCCCTGATCAGGAACTCGCTCCCAAGCCAAGGCTTGATGCTGCAGAGCTGAAGGCCCAGTTGCTGGCGCGGTTGCCTTCCGTGTTGCACTACCTGTTTCCTGCAGGCAAGCAGCGTGGCAAGCAATACGTGGTCGGCGATCTGGATGGCAATGCCGGCAAGAGTCTAGTGATTGAACTGGATGGTGCGCGTGCGGGAATGTGGATCGACTTTGCTACTGGCGAAGGTGGTGACATTTTTGATGCTTGGGCGCGTGTTATGCATCTGGATGCTCAACGCGATTTTCCGGCAGTGATGACATCCATTGCACAGTGGCTGGGTGTGTCTGATCAGATCCCACCGCAAGGAACCACCAAAAGCCATACTCCAACGCACACGAAATCTATTCCGGTAGATGAGCTTGGGCCGGCGACAGCCAAGTGGGACTACCGAGATCCACACGGAAAATTGATCGCCTGTGTGTACCGCTATGACACACCCAACGGCAAGGAGTTTAGACCCTGGGACGTGGTGGCAAGGACAATGCGTGCTCCGGAACCGCGCCCGCTGTACAACCAGCCACAGATAGCATCGGCGTCGCAGATCATTTTGGTGGAAGGTGAGAAAGCAGCGGATGCACTGATCCGTGAAGGGCTGGTGGCCACCACAGCCATGAACGGCGCACACGCCCCTGTGGGTAAAACGGACTGGTCGCCACTTAAAGGTAAGCAGGTGTTGATCTGGCCGGATAACGACGACGCTGGTCAGCAGTATGCCAGTCGCGTCGCGCAGGCATTAATTCAATTTGGCGCCAGCACTGTGGCCGTCTTGCATTTGCCCAACGACAAACCTGAAAAGTGGGATGCCGCTGATGCAGTGGCCGAAGGATTGGACATCTGGAGCTTTGTGCGCGACAGCCAGCGCACGATTCTGAAAGACACGCCGGTCATCCCTGTTCATTCGTTGGGCGACTTGCTGGCCGATACATCGCCGATGCCTGACGACTTGATTGCGCCGCGTGTTTTAACACCAGGAGGCATAGTCGTGTTCGGTGGTGCCCCCAAGGTCGGCAAGAGTGATTTTCTGCTGTCGTGGTTGGCGCACATGGCAGCCGGCGAACCCTTCTTGGAACTCTCACCCTCGAGGCCACTGCGCGTGTTCTATTTGCAGGCCGAGGTGCAATACCACTATCTGCGCGAGCGCATTCAGTCGATGGGCTTGTCGGCCGCGCTTTGCCACAAGGCAGCAAACAATCTTCTGGTTACGCCTCAGTTGCGGCTGGTGCTCAATGACGAGGGTGTGGAGCAAGTGATTGAGGCTCTGCAACAAGCTGCAGCGAATGGCGGCATGGATGTGCTGGTGATCGACCCCATCCGCAATGTGTTTGATGGTGGTCCGGATGGCAGCAGCGAAAACGACAACAACGCCATGCTGTTTTTCTTGCGCGAGCGTGTTGAGCGGTTACGCGATGCGGTCAATCCAGAGGCCGGCATTATCCTCGCGCATCACACCAAGAAGATCAGTAAAAAACAGGTCGAGGAAGATCCGTTTTTAGCGCTGTCCGGTGCGGGCAGTCTGCGCGGTTATTACACCACCGGCATGTTGCTGTACCGGCCGGACGAATCACGTACCGATCGGGTGTTGGTGTTTGAGCTGCGTAACGGCGCCGGTTTACCCACCAAGCACGTTGATAAAAGTCAGGGGCGCTGGATTGAGCTGGACCCCAATCACGATCGGCTGGTGAATCAAGACTACGCCGCGAAGCTGGATGCTGAGCGATTGCGCAAGCGCGATGTGATTGTGCAAATGCTCTTTGATGAGGCCGCACTGGGACGTGTCTACACCGCCAACCAGTTTGCGGAAACATTCGAGGGGCATGCGGGGCTTGGCGCCAATCGCACCATCAACGAGCGGATCTCGGTGCTGTCCAGCAAAGGCGACATCAAGTTTTTTCGTAACCCTGAGGACTATGGTCTGCCCGAACTGACGCGCAGCAAGTACGGCTATCTGTGTGTGGAGGGGATGATCATCCCCGGGCCTGAAACCGTGGACACGGATACAGGGGAGCTGACGCAGTCCTGCTACGCAATCAAACCCACCCATTACAAATGCCCGCAAACCGGCGCCGTTCTTCCTGTCGAGAACCCGGATGTGTGGGTTTACCAGGAGGTACATTCGGTATGAAAAACACCCCAATAGCCAGTCTGCAATCTGACCCAGTTTGCTGCAAACTGCAATCTGCCTGCAAACTGGAATCCAGCAAAAACAACCACTTAGAGCAGTTTGCAGATTGCAGACCCCAGATTGCAGAGACCCCCTGCAATCTACCCACAAACCCAGCAATGACGGGGCTTTTAGGGGCAATTCCAGATTGCACGCAGACTCCCTCTCCCTACGGGAGAGGAGAGCCCCAAAGGGTGGCTCTCCATCCCGGGGCGGAGGGCTTGGCAAACGCGACCAGTCCAGTGATGCTCTGTTTGGATCTCGGGACCACCAGCGGCTGGGCTATCCGGACTGCACAAGGACTCGTCACCAGTGGCTCTGCCAGTTTCAAAAACGATCGCTGGCAAGGCGGTGGTATGCGCTTTGTGAAGTTCACTCAGTTTTTGAACGAGCTGAATCAATCTGCTGGCCCAATCCGTCTGGTCTTTTTCGAGGAGGTACGCCGGCATTTGGGTGTCGACGCGGCCCACGCCTACGGTGGCTTCATGGCACACCTGACTGCCTGGTGCGAGCAGCACGCCATTGCCTATGAGGCGGTACCGGTCGGGACTATCAAACGACACGCTACCGGCAAAGGCAATGCCAGTAAGGACATGATGCTGGACGCCGCGCGGCGCCGTGGCCATCAGCCTGTCGACGATAACGAGGCCGATGCGCTGGCCTTGCTGTACTGGGCGATGGAGCATCGCCAAGGAGGTCTGTGATGACGCATTGGCAAACCGAACAGGTGGCCGCGCGCTTTGAGGAGTGTGTGTCTACGCTGCGCAAACTTCCCGGCGATCGTTCGTTGGGCTACGTGAGCTACTGGCCTGATATCAAATACGAGCCTCGCGAACTGGCTCGGCAAGAGCCGCAACCCATTCGGTTGCGTGCCACGCCGGATCAGATCACACGCATGGAGGAAACCCTGACCTGGATAACCTGGATCAACCACGGTGAACGAAATCTGGTGTGGCTCAGAGCTTACCGGACGCCTTGGCGAATGATTGCCCGGGAAACCGGCTTCCCCAAAACCTCTGCCCAGCGTTATTGGTATGGGGCGTTACTAAAAATAGCGGCGCGTTTAGAACAGGAGCATAAGTCTGCGTGAGAACGCCAAAACCCCCTGTGGGACAAAAGCGGCATTTTGAGCGAGAATGCTTGCTAATCTCACGAGTGAACTGCACACAAGCCACGGCCACCACACCGTGGCTTTTTCATTTCTGCATCCCCATGCCATGGGTCCTTCCTGGCCATAGAGCAATACGGGGGGCGTGAGCGCGGCATTTCGCTAGCGTCAGGGTGCGAACTCGGGTTCGCAGGGTTCGCGGTTCGCACTCCCATATTTCCAAGGTATCTCATGTTATCTGTCAGCGTTGAAACGGTGGAGCATTGGCCCCTCCAGCGATTGATTCCCTATGCCAAAAATGCGCGCACACATGACGATGTGCAGGTCTCTCAAATTGCCGGTTCCATTGCCGAGTTTGGCTTTGTAAATCCGATTCTCGTTGGTGACGACAACGTCATCATCGCAGGACATGGCCGACTCATGGCGGCCCAGCAATTAGGGCTGCGTGAAGTGCCGGTGATTGTGCTGGCCCATCTGTCCGAAGCTCAGCGCCGCGCGTTAGTGATTGCGGATAACAAGATTGCCGAGAATGCCGGTTGGAATGAAGAGCTGCTGAAGCTTGAGCTTGCCGACTTGAAAGACATCGGCTTCGATCTGGACCTCATTGGTTTCTCCGACGAGGAACTGGATGAGCTGCTCGGTGGCGATGATGATGCCGGCGAGTCAGACGAAGATGCGGTGCCTGAAATCGAACCGGAGCCCGTCAGTCAGAGCGGCGATTTATGGTTGCTAGGTGATCACCGCCTTCTGTGTGGTGACTCCACCAATGCTCAGGATCTCGCTCAATTGATGGATGGCGGCCTGGCCGATATGGCGTTTACCGATCCTCCCTACAACGTCGATTATGGCAACAACGCCAAAGACAAAATGCGCGGCAAAGATCGGCGCATACTGAATGACAATTTGGGCGATGACTTTTACGCGTTTTTGAAAGCGGCGCTTTCCAACATGCTGACGGTGACCAAGGGCGCCTGCTATGTGGCTATGTCCTCCAGCGAACTGGATACGCTGCAAAAAGCGTTCAGGGATGCAGGCGGCAAATGGTCGACGTTCATCGTCTGGGCCAAGAATACCTTTACCTTGGGCCGCTCGGATTACCAGCGCCAGTACGAACCGATACTGTACGGTTGGCGTGAAGGCAGTGACCATTACTGGTGTGGCGCCCGCGACCAAGGCGATGTCTGGTTTTTCAATAAGCCGGTCAAGAATGATCTGCATCCCACCATGAAACCTGTGGAGCTGGTCGAGCGGGCCATCCGCAATTCCAGCATAAGCCGGGATGTGGTGTTGGATCTGTTCGGTGGCTCTGGCAGCACCCTCATTGCCTGCGAGAAAACCCATCGATCAGCCAGGATCATCGAGTTGGATCCGAAGTACGTGGATGTGATCGTGCGGCGTTGGCAGGAATATTCTGGAAAGCAGGCCACCCGCGCGTCGGATGGTCGGCCGTTTGATGAAGTGGCGTTGGAAGCCCAAACGGTGACTAGCGTTTAAGCCATTCACCGTGGCTGATCGCTTTGCAAATTTCGATGGCCTCGCTATCCCAGGGTTGCAATGAAAGATGCAAGTTCTTGAGCGTTTTCTCAATGTGGGATTGGACCAAAAAGCGAACATCGTCGGTCTCGTCCAGCTCATTAAAGAAATCAAACAAATCATCGTCACCCACTAAATCGTAAAGCTGGTCGCAGGCTGTTTTGCGTGTGATCGGCGCTGTCATCAATCGTTGCAGTTCGCAGGCTTTGGTGGTGGTGTTAGGTTGGCTCCAGGTTCCCATTGGTTTGTCCTCGGTGGCTTGGTGTGTCTGTATGAACGCTTCCTTGCGAGAGTTAATCAAGCTATATCCGAAGCTTTCTGCTGCCCCATCGTTCGCCGTCAAACAGGTACATATAATCGGCATCGCAGGCCTGCGCCAATGCCAGTAACTGTGACTCGCTGGTGGTTCGTTTTGGCTGGGTTTGTGCCCATGCATCGCCACGATCCCGGTGGTATGCGCAGGCTTTGTCGCTCTGTAGGTAGGAAATATCTCCAAGTGCTATCAGGTCGGCGGCGAGCTCTGCTGAGTTGTAATGCGCGTGTAGCGTCGGGCCAACGCCATAATCAGCATCATAGCCGTCATGGTGACAGTAAATGGACAGGTAATGACCATCCTTGGCGATGGCAATCAGGCATCGAGTGCTCATGGCGCCACCTCCTGTTGGATGCGGTAATGGCGAGGCTGGCCTTCGTTTTTATAAGAGGTAAGCGTCAACCCCAGGCGCTTTTTCAGCGTGTTGGAAAAGACGCCGCGCACCGTGTGCTTTTGCCAGCCCATTTCCTGACAGATGTCTTCGATGCTGGCGCCTTCGGGACGCTGAAGCATCGCAATCATTCGGGCTTGCTTGGTGCCTTCTCGCAGATTTACTCCAGCTTCAGCGTTTGTTGTTTTGGGTGCAGGCTCAAGACCGATGGCCTGGTAGCCGAGTGGCGCTATGGCGTGGCCGCTTTCGTTGACAATGATGAGCTCGCGCGTTAGCAGCCCCTGGATCACCCGGGGTTTGATTCCAGCATTGATGTTGTCGGGCATGGGTTCGATGTTGCCATCGGGCCGCTTTGCTGCGGCCGTCAGGATGGTGATTTGGGTGGGTGTTAGTTGGCTCATTGTGGGCTCCTTTACTCGGCGTACTCGCCTTCTTGGAAGGCAAAATCGGTCAGTTCTTTCAGCTTTTCGGCGATGTAGCCGAGGCTGCCGGCGTGCCCCCAGTTGATTTCATCGGGATGGGCGTTGAAGTGGTCGTCGCTCAGGGCTTGCAGGCGGGCCAGTGCTTCGTCGATCTCCGCTTTGCGGGCCATAAAGGTGTCGAGGGCGGTAGGTTTGCGGCTCATGTTGTTGTCTCCGTGTGCGCTTTCGTTAAGCACATGAACGCTTCCTTCGGAGCACTTATCAACTCAATTCCGCTTAATAATTCGATTAAAAACAGTAGGTTATTGCGTGGGCGTATCATTGCGGGCGTATGCCAAACATCGCGGAGTTTCCGATACGGCGGTGCGCAAGGCCGTCAAGGCTGGACGCATTTCATTGGAGCCTGACGGCAGTGTCGACATTGCCAAAGCCGATCGCCAATGGACGCTTAATACCGACCAGTCCCAGCAACGCAAACCAGCTGCTGCGACCAAAGCAGTCCCCAAGGCTGCCTTGGATGCGGTCGACGAAACGCTCAAGGAAAGTGGTGGTCCGGCCTCCGGCACCACCTACATGCAAGCGCGAACGGCCAACGAAGTGCTCAAGGCGCAGACCAATCGGGTCAAGCTGCAGCAGCTAAAACAGGAACTGGTGGATCGCTCCAAAGCCATCGCCCACGTGTTCAAGCTGGCCCGTTCAGAACGTGATGCCTGGCTCAACTGGCCATCGCGGGTGTCAGCACAGATGGCGGCCCGTCTCGAAGTAGACCCTCATACCATGCATGTCGTTTTGGAAGCTTCAGTGCGAGAGCACTTGCAGGAACTGGGTGAGATGCAATCGAGAGTGGACTAGCCGCACTAAACAAAATTAATGGGCTGTTGTTTTACCGCGCCTACCTCGGTTCGCAAAACAGATAGCCACAAGAAAGATCGAGATGCTTATCGATGATTATGACGGCGCGCTGGACATCGACCGAGCCTGGCGAGAAGGACTGACCCCCGATCCACTGTTATCTGTCTCCGAGTGGTCAGACCGGCATCGCATGCTGTCGAGCAAAGCCTCGGCGGAGCCCGGTCGCTGGCGCACCAGTAGAACACCCTATCTGAAAGCCATTATGGATTGCCTGTCGCCAACCTCGCCCATAGAGCGGGTCGCGTTTATGAAGGCCGCCCAGCTGGGTGCAACGGAGATGGGCTCCAACTGGATCGGTTATGTGATCCACCATGCGCCGGGGCCGATGATGGCGGTATGGCCTACTGTGGAAATGGCCAAGCGCAACTCAAAGCAGCGCATTGATCCGCTGATAGATGAGTCGCCCATCCTTGCAGAGTTGATCGCACCTGCGCGATCACGCGATTCGGGCAACACCATTTTGTCGAAAGAATTTCGTGGCGGTGTGCTGGTGATGACCGGAGCTAACAGCGCTGTCGGGCTGCGATCCATGCCGGTGCGTTATTTGTTTCTGGATGAGGTCGACGGTTATCCATTGGATGTCGAAGGTGAAGGTGACGCGGTGTCGCTGGCGGAAGCACGTACCCGTACCTTTGCTCGGCGAAAGATATTCATTGTTTCTACACCAACCATTTCGGGCGCCTCTGCCATTGAGCGGGAATTCGAAGCCTCAGATCAACGTCGTTACTTTGTGCCATGCCCGCATTGCTCACATCGGCAATGGCTGCGATTTGAACAATTGCGCTGGGAAAAGGGGCAGCCTGAAACGGCGGCTTATGTCTGCGAGTCATGCGACAAGCCCATCGCCGAGCATCACAAAACCTGGATGCTTGAACACGGCGAATGGCGAGCCATGAACACCGAAGGCAATTACAAAACGGCCGGCTTTCACCTGTCGTCTCTGTACAGCCCAGTGGGTTGGCGATCCTGGCAAGACATCGCAGCCTCGTGGGAAAGTGCTGTCAGCAAAGAGTCCGGCTCGGCTGCCGCCATCAAAACCTTTAAGAACACCGAGCTGGGCGAAACCTGGGTTGAAGAAGGTGAGGCACCGGACTGGCAGCGACTGATTGAACGACGGGAGGACTATGCAATCGGCACAGTGCCGGAGCAGGGTTTGTTGTTAGTGGGTGCGGCCGATGTGCAGAAAGATCGTATCGAAGCATCCATCTGGGCATTCTCTCGTGGCAAAGAATCTTGGCTGATTGAGCATCGAATTTTTATGGGTGACACAGCTCGTGAAACGGTGTGGCAATCACTGAAATCGATGATCGACGAAACCTGGACCCACGCAAGTGGCAACCAAATGCCACTGACGCGATTTGCCCTGGATACAGGGTTTGCCACCCAAGAGGCCTATGCCTTTGTGCGTGGATGTCGCGATTCCCGGGTAATGGCCATTAAAGGCGTACCACGCGGTGCCGCGTTGATCGGTACACCTACGGCAATTGATGTTTCCCAAGGCGGTAAAAAACTGCGCCGAGGTATCAAGCTCTACAGCGTTGCAGTGGGTATCGCCAAGCTTGAGTTCTATAACAATCTGCGCAAAACCGCTGATGTGGCAGAGGACGGAATCACACCGGTTTATCCGGCGGGCTTTGTCCATCTGCCGAAAATCGATGCAGAGTTTATTCAACAACTCTGTGCCGAGCAGCTCATTACTCGTCGCGATCGAAATGGCTTCCCGGTGCGTGAATGGCAGAAAATGCGTGAGCGTAACGAGGCCTTGGATTGCTATGTCTATGCTCGCGCCGCCGCTTCGGCCGCCGGACTTGATCGCTTCGAGGAGCGGCACTGGAATGAGCTTGAACGACAGCTCGGACTGGCATCAGACACCGCCGCCTTATCACAAGCAACACCCGCAGAGACCACGGCTCAATTGAGTTCGGCTAGTGGCCTTTCATCTTCTGGCACCGCGCGACGGTCACGACAAGTGGTGCGCAGCCGCTGGTTAACCTAATCAAACAGCCTTGAGCTGTCAGATTTCCTCGCCTGCTGGGATGAAACCTGACTCAACTTAAAGAGAAATCATTATGAGTTTACAAACCCGGATTGAAAGTCTGGTGCTTCGCATTGCCCAGGAATTCAACACGCTCAACATCAAAACTGGCGCGCTGGCTAGCCTCACCACAACCGACAAATCCAGCCTGGTCGCTGCTATCAATGAACTGCAGGCGGCGGTCACCAGTGGAACCGGTATCGATGATGCCAACGTCGCACTGACCACCACCTATTCATCCTCCAAGATCGTCAGCCTGCTGGATACATTGAAGGCTGAAATTCTGGGTGGCGCAGATGCCGCCTATGACACCTTGTTGGAAATCCAGCAGTTGCTGCAAGACGGCACTACGGGTCTGGATGCGTTGCTCGCAGCGGTGAACAACCGAGTGCGTTTTGATGCGCCACAAACCTTGACGGTGCCAGAGCAAACACAAGCTCGCTCGAATATTGGTGCGGTCGCCATAACCGATGTGGGCAACACCGACACGGACTTTGTTGCGATCTTTGAGGCGGCCTTGAGCTAATGACACTGATCGAGCGATTGACGGCGTTAGCGGTTCGCATCGGTTCGGAAGTGAAGTCAAAGATCACCGCCAATCATCCCGGTGTGGCACGTGCCTGGGTGTGCTTTGGTTATGACGGCAATACCATCCTCCTGCGCGCAGCTTTCAACGTGGCCAGCGTCAATCGGATCGCCAGAGGCCGGTACCGCGTTTACTTCAGCCAACCCATGCTGGATACCCATTATTGCTGGACCGCCTTAGCGCGCAGTAGCACCGATAACGGTGCCCAGCGAATCGCTATCGTGCGCGAAACCAACGACGAGAAGACCGAGCACTACGTGGACATCAGCTGTGCCACGACTTCGACCACCTACGCCGACTCCACTGAAATCAATCTCACGGTATTTCGCTAATGGCTTACACACAAGAACAGTTGGAGTTGCTTGAGGCTGCTCTGGCCAAAGGCGAAAAGCGCGTGAGCTTTGGCGATAAAACGGTGGAGTATCGCAGTGTCGACGAACTTAAAACCGCCATTGAAATCATCAAACGCGATTTGTTTGAGCAGGCAACTGCCACTGGATTGTGGCCGGGCGCGCCCAGACAAATTCGCATCACCACCGGCAAGGGTTTCTAAATGAGCTGGATTGGAAGAA
This sequence comes from Porticoccaceae bacterium, assembly GCA_050289385.1. GTDB lineage: Bacteria > Pseudomonadota > Gammaproteobacteria > Pseudomonadales > Porticoccaceae > JBNKFQ01. Next base: position 46,911 of record JBNKFQ010000204.1, on the reverse strand, counting down.
TTCAACGCCGCTTGTTTGGCGGCTCACCGACCTACGATGGTGTTGGTGGTGGACGTCGTGCACTGGCCTGGCAGGTGGGCAATCCCGGCGCTGTTGCCGCCTTGGCGTATAGCCAGGATGAGCTGCGCGCTAAAAGCCGCGATTTAGTAAGACGTAATGCCTGGGCTGCGGCCGGGGTGGAAGCCTTCGTGTCCAATGCAATCGGCACTGGCATCAAGCCCCAAAGCATGGTGCAAGATCAGTCCTTACGTGAAGGCATCCATCGGCTTTGGTCCGATTGGTGTGAGCAAGCGGATGCCGCCGGGCTCACCGATTTCTATGGTTTGCAGGCCTTGGCTTGCCGCGCCATGCTCGAAGGCGGTGAATGTCTGGTGCGCCTTCGCTTTCGCAAGTCCGAAGATGGGCTGCCCGTAGGTTTACAACTGCAGGTTCTGGAGCCTGAGCATTTGCCGGTATCCATGAACACGCAGACATCGTCCGGTAATTTGATTCGCGCCGGTATCGAGTTCGACCGTTTGGGACGGCGGGTGGCCTACCACTTAACGCGAACCCACCCGGGTGATGGCGCCTTGGCGCCCATGTCCAGTAACGGAGGGTCCGGTAACGGTGGGACGGATACAGTTCGCGTCCCGGCTGCTGAAATCGTCCACTTATTTCGCCCGCTGCGTCCTGGCCAGATTCGTGGCGAACCCTGGCTTGCACGAGCACTCGTCAAACTCAATGAACTGGACCAATACGACGATGCCGAGCTGGTTCGCAAGAAAACGGCTGCGATGTTTGCGGGCTTCATTACACGGCTTTCACCGGAAGACAACCTGATGGGTGAAGGGCTTCCGGATGCTGCCGGTGCTGCTTTGGCCGGTCTTGAGCCCGGTACAATGCAAATTCTGGAACCGGGCGAAGATGTGCGTTTTAGTCAGCCGGCCGATGTGGGTGGCAGCTATGCCGAGTTTTTACGCATGCAGTTTCGGGCGGTGGCGTCTGCCATGGGTATCACCTATGAAATGCTCACCGGTGATCTCACCCAGGTGAATTACTCATCCATTCGAGCGGGCTTGCTGGAATTTCGACGTCGCTGCGAAGCGATTCAACATGGCGTGATCGTGCATCAATTGTGCCGCCCGATCTGGCGAGCGTGGATGGAACAGGCGGCACTCGAAGGTGCTTTGCCGATGCCACAATTTGCGGAACGCAAGCGGGAGTACCTGGCCGCCAAGTGGATCCCGCAGGGCTGGCAATGGGTTGATCCGAAGAAAGAGTTCGATGCCATGCTCACTGCTATTCGCGCGGGTCTTTTGTCTCGCTCCGAAGCCATATCCGCGTTCGGCTATGACGCGGAGGATATCGACCGGGAGATTGCCGCCGACAATCAACGCGCTGATGAACTCGGACTGGTATTCGATTCTGATCCGCGACAAGACAAGCCTTCTGTGGCCGGCGCAACGCCGACACCACCCCAAGAACCTCAGGAAAACTAATCATGCAATTGGCTCATTTAGCGTCCCGTTTATACGGGACGCCGCTACTTATTGCGCGCCCGAAACTGGACATCATTTTGTCGGTGCTCGGATCTCGCATCGGCTTGCCCGAGGTGAGTGCAGCGTTACCGCCCGTACCTGCACGCGCACCTGTGCAAGCGGCACAGCAAGGCATCGCCATCATTCCGATTCACGGCACTTTGGTGCGCCGAACCATTGGTTTAGAGGCGGCATCGGGGTTGATGTCCTATGCCGATATCGCGGCACGCATTGATGCAGCCATCGCTGATCCTCAGGTGCAAGGCATCTTGTTGGATATGGACTCGCCTGGCGGTGAAGCCGGAGGCGTGTTTGAACTGGCCGAGCGGATTCGATCAGCCAGCTCGGTGAAACCGGTCTGGGCTCACGCCAATGACGCGGCCTATTCAGCGGCATACGCGATCGCTTCAGCAGCCACGCGCTTAACGCTTTCCCAGACTGCAGGCGTCGGTTCGGTTGGTGTCATTGCTCTGCATGTCGATCAGTCGGTACGCGATGCAAAAGATGGCTTGCACTACACCGCAATTTTCTCTGGCCACCACAAAAACGACTTCTCACCCCACGAGCCATTAAGCCCACAGGCGGCCACATCGCTGCAAACCGAAGTAAACCGGCTCTATGAGTTGTTTGTGACCCAAGTGGCATCGATGCGCGGCATGGATGTCGAGGCGGTGCGCGCTACCGAAGCGGGACTCTACTTCGGGGATGAAGCCATTGCGGCCGGACTGGGAGATGCCATCGGCAGCTTCGATCAGGTGTTGGCCGAGTTCAGCGAATCCCTCAGTGCAGAGCGACGTTTAGTCCAATCCAACGCCACGCCCCCACGCAGAGTAAGGGTGAAGTCACCCAACGTTATCCAACAGCAAACAGGAATTCCGCACATGACAACAAATGAAAATGCTGATCCAAAGACAGACGATCTGGAAGCATCACTCGCCGAACCAGCAACCGAATCTGAAGTGACTGACCCCACACCGCAGGCACCTGCGCCAGCCGCCAGCGTGTCGCATTCACCTGCGGCCATGACAGGTCGCGGTGAAGCACAAGCCATTGCGGAGCTGTGTCTGATCGCGGGCAACTCCCAGCGCACAGCCGAGTTTATCGCCTCAGGCATGAGTGAAGCGCAGGTGCGCCAGGCGCTACTCAATGCTCGGGCTGAACAGCCTGACATCAGTTCACGCATTACAGCCGATGCCGGCACACAGTCGACTTCGCAACCTGAAAGCAGCCCTGTGGTGGCCGCCGCCAAAAAACTTTCAACCTCACACACACTCAGCAAGGGAGCCTAAACCATGCCCGTACTACAAGAACCCAACAACCTAGGCGACCTGCTCAAGTATGAGGCGCCCAATCTCTATTCACGTGATCTCGCCACCGTCGCCGCCGGACAGCAACTCAGTCTTGGCACTGTGGTTGGCCTTGAGTCCACCACCAACAAATTGCACGCACTGGACCCAACGGCAACTGACGGTACTGAGGTTGCCATTGGTGTGTTGGCGACGGATGTGGATGCCACGCTGATTGATGTTGACGATGCGCTATTGATCTCTCGTCACGCAATTGTGGCCAGCGCCGCAATCATCTGGCCGGCGGGTATTACCGCTGCGGAGCAAGCGACTGCTATCTCACAACTTAAAACTCTCGGCGTGCTCATTCGCGCGGCCGCTTAATCGAGGACCTTCATCATGCAAAACCCTTTTACCAATCCTGCGTTCTCGATGGCTGCACTGACGGCGGCAATCAATATTCTGCCGAATCGTTACGGGCGCATTGAAGATCTGGGCCTGATGCCGGCCAAGCCGGTACGCCAACGCCAGATCATCGTGGAAGAAATGAACGGCGTACTGAATCTGCTGCCGACCTTGCCACCGGGAGCACCCGGTTCGGTGGGTACTCGCGGCAAGCGGAAGGTGCGTTCTTTCGTGATCCCACACATCCCCCACGATGATGTCGTGCTGCCAGAGGAAGTCCAGGGCATTCGCGCCTTTGGCTCGGAAACCGAAACAGAAGCCATCGCTGGCGTCATCGCACGTCATCTGGAAACCATGCGCAACAAGCATGCGATCACGCTGGAGCATCTGCGCATGGGCGCGCTGAAAGGCGTCATTCTGGATGCCGACGGATCGGTGCTTTACAACCTGTTTGATGAGTTTGGCATTACGGCACAAACCATCGCCTACGATCTGGGCACCGCAGGCACCAACGTCAAAGCCAAATGCCTGGCAACACTGGCTGCCATTGAGGACAACCTTAAAGGCGAGTTCATGAGCGGTGTGCACTGCTTGTGCTCACCGGAGTTCTTCGCGGCGCTGACGGGGCACGCCAAGGTCGAGAAGGCATTCGAAAACTGGCAACAAGGGGCTGTTCTTATCAACGATGTGCGCCGTGGTTTTACTTACGCGGGCATTACCTTTGAGGAGTATCGCGGTCAGGCGACCGACATCAGCGGTACGGCTCGCCGCTTCATTGCAGCCGGTGAAGCCCATGCCTTCCCGATTGGCACTGTAGATACCTTTGGTACCTATTTTGCGCCTGCGGATTTCAACGAAACGGTGAACACCTTGGGGCAGCCTGTGTATGCCAAACAGGAACCGCGCAAGTTTGATCGCGGTACCGACCTGCATACCCAATCGAACCCCTTGCCGATGTGTCATCGCCCGGGTGTGTTGATCAAGTTGACGGTGTAACGGTGCGCATCGAGGACTTTTATCAATCCGCGCAACGTGCTGGTTTGCTCACTCAGGTTCATGTCAACGGCAGCTCGGTGTATTGCGCTTTTCGGTCCCCAGAAGAAACCGTACTGGATGGCTTGGCCCTGTCGCGTGACTACCAAATCGACTACCCAGCCAGTTGGTTGACACTCGCCATTGGCGATCTGGTCGACATCAATGGAACGAGCTATCAGGTGCGGGATATCCGCGTCATCGCTGACGGCACTGAGTGTCGCGCCAGCCTTTCTCAACGCTAAACCAACTCAGGAATATCTATGTACTCAATCCGTGAGCAAGTCTTACGGGAGGTTGTGCTGCGTCTAACCAACGCAGTCGCTCCCGTTCCGGTGTTGCGCATGCCAGTGGCGCCGGTGACGCGTGAAGCGAGCCCGGCACTGCTGGTGTTTGCCGAAGGCGATGGCATTGCCGCCAACGCCAACGGCGTGATGGATCGCGCATTAACACTGCGTTTGGTAGCTATCGCTCGCGATGACAACGCCTTCGATACTGCCGACCAACTGATCGTTGAAGCGCATCGAGCGCTGTTGATCGACGCCAATCTGGGCGGCCTTTGCCTCGGCATTACTCAGCTCGATTGTGAGTGGGATGTGGAGGATGCGGATAACACGGCAGTCGCCATCCCGGCGCGTTTTGAAATCCGCTATCGAACCCTGAGCAACGACCTGACCCAAACGGGATAAACCCTTTATGCAAATCATCTTGTTAAAACCCCATACACACGCCGGTGCGGTTCACCCGGTCGATACAGAACTGGACCTTGATGAGTCAACAGCTCAGTGGCTGATCGCCCAAGGTGTGGCTCGTGCCATTGATGCAACCGAATCCACGCTACCGAAATCATCTGCCCTTACACGTAAAGGAGACTAACCATGGCGTATTTCTCTGGACAGGGGCGCGTGTATATCGGCGCCCGCGATAGCAATGGCAATCCGCTGGGATTGAGTTTTGTGGGCAACGTGCCTGAACTGAAAGTGTCGTTATCGGTGGAAACACTGGAACACCAGGAGTCGACTAGCGGCCAACGACTAACTGACCTGCAGTTAATCAAAACCAAAAAAGGTGAGTTCTCCTGCACCCTGGAAGAACTGATCGCGATTAACCTTGGGCTGGCACTCTACGGCACCACCACGGATCAAGTGAGCGGCACCGTCACCAATGAAACGCTGGCTACACCTATGGCGACGGGCAGTCTGTATTTACTGGCCAAACAAAACGTCTCGTCGGTGGTTATCAAAGATTCCAGCCCAACGCCCAAGACCCTGCCAGCGTCGCAATATCAGTTGAACGCAAAACACGGTTCACTGCTGATCAACGACATCACCACCGGTGGTCCCTATGTTGAACCGTTCAAGGCGGACTATGCCTACGGGGCTGCACAGAGTACTGCTATGTTCACGCAGCCGTTGCCGGAACGTTGGATCCGTTTCGAAGGACTCAACACCGCCGACAGCAACCGCGAGGTTGTCATTGACCTTTATCGGGTGGCCATCAATCCCGCCAAGGAGCTGTCGGTTATCACCGATGAATTGTTGAAGTTTGAGCTGTCCGGTCAGGTATTGGCTGACACCCTGAAACCTGCCGCTGGCGATCTCGGCCAGTTCGGCCGCATCGTGTTGTTGTGAGGTGAGTGATGTCTGAATTTGATGCCTTTGGCGCACAGCCAACAGACCTGACAATCGCCGATGAGACGCTGGTTATCTCACCGATTCGCGTGGGTGAGATTCCAAAAATCCTGTCGGCAATCAAACCGTTCAGTGATCAGTTGATGGCAGATCAGATCGATTGGCTGGGAATCATCACCCAACACGGCGACAGCCTGTTAGCGGCAATCGCGATTGCTGCCCGTAAACCGCAAGACTGGGTGGAAGCATTGTCCTTGGACGATGCCATCACTTTGGCCACGGCACTGTTTGAGGTGAATGCCGATTTTTTCGTGCAACGGGTGGTGCCGACACTGCAGCAGGCCGCCGGCCGAATCAACACACAGATCAACGATCGTCTGGCTGGCATCTTGCCATCCAACGGCTGATTCGTTCAGGGCATCGCATGCCCGACATTCTGAACTACACACTGGCGCAGTTTAGCGCCTACCTCGAAGCTGATCTGCAGTTGGAGTTTGAGCAAGCAAGCTTGCAACTGACGTTGTTTGCGGTTGGTGCCCAGGGTGATCGACGTTCCATCGAACGCTTACAACAGGAGCTGGATCGTGCGCGTTAATTTGCAGGCCTCCGGGCTATTTAATCCCAGCCAACTCAATGCGTGGTCGACCGCCAAACGCAAAGCCATTCGTGACGCAGTGAAGCGCGGCATGCAAAGCGGTGGCCGCGAGGTTCGAGACGCGGCGCGCAGCCAGATGCGCAGTGCCTTTAAGGTTCAAAAGGCAAGCTTTGTATCCTCCATGCAAAGCAAAGTAATCGATAAAAAACCTGAACGCCTGCCGGCATTAAAGATTGGCAGCAAGATCCCATGGTTGGGCATTCACGAGAAAGGCGGTGTTGTCTCCGGCAACCTGCTCATTCCGTTACTGCCAGGACGGATTGGACCGAAGCGTTTTCGGAAGGTCTTGGATGGACTGATGCGCTCGGGCAATGCCTATTTCATTCAGAAAAACGGTTTGGTCTTCTTGATGGCCGAAAACATCCGGGAAAACAACAGCCAACTGTCGCGTTTCAAGCGAGCCGAGCGCACTCGTACTGGCGCCAAGCGGCTGCAACGCGGTCAGGAAATCCCGATCGCGGTGTTGGTGAAATCGGTCAAACTCAAGCGGCGACTGGATCTGGCTGGCAGCGTAAAGCGCGCTATGCCGCAACTCATTAAAGCAATCGAACGAGAACTGGCGAAAACCTGATGGCAAACAACCGAGCCCAACTGCTGATCACCGCTGTCGATCAGACGCGGGGTGCCTTTGATTCCATCAAGCGTAACCTCGGTGATCTTGGCAATGCGGCGCGTTCCATTAATGGTTTGTTGGGTACGTTGGGGCTGGCCGTATCAGCCGCAGGCCTCGGTGCGTTGGTAAAGTCCTCGCTGGATTCGGCTGACTCCCTGTCCAAGTTGTCCCAGCGAGTGGGGATCACTGTTGAGTCACTATCAACGCTGATTCCAGTCGCGGAGCTTTCCGGTGTTTCTGCGGAGAAGTTTGAAGGCGGTCTGCGCAAGTTGGCCACGCGGATGCTGGAGGCTGCGACCGGTACCGACGATGCGGTGCGCAGTTTTGCAGCGGTCGGCGTTGCCTTTCAAAATCAGGATGGCTCACTGCGAGCCACTGATCAGGTCTTGCTGGATCTGGCTGAACGTTTCCAGAGCTTGCCGGATGGCGCCGAGAAAACCGCGATCGCGGTAGAGCTGTTCGGTAAGTCCGGTGCCGACCTGATCCCGTTCTTGAACCAAGGGCGAGATGGCGTTGAAGCGTTGTCCGAGGAAATGGCTTCCCTTGGGCTCCAGTTGGGAGGCGATACCGCCGTTCAGGCTGAAGTATTCAATGATGCCCTAGCGAAAATCCGTATGGCGGTTTCCGCGATTGGTAATCGCATCATCGAAGCTTTTTTGCCCGCCATGAACGATATGGCATTGGGTATGGTGGAGTCGGCCAAGCAAGGCGGCACCTTACGCGCCATTCTTGATGGCATCTTGCTGGTGCTGAAAACCCTGGCGCTGGGCGCCGCCACGTTAGGCAAAGCCTTCGTCGCATTGGGTGAGGCCATTGGCGGCAGTCTTGCTGCGGCGGCAACGGCCTTGTCCGGAGACCTTCAGGGCGCCAAGGCCATCATGGCCGACCTCAAAGGTGATCTGGTCGAGCAGCTCGATGAGCTCGCCCGTTTTCGGGACAACCTTTTCGAGCCTCAGGCAACGCCTGTCGTGGTACCGCCGCCTGCGATTGTGCCTGAAACAGGTGGAGCATCGACCGGCATCATTGAGCAGTTAACACCTGATGATCGCTCCGCTGAACGAGCCGCGAGTGCAAGGCTTGCCTTGGCAGCCGTTCAGGCCGACACCGAACTGAAGTTACTCAAAGCATCACTGGCCAACCAGGCACAAGCGCTGGATTTGGCACTCGCAGATCGACTGGTCTCCATCAGTGCGTACTACGCCGAAAAGACCGACATCGAAACCCGGGAACTGGATGCGGAGCTAACTCGCACCCGAACCAAACTGGCGGAGCAACAACGGCTCGCCAACACGGCAACGGATGACAGTGATCGCCTTAAAGCCAGTGCTGAAATCACCAAGATCGAAGCCGAGCTGATTGCGCTCAATCAACGCCGGGCCACCATTGCGCAAACCAATGCGCGTGCGTCGGCACAAGCGGAACGCGAATTGGCGGATGCTTTGACTCAAGCGCGACAGGAGTTGGCACAGCTCACTGGGCAAACAACGGCCGGCGATCGGGTCGGCGCGATTGAGCGTAGCTACCAGGATTTGAAAGCAAGGCTGTTGGCCGAAGGCGATGCCGATGGCATTGCCTTAATCGACCAACTGATAAACGTCAAAGCCGCGCAGGCGAACCTCGGTGCTTTGGAGGCCGAGTGGCGGCTGGTCACTGAGCGGTTGCGGAATGCTCAAGAAGCCATCTCCATTCAGCAACAATCGGGGCTTTTGACCGAAGCGCAGGCGCGAGAGCAGATCGTGCTGCTTCAGCAGCAATCGGCTACCGAAATGGAGCGTTTGCTGCCTTCGATGCAGCAAGCGGCCGAGGCCATCGGCCCTGATGCCGTGGTGCGGGTGCAAGCCTGGCGCAACGAGCTGGAACGTACCCGGCTGGCAGTGGATGAGCTGGCGCCTTTGTGGAACCGGATCGGCGAAAGCTTTGGTTCGGCGCTGAACGGCATGATCACCGGCGCACAGACCTGGCGCAGTGCGCTGGCCAGCATCTTTCAGCAAGTTGCCGATGCCTTTCTACAACAGTTGGTTATCCAACCGTTTCAGCAATGGATCGCCATGCAGGCTCGAATGCTGGCCATCAAACTGGGTTTTGTGCAGCAGGAGCAGGTCATTGATGCTGCCGCCAGCACGACCAAAGTGGCCCAGAAGTCTGCTGAAACCACAGCGGTGGTATCGATGGATGCTGCTAAAGCCGGTGCTGGCGCGGCCGCATCGCAGGCTTCGATTCCCTATGTGGGTCCGGTGCTCGCGGTGGCGGCGATGATCGCCATGGTCGCGGCGGTGATGGGCTTGCTCGGTAACGTGAAGAAGTTTGCTTCCGGCGGCTTGGTTTCAGGCCCCGGCACATCGACTTCGGATTCCATACCGGCACGCCTGTCGGCGGGTGAATTCGTGATGAATGCAGCGGCGGTGAAACGGGTGGGTGTGGATTTTCTGCAATCGCTCAATGGGCTGTCGCAGGGGCCGCGCGTATCTGGAAACGCTCTGGCATTTGCAGCCGGTGGACTGGTACCAGATACGCCACCACAAGCTGCATCCCAAGGCCAAGCGGTGCGCATCGTTAACGTCGTCGATCCTGCTATGGCAGCGGACTACCTCAACTCCTCATCCGGTGAAAAAACCATTCTCAATATTTTGCAGCGCAATGCCGGCGCCGTTCGGCAAGTGCTCAGTTAATTGCAGGAAGTAGATACTCATGACCGCGTATGTGGGCTATGTCGATAACACAACGATGCTCGCGCATCACCAAATGCTGGAGCTGATCCGGGATGTGTGTCTGGCGGAGGGATGGACCATTCTTCGCTACGACACCGCGCTGACTAATCGTGAGTTAATCATGATGGCGCCGGGACTTTCAGGTAGTGAGCAGATTTTCTGTGGTGTTTATTGCTATCAGGATGACACCAAGGACTATTACAACCTGGCTGTGGCCACCACGAAGGGCTATGTGTCGGCGAACACCTTTCTGACTCAGCCAGGTATTTCACCGGTGTGTGGAGTGCCGGCGCACAACCAGCGAATTGATTACTGGTTGTCGGTCAACGGGCAACGACTGAATGTGGCCATGAAGGTGGGCACACCGGTGTATGAGTCCTTCGCCATCGGCAAGTTTTTCCCTTACGCCTCACCCGGGCAATACCCACAGCCTTTGTTTGCAGCAGGTATGTTGAGTGGTGCACCCGCGACACGCTATTCGGATACCAGCCACTCCATGCCCTGGAAAGGCAACCGCAACAATCTGCGCATGCACTTCAACGATGGCACCTGGAAAACGCCGCTGACCACGCCATGGGGCAACAGCACCATGGCCAATAACGTGCGGCCGGCCGACAACACCTACGCGCTGTATCCGGTGATGCTCTACGACAGCGGTAATATCTATGGCGCCATCGATGGCATTTTTCATACCACCGGGTTCGATAACGTGGTGGAAAACACCCTCACCATTGATGGTAAAAACTACGTGGTAATTCAGGACGTCGCCCGTACTTCTTTTGGTGACTACTACGCATTGGAGCTCAGTTGATGCCCTATGTAACCGGGCTGGCCAACTCGGCCAGCGATCTATTGAATGCGGTTGTCACGGCTGGCACCGACAATGGCTGGACCTGGGACTCTACCAACAGCGTACTGCACAAAGGACCGATTCACGGACGCCTCAGCACCAGCGGTTTGAATTTTTTAGTGCAAGCGGCACTTGGCTACAGCGGTGCAACCTTAGACACGCCAGCGGTCAAGCTGGTCGGCATTACTGATCGTCTGCGTCAATCAGGTAATACGCTACTCAGTTATCCAGTGACCTATCACATCTTTGTGCATACGGATCCTGACGACATCATCCTCGCGGTGAACTATCAGGTGATGTGGTGGCAATGGCTGGCACTGGGTCAGGCGCGCACCTTTGGTGTTCAGGGAAATGGTATCTGGCATTGGGGCACAGCCACCTCGGATATCAGTACCAGTGCCGGAGTAGCAATCCAGGCGAGTGGCAGTTGGGGAAGTGGTGGCGGCAATACATCAGGCGCGCCGTTTTGGCAATCCAATGATACGACCGGAGTTTTGGCGAGCTCTATCTATCTGGATTTCAACGGTCATGGCTGGTGGAATAATCCAAATAGTCATTCGCCATCGAACCCAAACAACGCGCGCGCCACCATCGCGGCCGGCACTCAGCTAACCACGCAACCCAATAACTGGAACGGCGAAGCGGTCCTGACTCGAGTGCATATCATGGCGGCACAACCCTCCAGCTTTTGGTCCCATGTGGCAGAGCTGCCGCACTTACGCATGACGCGAAACGACAACATCGACGATGGCCAGATTATCACGCTAGGTGCTGAACGTTGGTTTATCGCACCGGTGTATCGCAAGAACACCACCAGTCGCAACGCATCGCCCTACAACCAGGCCAATCACTCGGGCACCGTCGCCATGGCAGTGCGCTATGACGGGCCGTAACTCAGAGACTGTTCGGAGTTAATTATGCCCATCCTGACCGGCGCGGTACTGGAATCTGCGCAGGCAGGTTCATTGAATCCACTGCTCGCGCAGGATGGCTACAACGTCGCGGCCATTTATCCCTATACCGTCAGTGATACACCTATAGGTATCAGTGGCAGCTGCACTTATGCACCGGATGTTTCGGTACCCGCACAACGCGCCTTAATCGGGACAACCATCCCCAGTTATTTCGACGATTTTTATTATCGGGTACATCTGCTGCCAAACCGCATCAGTTTGGGCAGCTTAGCCTCAGAGCAAAGCCGCACCATTGAGGTGTGGAATGCCTACCTGACCAGCAACACCCTGACGGCAATACAAGTTCAGGGTGGCGAAGGCATGACACTGCTCGGGCCGGCACCAGCACCGACGGTGTTTGGTGCCAATGAGTCGCGCCTGTATCAGTTGTCGGTAACGCCGAACGGCCCGCCAACGGTAAACGCGCGGTTCGAATTCATGTTCACGCTCGACACCGTCACGCTAGGAGCCACTGGCCGACGCATTGTGGGCTGGGTGTTTTCACCCGACTGGTCACAGCCTGTGATTGAACGCTTGGAATGGCTCACCCAGGTGATGGAGTCCCATTCCGGCCGTGAACAACGGGTGCGCTTACGCACCGGTGCTCGACGAACGCTGGAATACAGTCAGTTGTTGGGATCGCACCGAGAACGTGTGAAGCTGGAGAACCTGCTACATGCCTGGCAGGCGCGGGTGTTTGGTTTGCCGCTGTGGCAGGAAGTGCAAATCACCAGTCAGGCCATTAATTCTGGCGCGACGTCAATTCTCGTCAACACCGATAGCCTTGATTTTGAAGTGGGTGGCCTAGTGGGATTGGTCAAAGGCAGCGATTCAGAATTCGCCGAGATCACCGATATTCAAGCGGGTCTGCTGAGTCTGAAAAGTCCATTGGAAAAAAGCTGGCCAGCGGGCAGTAAATTGCTGCCGGTAAAACCTGCTCGACTGCAAAACGACATCAAGTTGAGATACCTCAGCGATGCCATTGTGCAGACACGCTCGCGTTTTCAGTTAGAAGAGGAGTGGCTGGCAGCGGCAATGGTTGAGCCGGTGCAATACCGTGGCTTTGCGGTACTGATGACCCCAAGCAACTGGGCTGAGGACATTGATGCCGAGCACTCGCGCAAGCTGGTGGAGCTGGATTATCTGACCGGGCGTCGCGCTCTTGATGATCTGTCGGGAACCGGTTCGGTTCGAAGAACGCATCACTGGTTGCTGAACGGACGGGATGCTATCGCAGATTTTCGAGCATGGCTCGCGGCTCGGGCAGGCAAACTGAAGCCGTTTTGGCTGCCAAGTTTTCAGGCTGATTTGGAACTCACCAGCCCGATTGGCGCTTTTGATTCAGCCATCACTGTGGATAACCGTTCCTTCGCCGCCAATGGTGGAGCAGGCATCGGTCGCCAGGACATTGTGATCGCCACCACCAATGGGCAGAACTATTTCCGTCGTGTGACCGGTGTAACAACGCTGAACGATGCCACCGAAAGTGTGGCCATCGACAGCGTGTTGGGTGTGGCGATTCTGCCAACGCAGATCCGTTACATCGCCTTTATGAAACTGGTCAGGCTCGATACTGACGCCGTGGAAATCGCCCATCACACCGATCAATTGGCCGAGGTGTCACTGACACTGCGTAGCCTTAAGGACGACACATGATTCGTCGTCCGATCGACTGCCGAATTTACTTCACGAGTTTTCACCATGAGTTATGCCAACCGAGAAGTCTCGGCCGCTGACAGCAGTCCGGTCGAGCTGTATGAATTTCGTCGCGGCGGTGATTCCTGGCGTTATACCAGTGCTGCGGATGATGCCTTGTATGGTAGTTATGAATACCTGGCGGTGCCGGTAAAACGCAGCAGTATTGAGCAGTCCACCGAAATGGGCAAAACCGGTCTGCGCATTACTTTTGCGCGCGACATCGAGGTTGCTCAGGACTTTATCGCTACACCGCCGTCAGAGATCACCTTGTTGACCCTCTACCGCCAGCATCGGGGTGATGGTGAAACCGTGGCGGTCTGGATGGGCCGCGTTCTTAATGCCGAATGGCGAGGCTCAGAAGTCGAGCTGAACTGCGAGCCGGTGTATACCAGCCTGCAACGCATCGGCCTGCGCCGTTTGTATCAGCGCAATTGCCCTCACGTATTGTATGGCACTGCCTGCGGTGCCAGTGCCGTGGTGTTTCGAGTGACCGGTAACGTGGCATCGCTGAACGGAACGCTTTTGAGTGTGCCAACCGCAGCAGGTTTTCCTGTGGGTCATTTCGCTGGTGGCTATGCCACTTGGGCCGCCAATGGCATTACCGAAAAGCGCATGATCACCGGCCACAATAGTGACGCTATCACGTTGTCGGCAGTGCCGCCAGGTCTTGCCGTGGGTGATGCCATCACGTTGTATCCGGGCTGTGATCGAACCCTGAATACCTGCAACAGCAAATTCGGAAATAGCGAAAACTTTGGTGGTTTCCCGTTTATCCCGACTAAAAATCCATTCGGCGGTAGCCCGATTTATTAACACCTATTTGTGAGACCAGTTTATGTGGGCAGCTATCGCTGTATTAGTCATCAGCGTGTTGGTGCAGTACGCGCTGCAACCCAAAACGCCACAACCACAAGCCGCCGAACTCAAAGACTTTGACGCACCAACCGCCGATGAAGGGCGGCCGGTGCCGGTAGTGTTTGGCACAGTGCTGGTACGCAGTGCCAACGTAGTTTGGTATGGCGATCTGCGTACCACGCCTATCCGTTCCAAAGGGGGCAAGAAGTGATGCTCATTGTGATTCACGCCGATATGCGAGCTCTCGGATATTGCAATCGAGGCGCGCGCTCCTGGTTTATCCGACATCAGCTGGATTGGGCTGACTTTATCAATCAAGGCATAGAAGCCAAGCAACTGCTGGCCACCGATGATGCTATGGCTGAAGCCGTGGTTGCTGTGGCGCAAAGTCGTGTGAATAGCGATACCAACGGAGACGAGCATGGGCGGCAGCAGTAAAAAACAAACCGTCGGCTATCGCTATTACCTCGGCATGCATTTGGCGATTTGCCACGGCCCGGTGGACGCAGTGACCGAAATTCAGGTGGCCGATCGGCAGGCCTGGAGTGGGAATCTATCCGGCAGTGGCCGCATCACACTGGATAAACCTGAACTCTTCGGTGGTGAAAAGCGTGAGGGTGGCGTGTCTGGCGGCGTGGATCTGGCATTCGGGCAAAGCACTCAGGCACCCAACGATTATCTGGTGTCCAAAATCGGATCGCCGCAACCTGCCTACCGGGGTCTGCTAAGTCTGATCTTGCGGCAGGTGTATATCGCTGCCAACAACCCCTACATGAAACCCTGGGCGGTGCGCGTTAAGCGATGCTTTCGTAGCTGGCATGCCACCAAGGCAGAAATCAACGGTGGCGCTAACCCGGCACACATGGTGTATGAGTGCCTGACCAATGCCGACTGGGGCATGGGCTATCCCAGTGCCAGTCTGGACGATGCCTCCTTCAAAGCTGCTGCCGATACGCTGCACAGTGAAGGCTTTGGTCTGAACATGATCTGGCTGCAGCAGAGCAAGATCGAACAATTTATCAAAGAGATCATGGACCACATTGGCGGTGTGCTCACCACCTCGCCAGCGACCGGTCGCTTTGTTTTGAAGCTGATTCGCGCCGACTATGATGTAGCGACCTTGCGAGTGTTAGACCCAGACAATGTCATCGAACTGGAAAGCTATCAGCGTGCTGCTTGGGGTGAAACCACCAACGAGCTGGTGCTGATCTACACCAAGCCTGACACCTTCAAAGAAACCAGTATCGCGGTCCAGGATCTGGCCAATATTCAGGCGCAGGGAGCAGTGGTATCGCAAACCCGTCGCTACCCGGGCATCACCTCCGACAGTCTTGCATCGCGCGTGGCTATGCGAGATTTGGCTGCGGTTTCCACGCCCTTGGCAAAAGTGCGCCTCAAGGTGAATCGCCAAGCCTGGAATCTTTATCCGGGTGATGTGTTTAAGCTGGTCTGGCCCGCGTTTGGTATCGAAGGATTGGTGCTTCGCATCGCCAATGTCGATGGCGGCACCCTGACCGATGGCACCATCAGCATTGAAGCCGTTGAGGATGTGTTTGGACTTCCCGCAGCCAGCTATACCGGTGCGCAACCCACTGGCTGGATTGACCCGGTGCCCGAGCCGACCGTCGCCATACCGCGCCGATTGCTTGAAACCCCGTACTGGGATTTAGCGCTGGCGATGAGTGCAGCGGATTTGGATTACCTGGATCCGACCGACTGCTACCTGCAAACCCTGGCAGGTCGGCCGACACCGGGCGCTATGAATTACGAGCTCAACAGTAAGACCAGCTCAAGTTCGGTGTACACACCACGAGCGCAAGCCGAATTCTGCCCAACGGCCGTGTTGGGTGCCGACCTGATCCAGGAGGTCACCAGCACCACCTTTTATCACAGCGAGCTGGATCTCGATCTGGTCAGTGTTGGCAGCTATGCCTATATCAACAACGAAGTGGTGCTGGTCACGGCGATTAATACGGCGACCCAAAGCCTGACGCTGACGCGTGGAGTGATGGATACTGTTACGGCACCCCACAGCGCTGGTACTCAGATCTGGTTTGCCGATGGCGCCCAAGGTGTGGACCCAACGGAATACGCCTCGGGTGAAACCGTTAACGTGCGGATGCTCACCACCACCGGGAAAGGGACATTGGCGCTCAACTCGGCACCGACCGATTCACTGACCATGAACCGCAGGCAGGATCGGCCATACCCGCCGGGCAATGTACGCATTAACAACGTGCGTTATCCGCAGGCCGCGAAAAACGATCTGGTGATCAGCTGGGCACACCGTGACCGTTTAAGCCAAACCGTCAGTTTGGTTGCCCAGACCAACGGCAACATCGGCCCGGAGCCGGGTGTGACCTACACGCTGCGCATCTATGGCGAAACCGGCAGTTTACGCCGCACCTACAGTGGCCTGACGGGTACCAGCCAAACCTACACATTGGCAGACGACACCGCCGACTCAGGCCTTGGCCGACCCAACGCAGCCTTGCGCATCGAACTGGAAGCCAATCGGTCAGGTGTGATCAGCCTGCAGAAACATTCCATCGCTTTTGAACGAGCCGGTTACGGCCTGCATTACAACGACTATTACGGAGGTATTTGATGCCTGCATCAACCGACCCAAACCTTGGACTCAACTATGGCTGGACACTGGGCGAAAGTGGCTGGGGCACCGGAATGGACACCAACCTGAAACGGCTCGGCGCGGTGGTGGGGCTTTCGGTGATCGACCGAGACCTGACCACGCCACCGGCCAGCCCTGCAAATGGAGATCGTTACCTGATCCCAGCCGGCGCTACCGGTGTGTGGTCAGGAAAAACCGGCCAGATAGCGGTGCGCATCGCAAACACCTGGGAGTACTACATACCTAAGCTTGGCTGGCTGTGCTTTATCGAAGATGAAGAAGTGCTGTCAGCTTACAAGCCCACTGGCTGGAGTCCAGGCATTGCAATCTAACGCCACCACAACGTTTCAAAAGACCGCCTTCGAGGCGGTTTTGTTTTTTAAAGAGCGACCGTTTTAGGAGATCAGAAATGGCGCCAGCCAAAGAAAAAGACAGCGGCATGGTGATGATGCCGCGCGAAGAATTTGAGGACCTGCTTAATTGCGCCGCCGAGCGCGGTGCCGAACGAGTGCTTGCCCATCTGGGTTTGGAGAACGGTCACGCAGCGCGAGACATTCGTGAACTGCGAGACCTCTTGGAAGCTTGGCGAGACGCGCGCCGCACCGCTTGGCAAACCATCGTGAAAGTAGCCACTACCGGCATCCTGGCCACCTTGCTGCTGGGTGCTGCCATCAAGCTTAAACTGTTCGGAGGACAATAACATGCTGACTTTACTTGGCAGTTTGCTGGGCTTTATCTCCAGCGCGTTACCGGATTTGCTAAAGATCTGGCAAGACAAACAAGACCGCGCCCATGAACTGCAAATTCTCGACCGGCAGATGGAGCAGATGCGCCTTGGGCATAACCAGCGGCTGGAAGAAATAGCGGTCAATGCCGATATCAGCGAAAGCCTGGCATTACTCAAACACGATAGCCAACCTTCCGGTGTGACTTGGGTGGATAGCCTGCGGGCTTCGGTACGGCCAGTCATCACCTACGCCTTCTTCATATTGTTTACGACAGTGAAGGTCAGCGCGCTTTACGTGCTGGTGGTTGATCAAGGTATGGAGTTTGTTGTGGCTCTGCCGCAAATCTGGGACCCAGAAACACAAGCACTGTTTGCAGCGGTGATGAGCTTCTGGTTCGGCCAGCGCGCCTTGGCAAAAGCTCGGGGGCAGTAATATGCGCCATGTTACTCAAGATGGCATTGACCTGATCAAGCGATTCGAAGGTTTTAGCCCGACTGTTTACATTTGCCCGGCAGGTTACCCAACCATCGGGTATGGACATTTAGTGAGGGAAGCGGAGCGATACGAGCAGGGCATCATGGAGGCAGAGGCCGAAGACTTGCTGCGCCGAGATGTCCATGCAGCGGAAAGCGCTGTCCTGCGCCTGATCGATGTCCCCCTGACCGATGGCCAGTTTGATGCGCTGGTCTCCTTCACCTTCAACCTGGGTGCGGGCGCTTTACAGCGATCGACTCTGAGACGCAAGGTCAACCGCCGAGCTCACAGCGAAGTGCCTGAGCAGTTTATGCGATGGGTGTGGGCGGGTGGGCGAAAGCTAAACGGCCTCTTCAAGCGGCGCAGTGCCGAGTCGGATTTTTACCAGTTTTCTAGATCTAGGAATGCAACTCAGCAAGCCATTCTTTAATATACGACATTAGAAGAGTCTGGATTGCGCATGGTGACTCTTCACTCAAGTTTGCACCCGTTAGCAATATTCGCCTTCCTTCAATTGAAGTGAGCGACCTCGAAAAATCATCTTTAGATGTAAATATGAGCAGCCCCCAATTGACGTTAGAGGACAGAAATGATTTAAAATTCTCTAGGTATCCAAGGATTTTATATGTCTCTTCAGATCTCGTGTTGGTAGTAATTACACGGTTTTTTGCGTCTACGATTAAATTTGCATCTCCACATATTATTGTTATATCTGGTATACCTCTGAGGTTACCGCCAGTGTCATATGACCACATTGATTTTGATGGTGGTAGCTGCTTTTGAAACCAAATCTCAATTAATTTTGACTTGTAGCAAAAGGTAAATATCGGTTTTGTTCTTCTAAACTCCAATGAGTTAATTTGAGAGCAAGTGATTCCCAGGCCTGCCATGGCATCAAAAATTTTTTTCAAGCACCAAACCTCAAAGATACGATCAAGGAAGGACTGGTCACTGGGAAATGTAACAAAAACATCCCTTAGAAGGGGGTTGCTGTCAATACTTGATCCACCGTCTATTGAGTCAGTGAGGTTTTCATAAGCAAGCAGTAGTTTTGAATAGCTTCTTTCGTTACTTGTTTGTCGCCGATTAATTCTACGCTTAGTTTCAAAAAATAATCTCGATAGCTTTCCATTTACAGTTATTTCAGACCACGGAGACATTTTCAAATAATCTCGCAAGTATCTTCTTTGCTTTTTTGCTCTTTCAAATTCGGCGGAATGAGTTGGTATTGAAATTGACAAAAGCACTTTAAGCGTATAATCAATCAGTGCTTTTGCGAACATGTTTTCTGGTGTTGAAGCTGACTGAACACTAACGATTACAGGGTATGATGGTGGATACTGTTTTCTTTGGAATTTTTGATTTACATATCTATTTGTATCAAGCCTACCCCTGATTGAACCATAAGAGTCTGTTCTTGATGATATTGTTTGTGTTGAATGCCTTTCCTGTAAGTCTCTAATTGATTCTAGAATAAGTGATGCGATAGAAATGTAGTGTCGAGCCTTAAGCTGATTTTCAAATACGTAGAAGTCGCTCTCATCTCCCTCGTATAAAGAGATTCTCATGTCGCGTAACGCGACATTTTTGCCTGAAAAATAAGTGGCTAGCAAGGGGATAGATTCTTTAAAGAAACGATTTTCAATCATGATTAATTAATCTAAAGGAGTAAAAACTAAGCCCGCATTTGCAATTGTAAGTAGCTCCCTTCTTGTTCTTTTATTGAATGGAGAATTTAGATTGTTTGCTAACGAGAGTATGGTTTCGTGATCAATTGCATCTGCTTCAAATAGTGGCACGATCTTTACAGATGAGGCCCAGTCCATTGCGTCATTGATTTTTCCTTGAGTCACGTTTTCGGATTGAAGCAATTGAACAAGAAAGAGTTCAATGGTGTCGATGATTTGAGCAGTTCCTATTGGCAGGAAGGGAATGTCAGTGGTTGTTGAGTATCTTACGGAGCTTATCAAATCCATAAGTTTTTCTATTGCATCAAAATATGTTGTGCTTAAAAGCTCAAGAAACTCTGACTTTTTATGAGCAAAAGAATCTGGATCTAAAGTTGTTGCACGTCTAGCAACTTTAGATGAAACCTTATCGACAACCGCGCCAAGCTCCTTTATAGCCGCTATTTCTGATTTGTTATTTATTGACCAGCTCACGCCGTCTGGCTTACGCGGCGGAATGTCAATTGTAATAAAAGTAAACCTTCTTCTGATGGCCTGACTTAGATTGTTAACAAACTGCCTATCATAAGAATTCAATGTGGCAATCAGACGAAATCTTCGCGGAATAATCAATCGGCGATTTCCCTCGGGTTGGTGCGGGAGATTTACTGGCACCAAGTCATCCGTCCCCAGGACTGTGAATAACTCTCCGAACGCCTTATCTAGATGTGCTCTGTTTAATTCATCGATAATCAGCCATTCAGCCTGCGGCTGCTTGGGATCATCAAAGTGCTGAACAATTCTGTTCGCACAATTTATTACAGTTTGCGTAAAACAACCGTTGACTGGTACAACCTGTTCTTTATGCTCATTAGTTAATTGAAGTTCTAGACGGCCGATTACATCATAAGTAGTCCAATCATCGTGTGCAGTTACTAAAGTAGTTGAGACGTTAAAGGCGTCGGCAATTGCTCGTGCCAAGGAACTTTTTCCAGTTCCTGGTGGACCTTGAAGTACGATATTTCCTGTTTGTATAGCAGCTATAATTGAAGAGATAACATCGCTTTCTATTGATAAGTCCGAGGTGTTGGATAACGCGTTCCGGAATTTATCGGGGTCAAGAATCAAATCGTATTCAGCGATCTCCCCAATTCTTTCAATGTCTTTATTGAAGTCGTCAGGGGGCAATGCACCAGAGGCGACAAGTTCATGTTCATTAAATTCGGCCATTTTAGCTCTCCAACAGTTTTAGAATTTGGTTATAGTTTGTGATTGGCCTAGCCCTAGATAGTTGTATGGTTACCTCTGAAGGGCTTACTACTTTTTTGTCCGTTACCAAATATGACCATCTCTGATCAGAGTTAAGAATGACTCTTTGTTGTCTAGAAAGTTGGCAAAGTGACGATTGAGGACCGGTGATACTTAAACCACTAAAATTGGAATAATTCTCTCCTTCAATCAGGTGAATAACCTGCTCGCCATTCAGGCTGATACTGCCCAAGGGTGTCGTGCTGCTACTTTGATACCCTACGACCGGAGCGCCTAAGAAATTGAAATACTCATCTTCCGAATCAAAACCCTGAAACTTTGGTAAAGTGCCCGCATATGAGCCTCCTGACGCGCATAGTGCTCCAGGCTTTTCTGCAATCAAAGCTTTTTTCAATAATGGTAACCACTCGTCGCGGATAACGATTTTTTTGTCTGGCTCACCCTCTAAATAGTCTTTGTAAGGGGTGTGCTCTCTTATTGTTTCAAAAATAAGGTGATTCATGCTTGCATGGTTTGACACCTGATTTAGCGAGTTATAAAAAGCTCCTTTCCGCTGTGAGGCTGGCAAGCTCAGATCTCGAATTTTGTCTGGGTGTTTTCTTAGTAATCTGATGTCTGAGATTGCATCTTGAGCTTGATCGGTTGAAAAGACTCGGCATAAAATTCGCTCTAATTCACTCCACCAAAGATAGTTGTCAAGCTCTAAGATAGCCGAATAGATAAACCGATATAGAAAAAGGTCGGAATTTCCATGTAGTTCAGAGCGAGTTCTTCTAGGTCCACGCAATGGGTATCTAGTCAATAAATTAATGCCGGTCCAAACAAAACCGTTAATATCATTGGCATCCGCAAATTCTTTAAGAGCTCTTCCAGAAGGAGTTATCGTAATTGTGTTTGATCTGCTAATTACATACAGCAGACCAACTTCTTCAAACGTTGCTTTCCAGCTTTCAAGTGCGGAGGGGTTAAGTCGTCTTCCTCCTTGCCCTGAATCCCACCAATTTTTTAGCTCATCATATGCTGTGTAATCAAAAAAGGTTAAAAAAATAGACCAAGCCTCCCGAGCTTTATCATTGTCTGAGAAAAAGCTAGGGTAACTGTAGCTATTTACTCTCCAAAACTCCGCTGGCCATGAGTGAAATGAGGTGTTCAATGTGCCACCTCGTGATCGCCAATTCTAATATTAGGTATCGGCAAAGGCTGGGATTCACGACCAAGATTTTTCTTTGTTTTCTTTAATACTATTATCCAATCCATTAGAATTATCCCGCCTCGTCCTTTTCTTGGAAACTTCATGTAGTGTCTACGAATTCGGTATGCAAATGCTTTTTCGAGTTTTAAATCAAATTGAGCTGCAAGCTTAGTTAAGCAATCATGGACTGGCATAATTCCGTTGGCAGACTGGCTGTTGCCAACAACAAGAACATATCTCGCATTATTTTTTAGAACTCTACTTGCCTCTTTGAAGTGTTCTTCCATGCCATAGAAGTAACCTATTACAGCGGACTTTCTATAGCTTGGTATTTCAGAAGGGCAGACCATTGTACTGATGGCTGATGGGGGCATATCATTTTTTATCGAAGGGTTCTTTGATCCCACTGATTGGCGTCGCATTTCGTTAAATTTACTTCTGGACTCCACGCCTAATAACGGACCTAACCAGAAATATTCAACCATAAAGTTGTACATATAATCTACAGAGTCAACGTATGGGGGGCTTGTCACTATCAGGTCGACGCTATTATTTGACAGAGGTATCGATAAAGCATCTCCGTCTAAAATTTTTGCTTGGCTTGCTTTACTTCTAGTTGAATCGAGCTCTTTTATTCCCTGGATTGATCGGTCAACAAACCTTTCAAACACCTCCCATGCATCAGGTGGCGATTTTTTTAAAGTGCCAGAGACATATGTTTTCTGACTTTGATCGTCAGCATTTGAAACCCAACGAAGCACAGAGCTAAACATGCAAAGAAAAAACTCTTTTTCGGGTTGGCTCATTTGAAAGCTGTTTATCTTTTCAAAAATGAAATTAAGCTTTTCTTTATTTTCCCTGTTAAACCAATGTAATGGATTTTCGACTCCACTCATTGGAAGTTCGTCGCCTTCGCTTCTCTTTCCTTTATGCTTCAATATCTTTTTTGTTAACGATTGAATGTTATCAATGTTATATGGGTTTATTTTTGCTTTGGTTATCAATTTGGCTAGCGGGTCAATATCTAGTCCATAAGCCGATTTAACAGACTGTAGGCTTTCAACCAATGTTGTTCCGGATCCCATGAAGGGATCCACTACAATCGAATGCTCGTCGCAAAACTGGCTTATCGCCCATCGTGGGACTTGAGGAATGTATTTCGCCGCGAACCTATGCATTCCATGGGTTAAAGGAGTTGTATTCGTAGAAAGACTTAACCCCAAAAGGTCTCCATGATTAATGGAGTCAAAATCAGGGAAGGTATCTACGTTACTTAACTGGTCTTGCTCTAACTCTGCCACGCTTTCTGTATTCTCTGCTAAGTTGCTCATTCAAAAATCACCACCGATTCGCGCATATGGCCTTCGAAGCCTGTCAATAATGCTCTCTGTTGTGGTGAAACAGTTAGATGTCTCGATTCAATAATCTTTGCCTTAGAAAACCCCGATCTAATACCAATCATTGCTGTTAATACATCCGTCGGGATAATTACCCCTGCAAATGCAGAGTTTCCAACAACGACATGTGTGCGTCCGTTAGGTGCGAGCTTTCTGCAATGTTTAAGTACCGTATGCATATCCTGAAAATAACCTCTCAGCAGATCTGGAACACCCATTCTCCAGCTGCTTGCAGTTTGGTCCATCATGTTAATCAACGACTCCAGCTCTTCAAAAACTGGGTTGTTCTTACGATATTCTGCTGCAAGATGTGACCTGAGAGATTGCTTTCTAAGCTTATTTAGGTCGTCATAACTATCCACAAAGCCTCCAAACCAAAGTTCAACCTTGAAGGCTTCAAAATAGTCAAAGCGATTTGCGTATGGAGGACTAAATATAATAGAGTCGTACTTCTTACTTGGTAAAAGTTTGTCTAGCTTTAGCGCGCTACCGGAAAGTACTTCTTGCTTAGACCAAGTGCCATACTTCCAGTCGGAAGTATCTTCAATCATGATGTCTAATTGACTTTTAATACAATTAATAGCAAAGGAGGCTTGGTCACTTCCGAATCTTTGTAATTGCCACTCTCCATCTTTCTTGTCTTTGTACTTCCCTTTGCTTCGCTGTTTGTTTCTATACTTAATTCCGTTGCCTTCTTTAAAATAGCTTCCCACCTTTTCTAGTGATTCAAGCCATGCCAAATGCAAAAAGTCTCCAATTGGTGGGTTATCTGCCCTTATAGTTTCTATGGCCGACTTTGATTTCAAAACGACATTCAAAATTTCCGGCTCAAAGACTTTTTCAGATATAGATAAGTCAGGTAACCTTGAAGGATTGTGCTTGCCAATAATAGCCTTTAGATCTGAGCGAATTTTTTTAATCTGGTCGATTTCAGTATGTTTTAACTTTGTTAACTTAACCTTTGTTGAAAAGGTTGATAGTGGGTTAATGTCTACCCCAGTAGAAGATAATCCTCTTTGAGCTGCCCCTACCATAATCGATCCACAGCCGCTAAAAGGGTCTAGTATTCGTCCTTCTAAATTTAATTTGTCGATTAGTTCTGGGGAATACGCTTCTCTATAGCGAAGCCATCTATGGATTTTGCTAGAGCTGTTACCCTTCCAATGAACGAATGGAGCAAGGTCGTAGTTTTGCTCAATTGGAAATGGACTTTGAAGATCGTCTAACAGTGCTTTCAATTTATTCTGCCCTGCTAAAGAACTGCCTGAAACAATTTTTATATTTTCTTGTTGATCTGAAATGGTTTCATTTCTGTATGCACTACTAGATTTCATTTTTTCTCACCTTACGTATTTGCATGCATACACCCATATTTTGCAAAATTATCCAAGTCACTTTTTGTGTTGCTGATTTTGAATCCACTGATCCAAATCTCTTTTCTTAAACCGCCAAGAATGACCAACTTTAAAGCCTGGGAGCTTTTGGTCTGCAGCCAAGCGATATACGGTCTTCTCATTTACCTTTAGGTATTCTGCCACCTCTTTTAAGGTGAGTATTTCGTCATCCATAGGGTTTAGAACTCTTTTAGGTCGCACCGGATTTTACAAAGGCATAAACTACCATTTGATGGCTACAGTGTCCATTAAAGTCCAGTTCTGACCAAGATTTCAACACTTTCTACCCACCCAATTTATCAATCAAACTCCTTCGCTGAGTCCGCTAATAAGCTACTGATTTTAAAGGGCTCTCTGTTCTCAGCTCATGGACTTTGACTTGGCGGGGTGGGGAGAGGCGCTGAGAGTATTCGGCCATTCAGAGAAAAATTGCCGGTGAAAGTCCGCGATTACAACGGTGGCGAAGTCCGTAAACCCTTGCCACATAAGGCCTGTGGCGCGGGGCGCAGGCATAAAAAAAGGTGAACTGAGATCAGTTCACCTTTTTCAATTGGTGGAGCCGGGGGGACTTGAACCCCCGTCCGTCAGCACTCCGCCGTGGGCTCTACATGCTTAGATCCGCCTATTGATTTAACACTTAACAGCCCGGTGGTCTGACGTTAAGTGCGATCCTGATAAGAGTCTAGCTGATCCACCCCAGGCAGGCTTCACTGCGATCCTGTTCTATATGACAGTCAGTAACGCGGTACAGGCACCTTGTTAAAGACCGCTAGGGCCGTAGCCACTAGATGGTGCAACAAAAGGCTGCTTACGCAGCTAGTTGAGCACCGTAGTTGTCATCATTTGCAACTATTAGTTTGCAGCTTTGGATTAACGTGATTCGCTACCATCACGACATGCACCCTAGGTTTTGTTACCGGCGTCGAATCCAAATCGGCCCCAGTGCCTACTAAACTACTGCAGGCCGTTCAGTATAACACTAAGCCGACCTACGAGCATCCATTAAGAGTGTTATTGGCGCAAGAAGTTCAGTTTAATTCCGCGGTGGGGTGAGTGCTTTGTGTATTATTCTTAACGGATTATTTGTCCATACTTGTGATAGCTCATGTAGTTTTTTAGAAGAAATGCGTATAAGTTACGCTATAGATTGAACCTACGCTAGTTGAGCAGCTTTGTTGACGAACGGCTTTTCACTTGACGAATAATAATCAAGGTTAATTCCTAATATGCACCAAAAAAAGGCTACTTGCCGCCGATGGATTGGGATAACAATGTCGAAACTGCGCTGGCTGGCAGTTTGTCTTTTCGGTTCGTTGGGTGCTGCTGATCCAGGGCTGCGAACCAATCAAGTCGCGTCGCTTTATAGTGGCTTTGGGTCTGTTGCAGGTGGCACAACGATCCTGTCTTTATGTTTGACATATTCTCTTTGGGAGTATGTTGCCCGCCCCCAATTGTTGTTGTGGTTGATAGCTTTGTGGATAGTGACGGCGATTCGAGGCTTATTGGTATGGCGCTTTAATAAAGTTTCCGCGCGCACAAAAAATCGTCGGCATTGGATTGTGCTTTACCTTATCGGTTGTGCTGCCTCAGGTGCTCTATGGGGGATAAGCGGCCCATTGTTTATCACTACAGATAACGATGCAGTGACAGCTGTCCATGTGTTGTTTTTGGTTGCATCTGCAACCGGTGGCATGATGGCGCATGGTTCACTGCGCAGTGTTGCCCAGCTTTTTTTAGTGCTTACATTGTTGCCGACAATTTGCCATTTAGTGCTGTTGGGCAAAGATACGTATTTACTCATAGCGTTAGCATTGTTCTGTTTTATGTGTGTCACGCTGATGGCCTACCTTAGAGCAAACCGGTTGATATTGGGCTTGTATTCCTCAAACAAAGAAAACACGGAATTGAAGCGGGTAATTACGGATAACAAGGCGTTATTGGCAGAAAAAGAGAGTGCTCTTTCTAAGCAGATGGCCTTAGAGCAAGAAAGCAAGCTGTTTCGTGAAATGGTGGAGGGCACACAAGATTTATTTGTTTTCCTGCATGAATTGAATGCAAATGGGCAAATTCTTTATGGCAACGCTGCTGCGTGCAGGCACTTAGGGGTATCGCGTGATACGTTGTTGACTATGTGCATGGCCGATATTATTACGGATGCTGACGAGCAGGACATGGCTGCTGCTTTGGCATTGCTAAAAGCCGGCAATACAGCTTATGTCGAATACGAGCATATTGTTCGCGGTGGCGAGAAGGTCCCGCTTGCGGCGGTAATGAACCCTCTGCGGTTGGAAGATAAAATCCTGTGTGTTTCTTATTGCCAGGATATTTCTGCTCAAAAGCAGATGCATGCCGAACGCGCGTTGCTTGAAGTTGAAGCGCAGTACCGCAGTCTTATAGAAGCTTTCCCCGATGCGATCACGCGCATGGATTTACAGTGCAGAATTCAGTATGCCAGCCCGCAGATTTTGGCGCGTTTTGACCAGAGCCAAGGGTCTCTCATTGGTAAAAGGGCGATTGATTTACCGGGTAAGTCCGGTTATGCGCACAATCAAAAAGTGTACGACGCTGCGATGCGGGTTGTGAGAACTGAAAAACCTTATGTTTTCGAAGAATGGTTTGTGCGGGAAGGCAAGCGAGGCTGTCAGGAATTCCGGCACGTTCCAGAGCTGAATTCTTCTGGGGAAATGGTTGGTGTCATTGGTTTTGTGCGTAATATCACCGAGCGCGCAAAGCTGGATGAGGCGCGAAAATTTATCGCTCGCGCAGATTGGTCTGACACTGAGACCTTCACAGAAAGTCTGGTAGATTTTCTAGGGCATGCATTTCTATGTGACTGGGTAATCGTTCAAACGTTAAATAGCGTCGGTACAGATATACGTGTTGTTAATAAGGCCGTATTTCAGAAGGCCGGTGAGTCGGATTTTCTGGCGGACTATACATTGAGTGGTTCTTTGTGTGAGGCATCGATTGCTTCGGGTTTGTGTTGTTACCCAGAATCTGCCTACACGTATTTTCCTGAAGATACTTTGTTATCAACGTACGGCATAGAGAGTGCTATTTGCTTACCATTGGTAGGTGCCAATAATGCTACCTTGGGCTTTTTGACAGTGCTTAAAAAGAGCGAGGCCATAGATGACGAACGTTCTGTCGTACAAGTATTGGAGTTAGTCTCTGGCAAAGTGGCTGCCGAATTAGAGCGAGAACGTTTTGAGTGGGCCGACACCGCCCGGCAGCAGGATTTCCGAGCGTTGGTAGAAAATTCTACAGATTTTATTTCGCGTTTTGATACTGAGGGCCAATGTATTTATGTGAATCCGGCGCTTGCGAAAATGTATGAAGGTACCGATTTATTACGTTATAAATCTGATGAGTACAAAAAATACAGCCAAGATGCCGAGTTATTTGCTACCCGTTTAAGTGAGGTTTTGCAAACCGGTGAGGAGGCTAAGTTAATTTATCGCTCCAGAGATACCAATAATAACCTTCACTATTCGGATATGCGGATTACCGCTGAATATGATCAGCGCGGTAATATTTGTGGCGCGCTAGTGATTAGCCGAGATGTTTCTGAACGGATACAGCTGGAGGAGGAGCTGAGAACCCAGGCTACCATGGATGCGTTAACGAATTTGCCTAATCGGCGAATGTTTACAGAAAGACTGCAGCAAGAATTGGCAAAAGCACGCAGAGAGCATGAACAGCTGGCGCTGTTTTTTGTCGATTTGGATAGGTTCAAAGAGGTCAACGATACACTTGGCCATGATATCGGTGATTATTTATTGCAAGAAGCAGCTAAACGTTTGCAGAGCTGCCTGCGTGATTCGGATATTGTTGCTCGATTTGGTGGTGATGAATTTGTCGTTTTACTAACGTCAGTGGGGCAGCTTTCCAGTCTGGGCGGTGTTGCACAATCTATTATTAAGATTTTGGCTGAGCCCTACAGCCTGAATGGCCGAGTGGCATATGTCTCTGCCAGTGTCGGCATCGCCAGTTATCCCGCCGATGCTCAAGTTGCCAGTGAGCTTATTTCCTACGCCGATCAGGCAATGTATGCCGCAAAGCAGGCTGGGCGCAATGGCTACCGGTTCTTTACGGCAACCATGCAGGCCGTAGCAGACGAGCGCGTCGGCCTGCTGAATGATCTGCGCAAGGCTTTGGTGTTGGAGCAATTGCAGGTCGTATTTCAACCGATAGTGGATGCCAAGACCGAAAAAGTGGTTAAGGCAGAAGCTTTGCTCCGTTGGACACATCCGGAACGCGGGGCCGTACCACCCAGTAAGTTTATTCCTTTAGCTGAGGATACGGGGTTAATTGTCGATATAGGTAGCTGGGTGATTAAACAGTCAATTACCTTGGCTAGACATTGGCGCGAGCAGGCTGGTTCTGATCAGATTCAAGTGAGTATTAATATTTCACCGCGCCAGTTTGCAGTCGAAGGCGCGGTTGAAACCTGGCTTGAGTGGGTCGCCGATGCCGGCTTGCCGACACAGTGTGTCAGTGTTGAGCTAACAGAAAGTTTACTGCTCGATGATGAAGGTGGTGTTAAGCAAAAGTTGAGTTCGTTACGTGACGCTGGCGTGCAGCTGGCGCTGGATGATTTTGGAACGGGTTATTCGGCAATGGCCTATCTGAAAAAATTTAACATCGATTATTTAAAAATTGATGGTTCGTTTATTCGTGATTTAGAAAATGACGAAAATGACTGCGCTATCGCCGAAACCATTGTGTTAATGGCGGGTAAGCTAGGTATGCGGAGTATTGCCGAATGCGTGGAGAACGAGCAGCAGCGCGACATGCTATTAAAATTCGGTTGCGACTATCTACAAGGCTATTTATACGCTAAACCTTTGTCGAGCGCTGATTTCCTTCAGTTAGTCAGTGACGACGTAGAGAGTAGTTCTTAGGTGCTGCTTGGATAGCTGCCCATAGCCGATTATTTGGCCTTAATTGTGAGCCTGCATGATGCGTTGTTTCTGTCTGTCCCAGTCGCGTTGCTTTTCTGTTTCGCGTTTGTCGTGCAGCTGTTTACCTTTACCAATGCCTATTTCACATTTTACCAGATGGTTTTTCCAGTAAAGGGATAAGGCCACAACGGTATAGCCTTTTTGTTCTGCGGCTTCTTGCAGCTTTGCTATTTCCCTGCGTTTCAGCAAGAGTTTTCGGTAGCGTGCAGGTTCAACGACAAAATGAGTGGATACTGTGCTTAGCGGTTGAATTTGTGCGTTAAGCAGCCAGGCTTCGCCATTCTTGAAAAAAACGTAACTATCGCTTAGCTGTCCCTTGCCCGCGCGTAAACTTTTGACTTCCCAGCCTTTTAGTTCGAGGCCTGCCTCAAAGCGTTCACTGATGTGAAAGTCGAATCTCGCCTTTTTGTTTTGAGCGATCGTATTGGGTGATGATTTTTGTTTCTTAGCCATGGCGCGGGATTATAGCGACCTCTCGGTTGACTGGATACTACTATCATTGGGGCAAATACATTAATTTCCAGTGGTTACCCAGATGACCGTCGTGTTGAGCTACGTGCGCAAGGGTGACGTCATGAGTGGGACGGTTCGCTGTTGTCGAGTGGTGTTTGTCAAAAGCCTAGTGAGTCTGTAAGGCTCACGCCAAAGAATTTGATGGCGACTGTGTTAATAAAGACTACCAACAGAATGGCGGGTATGTAAGTTCCCAGTGCAACATTAATATAGCGTTCGAGTAGTGTCCCCTGGTAGAGGCTGTCACCTTGTTCGAGCTCGCGATCAAAATTAGCCTGTTTCCAACGATAGATAACAACTACGCAGATAAGGAATCCGTTGAGCGGTAATATGGTGTCGTAGAAAATATCGATAATTACATCAAATAAGGACTTAGTCTGGCCTGCATAGTGGGTTAGTTCGGTCAGGACTCCAATTTTTCCAAACGACAGCATGCAGCAAAGAGTTAGTGCCCCGCCAACGACAGCGAGTATCGTCAAGCTTTTTGCACGGCTATAACCTTTTTCATCCGTGAGGCCAGCCAGAGGGACTTGTAGAATTGATACCTGCGATGTAATTGCCGCAAAAAATACCAGTAAGAAGAAGATACTGGCAATGACGCTTGCGCCTAAATAACCCACGCTGGCTTGCAGTGCGAGGAATATTTTCGGCAGGAAAGTGAAAATCAGTGCAACAGATGAATCAGAAAGCTCAGCTGTATTGGTGTCCGGGTTAAATGAAAAAATAGCGGGAATTACCAGAAGGCCTGCAATGAACGCTACCGCTGTGTCAGTAAGCGCAACCATTTTTGCGGTATTGGGAATGCTTTCTTTGCGACTGATATAAGAGCCATAGGTGATTAGAATGCCCATCCCCAGTGAGAGGGAAAAGAATGCTTGGCTGAGTGCCCCGCTGATAACCTGTGGCGTTATCTTGCTGAAGTCTGGAATAAGGTAATACTTTACGCCTTCGATGGCGTTTGGTTGTGTGAGTCCGAAGATCACCAGCCCAATGAGCATGATAAATAGTGCGGGCATCATTATTTTCGCGGCGCGTTCGATACCGTTTTGTACGCCGCCCAGCAGGATGACTGCTAGGATAACCGTCACGGCAACGAGCTGACCATACAGGTCATTACTGTTGATATAGACTCCAAAGTTGTCAGCCTTTGCGAGCTGATCCAAGTCACCGGTAACACAAGCGATCAGATAGCCAAAAATCCACACGGTAATGACCATGTAAAAGACAGCGATCATGAACGGCGTGATCAGGCTTAGCCATCCTCCCGCGTGAGCGAGTGGCTGGTTGCGAAAGAATAGTCGATAGGCGCCGAGTGGATTTCGTTGCGTGTGGCGGCCTGCTGAAAGCTCTGCAACCATCACCGGGAGACAAATGAGGAAAACAAAAAGTGCATAAATAAGTAAAAAAGCGGCGCCGCCATTTTTTGTCGCATTGACGGGGAATCCCACGATATTGCCAATGCCGACAGCCGATCCCGCTGCAGCTAAAATAACCCCTAGCCGCGAACTAAACTGCTCTCTTTTTACCTTCATCAATAAAATCCCCTGGGTTCCTGCGCTGTTATGGCGCTTTTGTAACGCTCTAATTTTGATGCTATCAAACTTTTATCATGCCTGTCTCCGCAGAAAACATAGGCTTTATACACAGAGCGTTAGCTCAGCTAGCCTTTTGGTTGTGGACTGGCGGGCGAGTGACTACAATCGCGTTCAAACTTAAGTGACTTAAAAGGTAGATCTGTGAGCGTTATAGAGCGTAGTGCTTTAGTGCCTTACTCCGCTGAACAAATGTTTAGCTTGGTGAACGATATCGCTGCCTATCCGCGGTTTATGGAAGGGTGTGAAGGTGCAGAAATCCTTAGCGAAGGCGACGACTGGCTAGAAGCGAGACTCGATCTGAGTGCATCAGGCGTCGTACAGAGTTTCGTCACTCGCAACACCATGGTGATTCCAGAGTCGATTCATATGTCGTTGGTGTCAGGGCCATTTAAGACGTTGGAAGGTAGGTGGCTGTTTCAACCGTTAACGGACTCTGCCTGTAAAATCAGTTTTGAGTTACAGTTTGAATTTGCTAACAAGTTGCTGGCGCTTGCCGCAGGAAGGTGGTTTGAGAAAATTGCGAATCGGCAAGTTGATGCTATGACCCAGCGTGCTGAAGTCATTTTCGGCGCAGCCGACTCAACGTTGTAAACCACTAATTTCACTCTACTCTTACAGAATGTGTTATGACAGATATTGAAACGATTTCCGTTGAAGTGGCCTATGCCTTACCGCATAAGCAAAAAATTATTGCATTGCTCGTTGAGCCCGGGACTACTGCGTTGCAGGCCGCTAAACAGTCAGGTATCACCAAAGAATTTCCAGAAATTGACCTGGAAAATGCCAAAATGGGTATTTTTGGTCAGACGCTGGGCACCAAAGGCCTGCAGCCTGCCAACGTCCATGAGCTGCATGAAGGGGACCGAGTGGAGATTTATCGTCCGCTAACGTCTGACCCCAAAGAAGTGAGACGTAGGCGAGCGGCTAAAGCTAAAGGGTTGGATGAGAGCGTTTAATGCTCATTAGCCACCAGCCGTATCGATATTAACGCTTTCGTTGCTATCGTCGCCGGGTTTGTAATCGCCTTCAAAATACGAAAGTTTGTCGTCAACAAAGTAAACCGTAAACTGTTTACGAACCACTTCTGCGGTTTTACCGCTTTTCATACTGTAAAAATAGTCCCAGCGGTCTTGTTCAAAGGTGTCTGCGACAAGTGCAGACCCCATAATATACCGGACTTGGCGTTTGGTCATACCTGGCTTTAACTGGTCAATCATTTCCTGATTAACAATGTTCCCTTGTTGCACGTTAATGGTATAAACGCTTGGGAATTTAAAAACAGAGCAACCGCTAAGCAGCGCGCTTATCGATGCGGTGAACAAAATAGTCTGTGTCAATTTCATGCTGGGGGTTCCACTAGCTTCGGCGAATGGGGATAATACCTGAACTATCACAATGCTGAGAAGAGTCCGGGAACAATATGATGGAAAATCAAGAGCTTCGCAAAGTTGGCCTCAAGGTAACCTTGCCAAGAGTGAAAATCCTGCAAATTCTCGAAAGTACTGAACAGCGCCATATGAGTGCAGAGGACGTTTTCAAAGCACTGCTTGAAACTGGCGAGGATGTTGGTCTTGCTACCGTCTACCGCGTACTGACTCAATTTGAAAGCGCTGGCCTTGTAGAACGCCATAATTTTGATGGTGGACACTCTGTTTTCGAGCTGGACCGAGGTGACCATCATGATCACATGGTGTGCATAGACACTGGTGATGTGATTGAGTTCCATAGCGAACAAATAGAAATGTTGCAAGAGCAAATAGCAGCAGAGCATGGTTATGAATTAACCGGCCATAGTTTAGTGCTTTACGTAAGACCGAAAAAGTAGGGCTGCCGGATTACGGTATGCCTTGTAAGCTAATAGCGTTGGCCGTTTTGAGTTAGTGCCAAAAGCCATTTCCACAATAACAATGTTGTTTTAGTCGAGTTGATGTTTATGTCCGATCAAGTGACCCCGGCCGATCAGGAGGCTTCTGCTCCTGCCAATGAGGCCCAGCCGCCACGATTTGAATTAAATGTGGTACAGATTGTAAACCTTGCCTGTAATCTGCTTGCTCAAAGCGTTGTTCGTGCCAAGCCGGATGCTGCAAAAGAATTATTTAAGAAACTCAAGAAAACCGAGCGTTTACCGGTGGGTAGTTTGACGTTAAACCGAGGCCCACGTACGGTTGATGGTAATTTTGTGGAGGGTAAAAAAGAGTCACTCGAAGTGGGTGTATCAATCTCCCTCAATTACAGTGAGTTCCGCGGACAGTTTGGCTTTCCGCTATTTCATGCGGCCGTGAGAGAGCTGCTAAGTCGTTTCGCGCAGGTTTTGAAAGATAAAAAAGACTTCAACATCCTGACTAGTCAGGAAACTGGTTCGGTGCTGCTGCATCATCCCGCCGTTATTCAAAAGGATGAGCAATACAATGTCTTAGTCATGGCAATTGAGCCGCAGCCTGATAACGCCATAAATCTTGCGCTGATGTTTGTTGACCCGGATCAGTACGAGCAGTTACGTAAAGATTCATAAATCAGTGCGCAAGGCCGAGGCGGTCCTAACCTGCCTCGGCAATCATTGATTTGGCGTGTGCCATTGATTGTGGTGTCAGCTCGCTTCCCCCTAGCATTCGCGCAATTTCCTCAATTTTTTGCTCTCCCTCTAGCGTCACAAGTGTTGATTGAGCAGATCGCTTGGCGCTGGTCTTTTCAACTTTTAGGTGTCGATGTGCCTTGCTGGCAACCTGTCCAAGGTGGGTAACGCAAATAACCTGGCCGCCTTCCCCTAATTGCCGAAGGAGTTTGCCAACGATATCTGCGGTTGCCCCGCCGATGCCTACATCAACCTCATCAAATACTAATGTCGGAATCGTTGAGGTTTGTGCAATGACAACTTGTATGGCGAGGCTTATCCGCGACAGTTCTCCGCCGGACGCTACCTTGTTTAGGGGTTTAGCGGGTTGGCCCGGGTTGGTGCTGATTAAGAACTCAATATCTTCAAGCCCGTGCTTGGAAGGGGATTTATCTCTGTGAGTAAAGCTTACGCCAAACACAGCGGTAGCCATGCCGAGTTGTTGGAGCTGCTCATTAATAGCAGCTTCGAGCTTTTTGGCTTTTGATTTTCGCACTTTACTTAGTGCGCTTGCGGCCTCAAAAAATTCAGCGTAGGCCTGGGTGGTTTTTGCTTCAATAGCCTCCAGCTTTTCATCACTGCTGGTAATCTGTTCCAGTTCGTCAGCAAACTGTTGTTGCAGTTCGATAAGCTCACCGGGCTGCACGCGATGTTTGCGAGCAAGCTGATAAATACTGGACAGGCGTTCTTCTACTTCCTGGAGTCGGGCTGGGTTTAAATTGCTATGGTCAATATGGTGTTCAACTTCCGATAGTGCTTCCTGAACTTGAATCTGGGCGCTATTCAGCAAGTTTTCAGCTTCTGCTAGCTGTTTCGATTTGGCAGGTAACATTGCGAGTAAGTGCAGGGTGCGATTCAGGCCTGCGAGCAGGCTTTGCTCTTCACCGCCGCAGAGGTTCGCCAGCTCATAGCTGCTGTGCAAAATAGTTTCCGCATGGGCGAGATGTTTCTGTTCTGATTCCAGTTGTTCAGTTTCATCTGGCTCAAGACTTAATACTTCCAGCTCTTGTAGCTGATACTTGAGCAAATCCTCGCGTGCGAGATGCTCCTGCTGATTGTTGCGAAATCGGTCGAGCTTATCTGCAAGCGCTTTCCAGGTCTGGTAGCACTTACTTACTGCTTCAGCCTGCTTTTCTAGGTGGCCGAAGTCATCCAGTAGCTGCCGGTGTGTCTCTTTTCGTAATAACAACTGATGTTCGTGCTGGCTATGGATGTTAATCAGCAGCTCACCGAGTTGCCGCAGTTGCGCCAGCGTGACGGGCTGGCCATTGATGTAGCCCCTGGATCTACCCTCCGCAGTGATGACTCTGCGCAGCAAACACTCGTCTTCGCTACTGAGTTCGTTATCTGCAAGCCATTGCTGAGCGCTTGCCAGTGCAGAGATGTCGAAGCGTGCAGAGATATCTGCGCGTTCCTGGCCATTGCGGACCCGGTCGCTGTCAGCCCTGTCGCCCAATGTCAGACTAAGGGCGTCCAGTAAGATAGATTTACCTGCACCGGTTTCTCCGGTAATAGCGGTCATTCCGTTGTGCAGTTCGAGGTCGAGTCTGTCGACCAGAGTGAAGTTATTAATAAGGAGTTGACTGAGCATGTTAGCGTCCCACGAATTGCGGCACAATAAATTGGATTTAGGTCGAAAGCTGTCTATTTATACAGTATTTTTATGCACCTAACTACCCCTCTGATGCTTGTTCCTTTTGTGACTTAGTAAAAACTCTCGTGATTGCCTTGAATGTGTGGCTGCCGTCCCCATATAGAAAGCCTGACAGCATGTATCGAACATGACTTTTTAGCTGACAATTTCGGTTATTGGAGATAAGAGTGGCAAACGAAGAGCAAAACCCACCGGTTGAAGACGTAGTAGATGGTGCGCCAGAGACATCTGGAGGTGAAGACAGCGCAGCTGAGACAGGCGTAGCCGTGAACTTGGAAGAGGAAGTAAAAAGTTTACAGGCAGAGTTGCAAACTGCTCATGAGCAAGTTCTTCGTGCTCAAGCTGAGGTCCAAAATATTCGCCGCCGAGCGGAGCAGGATGTTGAAAAAGCCCACAAGTTTGCATTGGAAAAATTCGTAAATGATGTATTGCCCGTTGCGGATAATCTGGAGCGGGCCATTACGTCAATGGCCGATATGGACGTAGATCAAGAAGGCACAAAAGCCGTCTTGGAGGGTGTTGAGCTGACTCATAAAACTCTGTTGGACGCTTTGAAGCGGCATCAGGTTGAGGAAGTGGATCCGGCTGGCGCGCCGTTCGATCCGCAGCTGCACCAGGCTATGTCAATGGTTGAGAGTGCGGATGCAGAGCCCAATACCGTCCTTAACGTGTTCCAGAAAGGTTACACGCTAAACGGCCGCTTGGTGCGTCCGGCAATGGTGGTGGTTTCTAAGGCGCCGGCTTGATTTAAATCAGGTGTTACGGATGTCGGGGCTTGAATTTCGCCAAACTGGGCCAATATTCAAGTCCAAGCCGAGCAAGTGAGCTTCGGGCTCAAAATTAACAGTTAAGCATTATGCGCAAGCGCCTTTTAACAGGTTGAGCTGATCGCAAGTTTAAGCAAAGTTGGAGAATTCAAATGGGTAGAATTATTGGTATTGACTTGGGAACGACGAATTCCTGTGTTTCAGTATTAGAAGGCAACAAGCCAAAAGTTATTGAAAATGCTGAAGGTGATCGCACGACGCCGTCCATCGTAGCGTTTACGGACGATAGTGAGATTTTGGTTGGTCAAAGTGCCAAGCGCCAGTCAGTTACTAACCCGCATAACACGTTATATGCGGTAAAGCGTTTGATCGGTCGTAAGTTTAAAGACGATGTTGTACAAAAAGATATCAGCATGGTGCCTTACAAAATTATCGCTGCTGATAATGGCGACGCTTGGGTAGAAGTAAAGGGTGATAAAAAGGCGCCACCACAAATCTCTGCTGAAGTGTTGAAAAAAATGAAGAAGACCGCCGAAGACTATCTCGGTGAGAAAGTTACAGAAGCGGTAATTACTGTTCCTGCATACTTTAACGATTCTCAGCGCCAGGCGACTAAGGATGCCGGTAAGATCGCAGGCCTGGATGTAAAGCGTATTATCAATGAGCCGACTGCCGCTGCGCTTGCTTATGGCATGGACAAGGCTAAAGGTGACCGTACTATTGCGGTGTATGACCTGGGTGGTGGTACTTTTGATATTTCTATTATTGAAATTGCTGACGTTGATGGCGAGCACCAGTTTGAAGTGTTGTCTACCAATGGTGACACCTTCCTGGGTGGTGAAGATTTCGATATGCGCTTAATCGAATATTTGGCGGCAGAGTTTAAGAAGACTAATGGCATTGATTTGCATAATGACCCCCTAGCCCTGCAGCGTTTAAAAGAAGCGGCTGAGAAAGCCAAAATTGAGCTTTCTTCCAGCCAGCAAACTGAAGTGAATTTGCCCTACATCACTGCTGATGCAACGGGTCCCAAACACTTGGTGGTTAAATTAACGCGCTCTAAGCTGGAGTCTTTGGTGGAAGAGCTCGTAACGCGCTCTTTGGCACCGGTTAAGCAAGCCATTGAAGATGCTGACATCTCTGTTTCAGCCATTGATGATGTGATTTTGGTGGGTGGTCAGACACGTATGCCAATGGTTCAGGCTAAAGTGGCTGAATTCTTTGGTAAAGAGCCACGCAAAGATGTAAACCCGGATGAAGCGGTAGCTATTGGTGCAGCGATTCAGGGTGCAGTATTGTCAGGCGACGTAAAAGATGTTCTTTTGTTGGATGTGACCCCGCTGACCTTGGGTATCGAAACCATGGGTGGTGTAGCGACGCCATTGATCGAGAAAAATACCACTGTTCCAACGAAAAAGTCGCAGGTGTTCTCTACCGCAGAAGATAACCAAACGGCAGTGACTATTCATGTGGTGCAGGGCGAGCGTAAACAAGCTGCACAAAATAAGTCATTGGGTCGATTTGACTTGGCCGATATTCCTCCGTCTGCGCGAGGTATGCCTCAGATCGAAGTAACTTTCGATATCGATGCCAACGGTATTTTGAATGTTAGTGCGAAAGACAAAGCTACCGGTAAAGAGCAGTCTATCGTGATCAAAGCATCGTCTGGTTTGAGTGACGAAGAAATTGAAAACATGGTGCGCGATGCCGAAGCGAATTCTGAAGCTGACAAGAAGTTCGAAGAGCTTGTAACTGCGCGTAATACGCTTGACGGGCTGATCAGTGCAACTAAGAAAACCTTGGCCGAAGCTGGTGATAAGGCGACCGACGAGGAAAAAGCAGCAATTGAAGCCGCTATTTCCGAAGCGGAGGAAGCTGTTAAGGGTGATGACAAGGCTAAAATGGAAGCGGCAACGACTAAGTTAACTGAAGCTTCCAGCTCCTTGGCACAAAAACTGTACGCTGAGCAAGCTGCCAATGCACAGGCTGGAGCAGCTGATGCTGGGGCGGAGCAGCCTGAAGCAGAAGATGGCGCTGTAGATGCTGAGTTTGAAGAAGTGAAAGACGATCAGAAATAAGCTAAATCTTCTGGTGTTTACCGGGATCAGTGTGGAAGAGTGCTAGCGCCTCTGTAAGCACTGGTCCCGTTTGCAGTTTAACCCCGGTGGATTCTGGATAGTCCAGATTGCATCTCAGATAATTTAAATGGCGAAGTATGTCTAAACGCGATTACTACGAAGTGCTTGGCGTCGAGCGCGATGTTTCGGAAAAGGATTTAAAAAAGGCTTATCGCCGCGTGGCGATGAAGTTTCATCCAGATCGAAATCCGGATGACAAGGATGCCGAAAACAAATTCAAAGAGGCCAGTGAGGCCTACGAAGTGTTATCCAATAGTCAAAAGCGCGCTGCCTATGACCAGTTTGGTCATGCCGGTGTTGATGGCCAGGGTGGCATGGGTGGCGGCGGACAAGGGTTCGGTAGCTTTAGCGATATATTTGGTGATGTCTTCGGCGATATTTTTGGTGGCGCTCAAGGTGGCAGAGGCCGTGGTGGCCCGCAGCGTGGTTCAGATTTGCGTTATACCCTGGAGCTGGATCTAGAAGAGGCTGTTCGAGGCGCTACGGTTAAAATACGTGTTCCGACTCTGGTGGGTTGTAATACTTGTGATGGCTCGGGAGCCAAAGCGGGTAGTCGTCCGCAAACCTGTACCACGTGTGGTGGTCATGGCCAGGTGCGAATGCAGCAAGGCTTCTTCTCTGTGCAGCAGACTTGTCCAAGCTGTCGTGGTAAAGGGGCCATTATTTCTGATCCCTGTGCTGACTGTCATGGTCAGGGGCGTGTAGAAGAAACGAAAACCTTGTCGGTTAAAGTTCCTCCGGGGGTTGATACGGGTGATCGCATTCGCCTGTCAGGTGAAGGGGAGGCTGGTCCGGATGGCGGTCCTTCTGGTGATCTGTATGTACAGGTTGCTGTGCGCCAGCATGAAATTTTTGAGCGCGAAGGTAAGAATCTGTATTGCGAAGTACCTATTAGCTTTGTGGATGCCGCGCTTGGTGGAGAGCTAGAGGTGCCGACGTTGGATGGCCGAGTAAAGCTTAAAGTGCCACCAGAAACGCAAACCGGTAAGTTGTTTCGCTTACGTGCCAAAGGTGTTGCGCCGGTGCGCGGTGGAGCGGCTGGAGACTTGCTTTGTCGGGTTGTGTTGGAGACTCCGGTTAATCTGAGCAGTAAGCAAAAAGACTTGTTGCGAGAGTTGCAGGCGTCGATGAAAGGCAATGCTAATTCCCCAAAACAAAATACCTGGTTTGAGGGAATGAAGAACTTTTTTGGCGACATGAAAATCTAATGTGCCAATTGTTGGCTTTTAGTATTAATGGTGCCCTCAATAGGAAGTAAAGAATGACAGCTCGTATAGCCGTAACCGGCGCTGGTGGCCGAATGGGCCGGATGTTGATGGAGGCCGTTGTAAGCGCCGAAGGCGTGGAGCTGACTGCTGCTATCGCGCGCCCAGGCTCAAGTTTGATCGGGGCTGATGCTGGAGAGCTTGCAGGTGTGGGGCATATCGGTGTCGCCCTCGTAGATTCTTTAGAGGCTGTGCTGGATCAGTTTGACGTCTTGATAGATTTCACCAGCCCTGCAGTAACGCTTGCGAATGCGCAGATATGTGCTGGTGGCCAAAAACGTATGGTGATAGGTACCACGGGCTTTAGTGCGGAAGAGAAGGCTCGGTTAGTGGCTCATCAGTCGGTTATGCCAATTTGTATAGCGGCTAACTTTAGTACTGGCGTTAATGTGACCTTGAAACTGTTGGAGATGACCGCGAAAGCCATGGGTGAGGATGTCGACATTGAAATTGTTGAGGCTCATCACCGGCACAAGGTTGACTCGCCGTCGGGTACAGCGTTGGCTATGGGTGAAGTGGTCGCCGATACCCTGGGTAGAGATCTGAATAAGGTTGCAGTCTATGGGCGGGAGGGCGTCATCGGTGCTCGTGACAGTGAAACTATCGGCTTCGCAACCGTACGCGGTGGTGATGTTGTGGGTGATCACACCGTGATGTTTATGGCTGAAGGTGAGCGTGTAGAAATTACGCATAAAGCTTCCAGTCGGATGTCATTTGCGCGAGGTGCTGTTCGTGCGGCTAAGTGGTTGTCGGATCGTCAGCCCGGCCTTTACAGTATGCAAGACGTTTTGGGTCTTTGATCTTTAAGTGGGCTGCCTTGGTTGCCCCTTTTGAGTCTCATTCACTTCCTCCTCTTTGATATTCGGGGTAGGGTGTAGAGCAGGAAATGCGCCTACGATTAACCTTTCCCTCGTTATACTTTTCACAAATTCTAGGAAAAGTGCGTTTTCCCTTTGAATTTCAGTGAGTTTTCTGGTTTTAATGAGCGTCTTGGTGTCGCGGTAACAAATAGCTGCATACGGCGTTAAAGTATTTTAAATAAAGAGCGATAACCTAATAAGAGTGGTCTGCCAGCTCGCCTTTCCAATTCGTTCGCTGAAACAATATATTCGTCTGTAGCGATGGCGAATGTGGTTAAGCAGTCGGTCAATCAACGGTTAAATAACAAAACAGGTTTTATTATGGGCATGGGCAATCTTTCGTTGAAGTGGAAGGTACTGTTGAGTGTAACTCTCACCAGTATCATTGCTGTCATTGTGACCACCGTGGTTCAGGTGGGTTCGCAGATCACCGCCGTTGAGGACACTATTGTCGAAGATTCGCGGACCTTGGCTAAAGTGCTTGGTGGCGCGACGGCGGGTGCGATGGCTTTTGATGACAAGGTTTCAGCAGGTGATGCGCTTGGTTCTTTAAAAGTCAGTCCAAGGGTGGAAACTGCCGTTATCTATAAGAACGGCGAGCCGTTTGCGTGGTACGCCAGTGGTGAAAAGCCGGGCGGCGCGCTTCCAAATTCAGCACCTTCTCGACCGGGCAGTATTGGTGTCGACACAAAAGATGGCTATCTGACCTTAACCGAATCGATTGAGTCGGGTGGAACACGTATCGGCGCTATATATATGCGTATTAACCTCGCAGAAGTGGATGAGGCCGTAGCTAGTGCTATTGGTGGTGCAGTTATTGTTGTTCTTCTGGTGAGTGCATTGGCAGCCGGCTTTGCCTACGTAGTGCAGGCGGGTATCGTGAAACCGGTTAATGCAGTTGTGGACGCGTTGCGTGATATTGCTGAAGGTGAGGGCGATTTGAGTCGTCGTTTGCCGGTATCGGGCAAGGACGAAGTCGCCCAGCTATCGCAGTGGTTTAATATTTTTATAGAGAAGGTGCATCATATTATTGGTGATGTCGCCATGACGGTGACTGAGCTAAACGCAAATGCCGAAAAGCTTTCTCAAACTTCAAAAGAAACTGAGCGTGGCGTAGTGAGCCAGCAGTCAGAGATTCAGCAAGTGGTAACTGCGGTACGTGAGATGGCTTCCGTTGTCGAAGATGTCGCACGCAATGTTGGTGAGGCTGCCAGCAATGCTGAGCAAGCTGACAAAGAGGCGAAGTCAGGTAAAAGTGTTGTCGCTGCAGCTATGAAACAGATTGAAAGTTTGGCCAGAGACATTAATACCGCATCAGAAGTGATCGATAAGCTTCGTCAGGAGACCGATAATATTGGTTCTGTATTGGATGTGATTCGTGGTATTGCCGAGCAGACGAATTTACTAGCCCTCAACGCAGCTATTGAGGCTGCTCGCGCCGGAGAGCAAGGTAGAGGTTTTGCGGTAGTGGCTGATGAAGTGCGAACCTTGGCATCACGAACGCAAACTTCCACTCAGGAAATTCAGGAGATGATTGAGCGCCTCCAGGCTGGTGCGCGTGAGGCTGTACAAATGATGGAGACAGGTACTTCGCAAGCGAGCGCCTCGGTGGCGCAGGCGTCGGAAGCCAGTGATTCTCTGGAGGCAATAACTGAAGGGGTTAGTTCTATCCGCGACAAGACTAATCAAATTGCCAGCGCGTCTGAAGAGCAAAGCGCTGCGACTCGAGAAATGGAGCGCAATATCGATAATATATCTTCCGTTGCTCGACAAACTTCCGAAGGTGCCGTAGAGATTGCCTCCAGTACGGCTGGATTGGCTCAAATGGCTGCTCGAATGGCCAATATTGTGGGCCAATTTAAGTTGTAATTGAAATAGGCCTTATTGAGCGTGGACAGTGTAGGGCTTGATCCCGTAAAATACGGCCCTAGATTAGGCAGGCCTTAAAGGCAATAGCGCTTGAGATAGACCGCGAAAGCAGTTCCAGTCTTACAGGATGACCCAAAGCGAGGCTAAACCATTGTTTTGCCTCGCTTTTTTTCAGGTCTACTTCCTGTGGTAGTTTGCCAGTAATTACCTACACTACATTATTGAATTTGCCATTGTTTCCCTGATGACATTATTCAGGGCACTAGGATTGCGACTGGCGCAAAGGTTTAGTGTGGCCGCCTGTGAATACGGTTTGTTTTTAAAATTAGAATTTGGGTCTAGCAGTTAGAGTTTATAGGTCAGGCATCTTGTGTAAGGCCTAAACCTCACTCTTATGGACTCTCCGCAACACTGTTTGGAGGTGGATTTGATTACTGGGGCTCTTTTATCTGGGGCGAAGCAACCCGCAGTACTGGTGTTGGAAGATGGCAGTGTTTTTCGGGGTGTGGCGATCGGAGCAGCAGGGAAGTCGGTCGGAGAAGTTGTCTTCAACACGTCTATGACCGGTTACCAAGAGATCCTGACGGATCCGTCTTATGCGCGACAA
The DNA here is from genome assembly GCA_050289385.1 of Porticoccaceae bacterium. Taxonomy (GTDB): domain Bacteria; phylum Pseudomonadota; class Gammaproteobacteria; order Pseudomonadales; family Porticoccaceae; genus JBNKFQ01. The sequence continues at coordinate 3,115 of JBNKFQ010000204.1, read as the reverse complement.
ATTGTCACCTTGACTTACCCGCATATTGGCAATGTTGGTGTGAACAGAGAGGATGAAGAATCTGGAGCTATTTGGTCTGCAGGTTTGGTGATTCGCGACCTGTCGCTGGTTGCGAGTAATTTCCGTAGTGAGCAATCTCTGGACTCTTATCTGAAAGAACGCAACGTCGTCGGAATTGCCGAAATTGATACACGCAGGCTGACGCGTTTGTTAAGAGATAAGGGCGCACAAAACGGCTGTGTTCTTGCTGCAGATGTCATTTCAGAAGATGATATTGAAAAAGCCAAAGAAGAAGCGAAGGCTTTTTCTGGATTGAAAGGCCTCGATCTCGCACAGGATGTAACGACCAACGAGGCATATGCCTGGGCCGAGGGTAGCTGGCAGTTAGGTCAGGGCTTTACCGATTGCGAACACAAGCCTTTCAAAGTTGTTGCCTACGATTTTGGTGTGAAGCGCAATATCCTTAGTATGCTGGTTGATCGTGGTTGTGACTTGACTGTGGTGCCCGCAAAAACATCTGCTGCCGACGTATTGGCGCTGAAACCTGATGGTATTTTCCTCTCTAATGGCCCTGGTGATCCAGAACCGTGTGACTATGCCATTAGCGCAATCAAAGCCTTTTTAGAAACTGATATCCCCATCTTCGGCATCTGTCTTGGTCACCAATTGCTCGCTCTGGCGTGCGGTGCCAAAACTGCCAAAATGAAATTTGGTCATCATGGTGGTAACCACCCGGTACAAAACCTCGAGACGGGTGAAGTCATGATTACCGCTCAGAACCATGGCTTTGCGGTTGATGAAGCCAGCTTGCCTGCTAATGTAAAGGCGACCTATAAATCGCTTTTCGATCAATCATTGCAGGGTATTGAGCGAACGGATAAGCCCGCGTTTAGTTTTCAGGGACACCCCGAAGCTAGCCCTGGCCCACATGATGTGGCGCCTTTGTTTGATCACTTTATTGAACTCATGCAAGCGCGCTTGCCCAGTTAAACTGGGCAGTGCCTAACCCCTTAATTTGTTAACTTGCAAGCAGACTGAATAGACGACCATGCCTAAGCGTACAGACATAAAAAGTATTTTGATTATTGGCGCTGGCCCGATTGTTATCGGCCAAGCCTGTGAATTTGATTATTCGGGCGCCCAAGCCTGTAAAGCCTTGCGTGAAGAGGGTTACCGGGTAATTCTGGTGAACTCTAATCCAGCCACCATTATGACTGATCCTGCCATGGCCGATGCCACCTATATCGAGCCTATTGAATGGAAGACGGTTGCAAAAATTGTTGAGAAAGAGCGCCCCGATGCGATTCTGCCGACAATGGGTGGTCAGACCGCGCTTAATTGTGCGTTGGCGCTGCACGAAAATGGTGTCTTGAAAGAGTTCGGCGTTGAATTGATCGGCGCTAACTATGAGGCTATTCATAAGGCTGAAGATCGCAATGCGTTTGATAAAGCCATGAAGAAAATCGGGCTTGAATGCGCTCGGGCAGATATTGTGCATACACTTGAAGAAGCATTGGAAGTGCCGAAAAAGTTTGGTTTTCCAGTGATTATTCGTCCGTCGTTTACGATGGGTGGCTCTGGGGGTGGTATTGCCTATAACTGGAAAGAGTTTGAAGAGATCTGTTTACGTGGTCTTGATCTTTCGCCTACTAATGAATTGTTAATTGACGAATCCTTGTTGGGTTGGAAAGAGTACGAAATGGAGGTTGTCCGCGATAAAAACGACAACTGCATTATCGTTTGCTCTATTGAAAACTTCGACCCCATGGGGGTTCACACCGGTGATTCTATTACCGTCGCCCCAGCGCAAACACTGACTGATAAAGAACTTCAGATTATGCGCAATGCTTCTCTGGCGGTGCTGCGCGAAATCGGTGTTGAAACCGGTGGGTCAAATGTGCAGTTTGCGGTTAACCCAGAAGATGGCCGCCTGGTGGTCATTGAGATGAATCCGCGAGTTTCGCGGTCATCGGCATTGGCATCGAAGGCTACCGGTTTTCCTATTGCGAAAGTGGCTGCCAAGCTGGCTGTGGGTTATACCCTGGATGAGCTGCAGAACGATATTACGGGTGGTGCTACACCGGCATCGTTTGAGCCATCAATTGATTATGTTGTGACAAAGGTTCCACGCTTTACCTTCGAGAAGTTTGGTGAAGCTGATGCACGCCTAACTACCCAGATGAAATCTGTGGGTGAGGTCATGGCCATTGGGCGGACATTCCAGGAGTCTATCCAAAAAGCTCTCCGCGGCCTTGAGGTTGGATCGTCAGGTTTTGAGCCCATCGTGGATCTGACCAGTGATGATGCGATGTCGGCTATCCGCCGCGACTTGTCGACGCCAAGTGCTGAGCGTATTTGGTACGTGGGCGACGCCTTCCGCGCGGGCATGAGTGTCGAGGCAGTATTTGATATCTCTAGAATCGACCCGTGGTTTTTGATCCAAATTAAAGAGTTGATCGATATTGAAATGGCGCTCGCATCAAAACCATTGACGGAAGTCGATGCCGATACCATGCGCTTACTGAAGCGCAAAGGTTTCTCAGATAAGCGCTTGAGCGTGCTGTTAGGTGTTAGCGAAAAAACAGTGCGTAATCATCGACACAAGCTTGACGTTTATCCCGTTTATAAGCGCGTTGATACCTGTGCTGCAGAGTTTAGTACTGATACCGCCTATATGTATTCCACCTATGAAGAAGAGTGCGAGTCAAACCCCTCTGGTCGCGACAAGATCATGGTGCTGGGGGGCGGGCCTAACCGAATTGGTCAGGGTATTGAGTTTGATTATTGTTGTGTGCACGCAGCATTAGCCATGCGTGAAGATGGTTATGAAACCATTATGGTTAACTGCAATCCGGAAACGGTCTCTACCGATTACGATACCTCTGATCGACTCTATTTTGAGCCCGTTACTTTGGAAGATGTGTTGGAAATCGTGGCTAAAGAAAAGCCCAAAGGTGTAATTGTGCAGTTTGGTGGTCAAACACCATTGAAGCTTGCTCGCGCCTTGGAGGCCGAAGGCGTGCCTATTATTGGTACCAGTCCAGAAGCTATTGACCGTGCTGAAGATCGTGAGCGTTTCCAGCAAATGATTGAGCGTCTGCAATTGAAGCAACCT
>JBNKFQ010000203.1:0-24103 GCA_050289385.1 Porticoccaceae bacterium | reverse complement strand
CTGGCCGATTATGGCGCGCTGAAAACGGCCTACCGAAACACCCGGCAAATTGTGGTAACACACTGGGCCGAATACCCGCCGGACGTGCAGCAACGTTTTGTGATGTATGACAAGCAAGCACTGGAGCTGGATCGATCGGCTGCGGAGTTCATCAGTTCGGCCAATACCCGGCAAGTGCTGACCACCGCGTTGCAGATTGCCACCGTGGCGGCGGAGATCGCAGCGATACCGTAAGGAAAGAGACGGGCGACTGGCAGGTGCACCAACACCCGCCAGACCCCAACCCACGATATTTAGGGATCGTGAGCCAGGCAAGGCCCGCCGCTGTACGCGCACAGCGCGACGGAGCCTAGCAAAACCCATATCAATAAGAAAGGCTCATTATGGCAAAACCCATCGTTCCCTGGATTGGTGGCAAACGGAAACTGGCAGACCACATCCTGCCGCTGTTTCCAGACCACCATTGTTATGTGGAGCCGTTTGCAGGTGCAGCGGCTCTGTTTTTTTTAAAGCAACCATCACCCGTCGAAGTACTCAACGATATTAACGGCGAACTGGTCAACCTCTACCGGGTTGTTAAACACCATTTAGAAGAGCTTTATCGGCAGTTTAAATGGGCGTTAACCAGCCGCCAGAATTGGGATTGGCTGCAATCCACCCCCACCGAAATACTCACCGATGTGCAGCGTGCGGCACGGTTCCTGTACCTGCAGAAGCTGGCGTTTGGTGGCAAGGTAGATGATCAGGCATTTGGCACGGCAACCACATCACGACCCCGGTTTAACCTGCTGACGCTTGAGCAGGATCTGCAAGAGGCGCACTTTCGTTTGCTCAATACCACCGTTGAACACCTGAGCTGGGAAAAGGTTATCGAGCGCTACGACCGGCCGCACACGCTGTTCTATTGCGACCCGCCCTACTGGCAAACCGTGGGTTATGGCGTTGAGTTTGGCTGGGAGCATTACCAGCGGCTGGCAGAGCTGGCGGGCTCCATCGAGGGCACCATGATCATCAGCATTAACGACCACCCCGATATCCGGCAACTGCTTGCCGCCTTGCCGGTAAAAGAGGTGGACTACGAATACACCGTTGGTGGTGGTGATAACACCAGCCAATGCGTCGAGCTGATTTATGGCACCTGGAAAGGTGGATTACCCAAGCCCAGAGGCACACAGGAGGGGCTATTTTGAATCATCGAGCAACCCCAGATTTGCGGCACGAAACACGGTGGCAGCAAGAGTGCTGGTACCCAATCGCATTTTGATATTGGCGATGCGCTTGTTGATGGTATGAAAACTGCGGTTTTGAGCATCTGCCGCCTGATACAGCTTTAGATCATCGATGGCTAACTGACGCAGCAACCGACGTTCATTTTCAGTTAATTGAACACCACGGACATCGTTGATATCTCTCATGACCTTATCCCCCGATAAGAATTGGTAAACACCCTTATTGTCGCACATGAGCGACAGAGTATCACGTACAGTCGCGCAGATGAGACAGCAGCTGCGCCAGCGATTGGCACGATTTATGGTAAACAAGCGAGGCGACATGCCCCTGCGGGCGTTCGCGGCCCGCTATGGCTTGAAGAAAGACACGGTGATGCGCATCGAGCACTGTGATCAGAATGTGACTATCAACACCCTTGAGGACATCTGCCGGGCGTTTAACTGCGATATCGGCGACCTGTTCCCCCGACATTAACCAATGCTAAAGGAACCAGCTAATGAGCCTAACTCAGATTGGCCTGTTGATTGATGTGATTGGGTTTGTGGTGATCTTCCTGTTCGGGGGCTTTAGCTTTGGTATCGATATTGTTGTGCTCCAGGACTCGGAATGGTGGGTGCTGGTGTGCAAGATCGTGGGCGGGTCTTTGGTGGTACTGGGGTTTGTCTTACAGATAATCGGCGCCGCTGGGTAAAACGCACCAAATTTAGTTAAAATAGCGTCCAAGAGTAAGTGGCAATCTGTCCAAAACTATGCGGCGCGCTACAGGCCCTGGGCAGTTGAGTCTCGCTCGCTGCCAGTAGTGACTCTACCGAGGTTGGTTGCCGAGTTTTTTTTTTGAGTGGTTGGCTTGTGTTTGTTGGAATGGTGTGGTGAAAAATTGAGAGCTTTTTATGAGTGAATATCGACCGGATGAAGGCAGTTTTGATGTGGGTGATGCCCGTGTCGCGATTGTTGTGGCTCGCTGGAATGGCGAAATTACTGAAGCCTTGCTAAACGGTGCAAAAAATGCGCTTGCGAGGCATGGTGTGTCTGACGATCGATTGGAAGTTTTTCGCGTTCCCGGTGCTTTTGAATTGCCACTGGCAACCCAAAAGGTTATGCAAACTGAAAGTTTTGATGCGGTTGTTGCACTTGGCTGTGTTATTCGTGGTGATACTCCGCACTTTGATTATGTGTGCAGCGAGTGCACACGTGGTTTGGGTAGCGTGGCCCTGGCTGAAGGTTTGCCAGTTGCGTTTGGTTTGTTGACAACGGATAACCTGGAGCAGGCGCTGGCAAGATCTGGCGATAATGAGGAAAACAAGGGGCAGGAAGCTGCATTGACAGCGCTGGAGATGATCGGCTTGTTTGAAAATAGACTGTTTAAAAAAACAGACAGTCAACAGTAAAAAAGCTGAATTCAACTTATTAGCGGAACAATTTAATTTTGGAACAGTGAACCATAAATTATGACCCCTATTTCCAAACGTAAAAAAGCTCGTCATCTGTTGGTTCAAGCTTTGTATCAGTGGAGTATGAGCGGCAGTTCTCTCGTCGATATCGAGGCGGAATTTCGTGCCGATAACGACATGGCAAAAGTAGATACCGGTTTTTTTCACGAGGTGTTGCACGGTGTGCCCAAAAATCTGGATGTTATCGAGGCGGCTTTTGAGCCGTTTCTTGATCGCAAGGTGAGTGAGCTGGACCCCATTGCATTGGCCGTTTTGCAACTTGGTGTCTACGAGTTGATGTATCGTATTGATGTACCGTATCGGGTTGTAATCAATGAGGCAGTATCACTGACCAAAAAATTTGGTGCCACGGATTCTTATAAATATGTCAACGGAGTACTGGACAAGGTCGCCGCTGAAAAACGTGCTACCGAGGTGAAGGCCGCCAGGGCAGGTGCCTGAGCTATGATCGTCGGCGAATTCGACTTGATCAGGCAGTATTTTTCCGGCTTGCAACACTTGTCTTCGGGAGTCTGTCTGGGGGTCGGGGATGATGCTGCCGTGCTGGATGTGCCCGCAGACCAGCAGTTGGTGGTTGCCACTGATACGCTGGTGTCAGGTGTGCATTTTCCACAGGATCTTGACGCAGAACATATCGCTGCCCGTGCCCTGCTGGTGAATCTGAGTGATCTCGCCGCTATGGGGGCCGACCCTCTCTGGTTTACTCTGGCTCTTACCCTGCCCACAGCAGATTCCGGCTGGTTGCAAGCTTTCAGCAGTGGTTTATCCCGCGTTGCCACTGCTTGCGGGTGTGCCCTTGTCGGGGGTGATACAACGCGTGGGCCCCTGACCGTAACCATCACGGTGCATGGCGCGGTGCCAAAGGGACAGGCACTGACCCGTTCGGGCGCCGCACCCGGTGATACAGTCTTTGTAACCGGAACGCCGGGGCTGGGCGCGGCGGGTCTGGCCTTTTTACAAGGCGAGCTGGATGTCGGTGATGAAACCGGGCGGGAGCGGTTGCGGCAACAGTTTGTTAACCCCCATCCGCGACTGGAAGAGGGCAAACGTTTACGAGGGCTGGCGTCAGCAGCTATTGATATTTCGGATGGTCTGCTGGCTGATCTGGAACACATTTGCACACAGAGTAGCGTGGGAGCAGAGGTAAGCTTGACTGCACTTCCGTGCCCCGCCTGGCTGGCAGATCAGGTAAGCACCGAGCAATTCCGCGAGTGGAGTTTGTGCGGAGGTGATGACTATGAGCTTTGTTTTACCGTTGCCAGAAACAAGATGGCAGATATTGAGGCGCTGATTGACTCGGAAGTGTTACCTGCAACCCCGATCGGGCAGATTGTTTCCAGTAACATAACTTCAGGTATTCGTTGTCTGGACGAATCCAGAGCCGAAGTGAGTATTCACAACCATGGATATAAGCACTTTTGATGCAAACGCCTACCCTTGCTTTGTTAATTAAACGCCCGGTTCATTTGCTGGCGTTTGGTTTTGGTGCCGGTTTGTTGCCAAAGGCGCCGGGCACGGCGGGAACTGTGCTGGCGGTGATGGTGTTTCCCCTGCTTGCGCAGCTGGCCCTGCCTGCCTACGTGGCGGTGGTTGCCCTGACCGCAGTTGTCGGGATATATCTGTGTGGGCGCGCGGCGAAAGACCTGGGCGTGCATGACCACCCTGGTATCGTCTGGGACGAGATAGTTGGTTTCTGGTTGGCGATGATCGCTATACCCGCGACCTGGCCCTGGGTATTGGCTGCCTTTGTGTTGTTCCGGGTGTTTGATATTTACAAGCCCTGGCCGATCAGTTGGTGCGACAGGCATTTGCAGGGTGGGACCGGAATTATGCTGGACGATTTGCTGGCTGGTGCTTTTACCTGGCTTATACTGTTTTCTGTGTTGAGTTTTTTCTGAAACCGGGCGTCATGCCGGCCCGGCCACGCTACTTGAAGGACGTATTTATATGATGGTTGCAAGGATGAGCACAGACTGGTCGGGGCCTGTCACGGCGAGGTTGTTTTTTGCGGGTATGTTGCTGATACCGGCGCTGGTGTTTGCTGGCCCCACTATCAGCCTCAATGGTTTGTTCAAGGGGCGTGCGGTACTGGTGATTAACGGCAATACCCATCTGCTGAAGGTGGGTGATACCAGCCCGGAAGGCGTGACACTGGTGGCCAGCGACGGCAAGCAGGCAGTGGTTGAGGCGGATGGCAAACGGATGACGCTGAGTCTTTCGCGCCAGATCGGTTCTGACTACTCAGCGCCCCGGAGCACTGAGGTTCGTATTCCAAGGGGTGAAAACGGCCACTATTTTGTCGGTGGTTCCATTAATGGTCGTCGTGTGGAATTCATGGTGGACACGGGCGCCACCAGCATTGCCATGAATATTCACGAGGCTGAACGCCTGGGCATCAATTTTCGCCGCGGTGTGCCCCAAGCCGTCAGCACCGCCGGAGGCATGGTTAACTCATTTCGAGTGCAACTGGACAAGATCACCATTGGCGGAATTACGTTGCGTCGTATCAATGCGGTTGTGGTTTTGGGCGACTACCCTCAGGAAGTGCTGTTGGGCAACAGTTTTCTGAGCCGTGTGGAAATGAATGAGCAGCAAGGTGTTCTGGTGTTGCAGAGTAAGTGAGGTTTTTTGAGTCGGAAGTCCAAAGTCGGAAGTCGGAAGTAAAACCAAAAGCGCCGAGCAAAGCGATGGTGCGAATCTCAAGCATCCGGCTTCCGACTTTGGACTTCATAACCCTTTACTCCCGCGCCGGCGCAGCTACAATGGCGCGGCCAGGCAATTGCCAACAACCCCTGTTATTTCGAAGCACACTATTTCGGAGCAAAATGTGACCCTGCGATTTGTTCAATCTTCAGATCTGCCTACCCAGTGGGGCGTGTTTACTATCCACGGTTTTGATGACCGTGAGAATGACAAGGAGCACGTTGCGCTTACGGTTGGCGATGTCAGCGGAGACGAGCCAGTGCTGATGCGAGTGCACTCCGAATGTCTGACCGGGGATGCACTGTTCTCCCAGCGCTGTGATTGCGGTTCCCAGTTGCAAGCTGCGATGCAACAAATTGCGAACGAGGGGCGCGGTGTTATCTTGTATCTGCGTCAAGAGGGGCGCGGAATCGGTTTGCTTAACAAAATCAAGGCGTATCATTTGCAAGATGAGGGCGATGACACCGTTGAAGCCAATGAAAAGCTGGGCTTTGGCGCTGATATGCGTGACTACAGCATCTGTCGCCCCATGATCAGGCACCTCAATATTAAAAAGATAAGATTGATGACCAATAACCCCCGCAAGGTTCAGGCACTCAAGGAATGCGGGGTAGATGTTGTCGAGCGCGTGCCACTGCAAACGGGCCAAAATCCCCATAACGCCAGATATCTGGCTACCAAGGCGGGTAAACTCGGGCATTTGTTTGATTGAGTGTTCGTCCGAATATTGAGAACTCGGGAAGTAAAGATGTCTTTAGCCAAACGTATTATTCCCTGCCTTGATGTCGATCAGGGCCGGGTCGTCAAAGGTGTACAGTTCGTAGATATCCGCGATGCCGGAGATCCCGTTGAGGTGGCCCGGCGCTACAATCAGGCTGGTGCTGATGAAATAACGTTTCTCGACATTACCGCCAGCCATGAGGGCCGCGACACCACATTGCATACGGTAGAGCGCATGGCCAGCGAGGTGTTTATTCCACTGACGGTTGGTGGTGGTGTGCGCACCCTGGAGGATATTCGCGCCTTGCTGAACGCCGGTGCGGATAAGGTGGGTATTAACTCTGCCGCAGTCAACAACCCCGATTTTGTGCGTCAGGCAGCAGAGCGGTTTGGTTCGCAATGCATCGTGGTGGCGATCGATGCCAAGCGCACCAGCGCGGAAGGACAAACGCCCCGCTGGGAAATATTCACCCACGGTGGCCGCAAGCCAACCGGTATTGAAGCAATAGAATGGGCTCGACGAATGGTTGCCAATGGCGCTGGCGAAATTTTGCTGACCAGTATGGACCGGGACGGTACAAAAAACGGTTTTGATCTGGAATTGACCAGTGCGGTCAGTGATGCAGTGCCGGTGCCGGTAATTGCATCGGGTGGTGTCGGTAATTTACAGCATTTGGTGGATGGTGTGCTTCAGGGCAAGGCCGATGCGGTTCTGGCCGCCAGCATTTTTCATTTTGGAGAATATTCGATAGCCGATGCGAAAAAACACATGGCGGACTCTGGTATAACGGTTCGCCGTTGATCAGAAAGCCGGGGTTTTACCCCCGGCCTTCGTCCTATGTACCAAATTTGGTGCCGGTTGTGAAAAACTGCAATGACGACGGGTCTGCGCGATTGGCAAACTCAATGTAGCTTTCCACGCCCTCAATAGCCTGGGCCTTTGAATCGTACGGCCCGACAGCTGCCCCTTCCCTGGTAGCGAAAAACCAAAAATTATGCAGGTTAAAGAAACGCTCGCTACGCACGGGTAGCCGTTCTTTAACTTCACCTGTCCTGTGCTCTGTCACCACCATTCCCTCCAGAACTTGTTTGTAGTTATTAGGCTGGATTGTCAGTTGTGCTCGCCCTTTTTCATGCCCGAATCCGTGTGGTTGAAATCTTGAAAAGTTGCGGCAAGCTCAAATTGTTAACGTACAACCCCCAATAAATCAAGTGAATTTTGACTACCGGTCATTTGGACTCTCTCTTGGTCAATATGTAAGCGCCCTTGAGCACATTGAGCCCCTCGAACAGTTGATTGTCGGTGGTCAAATCCAGTTTGGCCCGAACTGAACTTACCCTTTTTGGAGCGGGTTGACCACTGGACAGGTGCCCGCCCAGGTTGGCTTCCTTGATGTAACGCGTGCCCTCTATTACCTTGATTTCAGCACGTTTTACCACGATGTCGGGGTGTACGCCATCTGCTTGAATGGAGCGTCCGGCCGGTGTGAAGTAACGTGCGGTTGTCAATTTGATACCGCGGTCCTCGGATATCGGTAATACAGTTTGCACAGAGCCTTTGCCAAAGCTTTGGGTGCCCAGCACAACAGCTCGTTTGCGGTCTTGCAGGGCGCCGGCAACGATCTCTGATGCCGATGCTGAGCCGCCGTCAATCATTACCACTACTGGTACATTCTCAATCAGGTCGCCCGCGGTGGCTTCGTATTGGGTATTGGAGTTTGGCAATCGCCCCTCGGTATAGGTGACCAACCCCCCGTCCAGCATGGTGTCGGCCACGTCGATTGCTGCAGGCAGAAGGCCACCCGGATTATTGCGCAAATCCAGAATCAATCCTTTTAGAGGCTTTTGAGAACCCATCATCCTGATGACTTCTGAACGAAACTGACTGCCGGTGTCGATCTGAAACTGGGAAATGCGAATGTAGCCATACCCCGGTTCCAGCACCATGCTGCGAACACTGCGGGTTTTAATGATGTCGCGAGCGAGTTCAAGCTCCAGGGGTTCGTCCAGGCCGCTGCGTACGATAAGCAGGGAAACCATGCTGCCCCGAGGGCCTCTCATCAATTCTACAGCTTCTGCCTGGGACAGGCCCTTCACGACTTGATCGTTAATTTTGAGGATCAGGTCGCCAGACATAATGCCGGCTTCCTTGGCGGGGGAGCCATCAATCGGAGCTATGACCTTGACTATGCCGTTTTCCATGGCAACTTCGACGCCAATACCGCCGAATTCACCCCGAGTGCTTTCTTGCAGGCTCCGGAACGTTTCTTCGTTGAGATATACGGAGTGTGGGTCAAGCCCTTCAAGCAAGCCGCTGATGGCGTTTTCCAGCATGGTCTTGTCATCTACGTCCTCTACATAGGCCTTGCGGATATGGTCAAACACTTGTGTAAACAGGCGCAGTTCTTCCAGTGGGAGCCGGGATTCGGGCAGTTTGTCTTCGGTTGCAGCGTAAGAAAAACTGACCCAGGAGAGCAGGATAAAGGCCCAGCACGGTACGGCAGGCCTGGTCTTTATTATGTTAAATGATCGCATCAAGAGCGCCTCTGACAACAAGTTAATGTTCAGCCTATGCTTTGAAACCCAAAAAGGTAAAGAGTTTCAGGGTTTTACGGACGGTCACAGTTTGCAGCGGACAGTACGATGATGAAATGACCGCCCGGGGCAGGTCGAGCGTAACATTTTCGTCACGCAAGGTATATTTTTAAGGTGCCGCTCTTCCTGGAGGAAGTTTGGAAGAACCAGGTTACTGTATCAGCCATTTTGCTGGATTTTGTGGCTTGCCATTTTGTCGAACTTCAAAATAGAGCGCACTTTTGCCTAGTCCGCCCGAGTTGCCCACCTTGCTAATGACTTCACCAGCTTGCACCCAGTCCCCGGCTTCTTTTAACAGTACCTGGTTATGAGCGTAAAGACTCATGTAGCCATTGCTATGGTCGATAATTATTAGCAGACCATGCCCGCGCAAATAGTCAGAAAAAACCACACGCCCATGGTGTATTGATGTAACCGGGCTGCCGGCAGGTGCATCCAGTAACCATCCGCTCCAGGTGATGTCAGCCTGACGTCTGGTGCCGAAGCGGTGTCGCAACCGCCCTTTTACCGGCCAGGCCATTTTGCCTCGTCGTGCAGAAAATGGCTCCCCGCCACCGGGCAAGGCAAGGTCGGTTATTGCTTGCTCCAGAGTGGAAAGAACAGCTTCCAGTTCCTTGCGTTCACTTTGCAATCTGGCCAGCTGTTGTTTATCTGTGCTAATGGATTTGCGAAGGTTTGCCAGCGCCGTTTGACGCTCCGATACCCGGGCTTTCAGTTCATTCTGGCGTGCGGTCAGGGAATTGCGCTGGTTGAGTAACAGTCGTTCTCTTGCACTGATAGAGGTTTTGACCTCGGCGAGAGATTCCAGCGTTTTGAGCCAGGTATTTATTTTGGCGGCGCGTGCTTTCAGAAAGTAGTCGTGGTACTTGAGCAGGCGATTAAAGTGCGCGGGGTCTTCTTCGTTAAGCAGAAGTTTAATTTTCTCTTCCCGCCCCATACGGTAAGCGGCATTGACATGCTGGCCAATCAGATTTTGCTGGGCTTGTCTGGAGTTATCCAGGGTCTTCCACTGTTGATGGAGATCGGCCAACTCTTTTTGCAAGATATTCAACCGCTTTTCGGTTTCCTCAATTTGCTTCCGAATTTTGCCAGCGGTAACTTCGCTGGTACGCAGTGCTTTGCTTAACTGGTTGCGTTCACGGGCTCGCTCGTGCAACCCTTTTTGCAACAATTCGATTCGATACTTGAGAGCGTCCAGTTTTTTTTGCTCATCGCCTTCGCTGGTGGCCAGGCACGGCAGGCATAACAGAGTAGTGAGCAGCAGTGTGCAGCAGGTGCGTGATGTCAGATCCGGACCCTTCACGGCGGTTTACCCGGGTTCACCCGATACCTTGCCAAGCAGTGATCGACCGTCCATTTCTACCGGTTGTTTCAGGTTCATCAGGGCCAGTATTGTTGGAGCGACATCAGCCAATGAGCCGTTGTCCTCCAGTGAGATAGCTCGCGGACCCACATAAACCAGCGGCACCGGCAGAGTGCTGTGTTGGGTGCTGACTTGTCCCGACCTGACGTCATACATCTCCTCAAGGTTGCCGTGATCGGCAGTTATCAGACAATCGCCACCAACCTTGCGTACGCTGTCGGTGACCCTGCCAATGCATTGGTCGACATATTCAGCTGCTTTGACTGCCGCTGCGAATACACCGGTGTGACCGACCATATCGCCATTGGCATAGTTGCAGATAACAACATCGTACTTGCCACTCTCGATGGCTGCGACCAGTTTGTCAGTAATTTCCGGGGCACTCATTTCCGGCTTCAGGTCGTAAGTAGCGACCTTCGGTGATGGTACAAGTATGCGATCTTCACCTTCGTAGGGAGCCTCTCGTCCACCGCTGAAAAAGAAAGTCACATGCGCGTATTTTTCAGTTTCTGTGATGCGCAGTTGGGTTTTCCCCTGATGTGCCAGGTATTCCCCCAGAGAGTTGGCAATTTCAATTGGCGGGAACGCACACGGAGCGTCGATATCTGCCGCGTATTCGGTTGTCATGACGAAATCCGCAAGCTGTGGTCTGGCGGCACGGTCAAAGGCGTTAAAATCGGTTGCAGTAAACGCTCTGGTAATCTGGCGTGCACGGTCTGGCCGAAAATTCATAAAAATAACCGCGTCACCGTCTGCGATGGGTGCACTGCCGTCAATGACGGTCGGCTGCACGAACTCGTCGGTTTCGCCGCGTTCATAAGCGGCCAGTAGCCCTGCGATGGCATCGGGTGCCTGATAAGTTGATTGTGCCAGGGTCAGCATATCGTAAGCTGCCTGTGTGCGGTCCCAGCGTTGATCCCGGTCCATGGCGTAATAGCGACCACACAGTGTTGCGATGCGGCCAACGCCGGACTGTGACAACTTGCTCGCTGTTTTTTCCAGAGACTCCCGGGCACTTTTCGGGGGGCAGTCACGTCCGTCCAGAAATGCATGCACATAGATGTTACTGGCACCGCGCTTTGTAGCCAATTCGATTATGGCGTTGATGTGGTCTTCGTGGCTGTGTACTCCACCTGGTGAAAGCAAACCGAGAATATGTACGGCCTTGTTTTTGGCCACTGCCTTGTCCACGGCGGCAACATAAACCGCGTTGCTAAAAAAATCTCCATCGTTAATGGCTTTGTCGATACGGGTGTAATTCTGGTAGACCACGCGGCCAGCGCCCAGGGTCATATGGCCGACTTCACTGTTACCCATTTGACCCTCGGGCAATCCGACTTCCAGGCCAGAGGTATGGATAAGAGTATGGGGGGCTTCTCGCCAGAGACGGTCCCACACGGGTGTTTTGGCGGTGTGGATGGCGTTGTGTTCAGTGGATTCGCTGTGGCCCCAGCCGTCGAGAATCAATAGTACTACAGGTGTTTTGGGTGTCGTCATAATATCCGCAGGGGTTGAGAAAAATCAGAGGCGAATGTTACCGGTTATAGGGGGGAATAAGAAGGTTTTGAGTCTGTGAGTGTTGGTCGCATGTCTGAAGTCGCACGTCGCACGCTAAAAGGGGTGCCCGACACTTGCCCGGTGCAGTACATTTTCAGCAACTGCTTTAAAAGCGTGCGACGTACGACGACCGGCATGCGACCGTCCACAAAGAAATGTGTATACTTTGCCGCTTCATTTTATTCAGGTTGGATAAGAACCGTGGAAATTTTTACATTTGTCAGCGAGCAGTGGATTTTGGTCAGCATACTGCTGGTTTTGATTTATCTGCTGGCGATTACCGAGGGCGTAAAGGGTGGCAAGTTGCTGACTACCCATGAGATTACCCGTTTGCTCAATGCCAATGAAGCGATACTGGTGGATATTCGTGACAAGAAGGAGTTTGAAGCAGGTCATATAGTTGGTGCTTTGCATATTCCCCAGTCCAAGGTCGCCGAACGCAAGGCAGAGCTGGAAAAGAGCAAGGACAAAATTATTATTGTGGCCGATAAAATCGGTCAGCACGCCAGTGCAGTAGGCAAGCTATTGCGCCAGGAAGGGTTTGACGTAAGACGTATTCGCGGCGGTATGATGGAGTGGAAAACCCGGAATTTGCCGCTGGTTGCGGGCAAGAGATGAGTTATGCCGAATGCCCATATATCAAAAGTGCAGTTGTACGGTACACGTTTTTGCGGGTATTGCAGGGCGGCTCGACGTTTGCTGGTGAACAAGGGCGTTGACTTTCAGGATATTGCCGTAGATGGCAACCCGGAGTTACGGGCTGAAGTGATGCAGCGCAGTGGTCGCCGCACGGTGCCACAGATCTGGATTGGCAAAACTCATGTAGGTGGTTTTGACGATCTGTTGCAACTGGAACAGAACAAAAAGCTGGACGACCTGTTGTCAGCTACTTGAAATGCTGGCAGGCGCCCCAAGATAGCAAAAACCAGGCAGACCGCATTTGCAAAAACCAACTACAGGCAATCATGATGACAGAAGAAATCAGTCCAACTACGGAAGCACAGGGTGGAGATCAGAAACCACAAGTTCAATTTGCCATGCAGCGCATGTACCTGAAAGATCTTTCATTCGAGACTCCGCAGGGAATAGAGGCGTTTAAAAAAGAGTGGAAACCTGCTGTAAATCAGGAAATGACCACCAAGACCAACAAGGTGGACGACGGCCTGTTTGAAGTGACCTTGCAGTTGACCATAACTGTAAAAGATGGTGAAGAGGCGCTTTATCTGGTGGAAGTTCAGCAAGCCGGTCTGTTTACCGTCAAGGGCCTGGAAGGCCAGCAGCTTGCCCAGGTGCTGAATACGGCGTGCCCGAATATGTTGTTTCCGTATGCTCGAGAGACCATCGACAATGTAGTAGTTAAAGGCTCGTTTCCGGCATTAATGTTGCCGCCAATCAATTTTGATGCCTTGTTTGTTCAGGCACTTGAACAGGCGAAGGCGCAGAGCCAGGAAAAGGCTGCAGATGCGCCTGTAGACGAGGTCAAGCACTAGCAGGTTGTTGAAAAACTATCTACGTTGCCCTTGCGGCGTTAAAAACAGGCTGTCAGGGCCTGTTAAAATAAAAGCCGCCAGATGTGAGGCAGAAGGTGTACCCTCGAGCCTCACATTCTTTTTCCCGGACTTGTCACCATGCCTGTTTATGCGATCGATGGAATTGTACCGGTAGTTGATCCTGCTGCCTGGGTTCACCCCACTGCTGTATTAATTGGTGATGTCATTATTGGGCCACGTTGTTATGTTGGTCCGTGCGCGTCCCTGCGCGGTGATTTTGGCCGGATTATTCTCAGAGATGGGGCAAACGTGCAGGACACTTGCGTTATGCACGGGTTTCCCGGTGAAGATACGGTGGTGGATGTCGACGGTCATATTGGCCACGGTGCTGTACTCCACGGTTGTCATATCGGTCGCAATGCACTGGTTGGTATGAATGCCGTCGTGATGGACGGAGCTGAAATAGGTGCGGAATCAATTGTGGCAGCAGCGGCTTTTGTCAAAGCGGCGTTCAAGTGTGAACCGCGCAGCCTGGTGATGGGCAGCCCTGCCAAAGTGATCAGGCAAGTAAGTGATGAACAACTCCAATGGAAAAGCCGGGGCACTGCAGAGTACCAGCAGTTGGCGCTTCGCAGCAGAGCGTCGTTGCAGGAAGTTGAACCATTGACAGAGGCAGAGCCAAATCGTCGCCGTTTTGAGGCAGATGACGTCAGGCCCTTGTTTGAAACAAAAAAAGTTTGAATTACAAAAGCCTGACGAATCATTCAATATAAATATAAGTTCAGCCCCACCGTTATTTTTTTACTTCGTACACCTTGAGAGTATTGGTCATTCCCCCTTGTCCGATCAGGTCGCCGCGAGTGCCAAGCACAAAATCACCGGTTTTTACGGCGCCCTGCTCTTTTAGTTCCTGTATCGCCTGACTGAGCAAGCTGTTGCGATTGCGACCGGAAATATCGTAGTAACGCGGATTAACACCGCGCAACAGTGCCATGCGGTTGAGAGTGCTTTGATGTTCTGACATGGCATAGATGGGAATGCCAGACCGAATGCGAGACATCCACAATGGTGTATTACCCGACTCCGTCAAACACACAATTGCCCTGACGCCAGGCATGTGGTTGGCGGCGTACATGGTCGCCATGGCAATGGCTTCATCAATTTGTTTGAACTCCTGATTCATGCGGTGGCTCGAAACCTTCGCGACACGTTCTTTTTCAGCGCCGACGATAATCCGGCTCATTGCTTCAACGACCTTGACCGGGTGTTTGCCTACGGCGGTTTCTGCCGACAGCATAACGGCATCGGTGCCATCCAGCACAGCGTTGGCAACATCGAAAACCTCTGCGCGTGTGGGAATGGAGTTTTCGATCATGGTTTCCATCATTTGCGTAGCGGTAATGACCACACGATCGAGTTGGCGTGCGCGCAAAATGATTTTTTTCTGTACACCGATCAACCCGGCGTCACCAATCTCAACGCCCAAATCTCCCCGCGCCACCATTACGGCGTCGGAGCTGCGAATAATGTCGTCCAGCTTGTTGTCGTCTGATACGGCTTCAGCGCGTTCAATTTTGGCAATAACGTGAGCATTACAACCGGCCAGTTTCATTTGCCGGCGCGCGTCGTCAATATCTGCTGCCGAGCGCGGAAAAGACACCGCCAGGTAATCCAGATTGTGTTTGGCGGCAAGTTTCAGATCCGATAAATCTTTTTCAGTTAACGCGGGTGCGGAAAGGCCGCCACCCAGCAAGTTGATACCTTTTTTGGAATACAGGGTGCCGCCCACTACTACGCGGGTATGTATCTGGCTGCCGCTAACCTTTTCTATAGCAAGTTGCAGCCGCCCATCGTCCAGTAGCAAGGTTTGTCCGGGTTTGCAGTCGTCTGGCAGTTTTTTATACCCGACACCAACGATAGTGTTGTCGCCAGCGTTGTCTGGATGTTGAGTGTCCAGGACGAAAGTGTCATCGACCTGTAATTCGGCATGGTCATCGCGGAAACTGGCTATACGAATTTTGGGCCCTTGCAGATCTCCCATCAAGGCAACGTGGGAGCCAGTCTCTTTGGCAGCGGTACGAACAAGCTCTATACGCTGGTGGTGTTCATCTTCCGAACCGTGAGAAAAGTTAATGCGGAACACATCTGTGCCAGCCTCGATCAGTAAACGGATTGTCTCAGCGTCGGAACTGGCCGGGCCCAGTGTGGCAATAATTTTGGTGCGTTTTTGCATGAATTTGTACCACTTGAATCAAAGGCTGAATTGTACACAGTCCATTATGACATATGGAGGGCAACGAGGTATGTCGCTATCAAACAGTCCCCGATACTGACTTCTTACTTGCGGAATACTACCAGTGACTATACTGAGAGTATGCTGACTGCCTTGATGATGATGTTTGCCATGGCTGCAGCTCCCGCAGATGTGTGGGAGCTGGAGATTAATGGCGCGATTGGTCCGGCCACTGCGGACTACGTGGTGCGCGGTTTGAGCAAAGCCAGGGAAGAGGATGCTCAGGCGGTTATCCTGCGTATGGATACACCGGGAGGTCTGGATAAATCCATGCGCGACATCGTGCAGGCCATTTTGGCATCACCGATTCCGGTGATTGGTTATGTGGCGCCCGGTGGTGCCAGGGCAGCCAGCGCGGGCACCTATATTCTTTATGCGTGCCATATTGCAGCCATGGCTCCGGCGACCAATCTGGGCGCGGCGACGCCGGTGCAAATTGGTGGGCCAGGTATGCCCGAAATGCCCAAATCGCCAGAAGACGAAAAATCCCCAGAGCAAAAAACACCCGGCAGTGCTATGGAACGCAAAATGATAAACGACGCAGTTGCCTATATTCGCAGCTTGGCGGAATTGCGCGGGCGCAACGCCGAATGGGCAGAGCAGGCTGTATCAATGGCAGAAACACTTTCCGCAGAAAAGGCGTTGCAGGAAAACGTAATTGACCTGGTGGCAAGCAGCGACGAGCTGCTGCTTGACGCAATTGACGGCAAAACTGTTGCAACGGCAAGTGGTTCGGTTGTATTGCAAACCGCAGATGCACCGACTTATCTGGTGCAGCCTGATTGGCGAAACCGTTTTCTGTCAGTTATTACCGACCCTAATGTGGCCTACATTCTTTTGTTGATCGGTATCTATGGATTGATCTTTGAATTTTCGAATCCGGGTATGGGAGCTCCCGGAATTATCGGGGCGATTTGTCTGTTGACAGCCCTTTATGCTCTGCAGGTATTGCCAGTCAGTTATACCGCACTGGCCCTGATTGTATTGGGTGTTGGTTTGATGGTGGCAGAAGCCTTTTCCCCCAGTTTCGGGGTTCTGGGCCTCGGGGGTGTGGCCGCGTTCGTGATGGGTTCCATCATGTTAATGGACAGCGATCTCCCTGCATTCAGAATTGCCCTTCCGGTGATACTGGCTCTGACAGTAGCCAGTGTTGCGGTGCTGGTTATCGTTCTGGGCCTGTTGCTAAAAGCCCGTCACCGGCAGGTGGTAACCGGGCTTGGTGTAATCGAGGGTACGAATGCATTGGTTACTCGATTGCAAAACGGCCATGCGATGGTGCATTTACAGGGCGAGAACTGGCAAGTGCGTTGTTCGCAACCTCTGCAAGTTGGTGACCTGGTGCAAGTGGTAAACGCTGACAGTCTGATTCTGGACGTGGAAAAGATGGGTAAAACAAAAGAGGAATAATCTCATGATGAGCTATTTTTCAATAACCTTGTTGGCCTTTGCAATTATCCTGATTATGTCAACGTTCAGGGTTTTGCGTGAATATGAGAGAGGCGTTGTATTTTTATTGGGTCGCTTTTATAAAGTAAAAGGCCCGGGTTTAATCATTGTTATCCCGGGAATCCAGCAAATGGTGCGCGTAGATTTGCGAACCATCGTTATGGATGTGCCTACCCAGGATGTGATCTCTCGCGATAACGTATCGGTTAAGGTAAATGCGGTGGTGTATTTTCGAGTGGTAGACCCGCAGAAGGCAATTATTCAGGTGGAAAATTTTCTTGAGGCCACCAGTCAACTCGCGCAAACCACTTTGCGTTCAGTGCTGGGGCAGCACGAACTGGATGCGATGCTTTCCAATCGTGAACAGCTCAACGCCGATGTGCAGGAAATTCTTGATCAACAAACCGATGCCTGGGGTATCAAGGTGTCCAATGTTGAAATCAAGCACGTTGATCTGGATGAGAGCATGATCCGGGCCATTGCCAAACAGGCCGAAGCCGAACGGGAGCGTCGTGCCAAGGTGATTCATGCCGAGGGTGAATTTCAGGCATCGCAAAAACTGGCAGACGCTGCCAAGATACTTGCAACCGAGTCAGCCGCGATTCAGTTGCGTTATTTGCAAACGTTAACCGAAATTGCTGGAGAAAAAAGCTCCACAATTGTTTTTCCATTGCCGATTGATTTGGTTGACAAATTAATAGCAGGAAAACCTCGAGAATGAGCTGTTTATTTTGTCCGGTGTGCCAGTAATTTCACATATTTAATTTGGCAATGTAAGCCTCACTATTCAAGGTGAGGTTTTTTCCGGACTGTTACTGGTTTGCATCATTTCCATAAGTTCTTCAAGCTCCAGGTAGTTGTTTTGGTTGATGTCATAAATGGAAAATATATCTTTTCTAGAGCTATTACTGGTATCTTTTGAGTTTTCTTCCGTTTCTTTTGGAGTGCCTGCAAGATTGTCTGGCCGAACCCTTGAAGCATAAAATTCGTCGCGGGAAATTTTATGATCTATATTGCTGTCCATATATCCTATAAATGAGTCATAGATATACTGTTCAGGGTCTTTGGCAGGTGGTTCATTACCCTTGAATCGGTATGTTACTCCCCCATACAACATTTCGTCCCACGACTGTTCGCCGAAATAGATGGTTTTATTTGGGTCCGGGTTTCCGGGTTTTTGCGATGTGTTATCAAACGTTGAATAGTATACCAAGGTGGAGCCAGCTGGCAAAAACATAGGCGTTTCCAGTTGAAAATTACGCTGCCAGTTAAAATCGTAATTTGGAACAGACAAAATATCTTCTTCGCGTCCATCGTTGCGAATTACAGTAAATTTGGCGCTTTTCCCGCGAAAGTGAGCATGAGCAAACAGATTGTATATATAGACATCCTCTTTAAATTGATAATATGCTCGATCACGGAATACAGAATTTGGCTTTATCTCGATATCCATGTTTACTAGCGTGTAATAGTGCAGGCTGTGTTTTGGCGGCTTTTCGGAAAAATACAGTCCGATGCGGGTATTGTCGGTGGTAGCTTTGCCACTGGTTGTGTAGTGCATCTGGGCATATACGTTGGTGCCCTTTTTTAGCAATACGCCAGTGTTTTCCGGATAAACCTCTGGATCGGAACCCGGGACATAAGTTATCAGGTGATCGTCAATTTGATCGGCACTGAGCTTGCTCAAGTCGATTTTACTTTGGGTGGTTAGAGTGAACACTCCGTGATGAACAACCTGTGGATCTCCGGGAATGATTTGAACTGCTTTTACCCAAACATCACGATCCAGAGGGTTGGGCGCCACCAGGTGTTGATAATCAATAACCCCTGAAGCGGGAACTTTCATTGTTGGAACGTTTAAAATCAGATCGGGTTTGCCTAAATCCCACTCTGATTCTTTTGGGGTCACCTGCAACAGTGGGTCTGTGCCATTGTCTTTGGGAGCGCCAGCCTCTATCCAGTGAACCAATGTCTTCTTTTCCTGAATGCTTAAGCTTAAGTCGTGAGAAAATTTATTGATGTAAGGGTCTGCATGCCATGGGGGCATGCGCTTGGTTCTTACTACTTCGCGGATCATAGGGGCAAATCCGGCGATCATCTGATAGCTGGTCATCGCCCATGGGGCAATGCCTTTGGGGCGGTGGCAAGAGACACATTTGTTCATCAAAAGAGGAGCGATAGTATCCTGGTAGGAAATTTCGTCATGTTTTTTCTTTTCTTTGCTGTTGGGCAAATTCACCAGACATCCCACAGAATGAACCTTTTGAAAGGCGAGGTTTTCGTCGTTAATCAGTTTGTCCAAAACATCGGTAACATAATTTTTCGACGCCTTTCGGGTTTGCGTTCCATAACCCACGCGGTTATTAAGTGGCCCACGATACACAAGTTGCCAATTTGCAGGATTGATGACATAGACTTCCCCTGTGCGAACAATCCCGAGCGATTCACCTACAAGCTGATCATCGTCGACCAATATTGGCAAGTCGATACCAAATTCTTCGGCCTCCCGGTGTATAGACTCTCTCGTATCTTGCAGATTGGAGTTAATCAAAAAAAAGCTTATACCCTGCTTTTGGTATCTGTCGCGAATGGATGTCAATTCGGGCAGGGAGTTCCTTACTACACCGCAGCCGTTGCCCTGCACCATTAAAACAATGGCCTTTTTATTACCGTAATAATAGAGCTCGTGGGCTTCGCCGTTGTGATCGAGCAGAGTAAAGTTATCAACAGTTGGCCCTGCCCAACTTAAGCCGGGGGCACACCAAAGCACCAGCAAACAGGTTTGGTAAATGATTTTTTTCATGTCGAACTCACTTGTTTGTTATTGCAGAATCAAATGCTTAGCAGAGCCGGGGCGTGTACTGACGGGGTGGCGCAGAACTGTGCGGAACAAACCTGTCGCGAACTGACCGTCACCAAGGATTATGGCTATTTATCCACAGATGATTTTAAAAGTCAAAAAAATTCTACTTATAATTTTGTGTCTCGTGTTATTTTTTTTATCTTATTGATAATAAAAAGAAAAATATGTTTTTGACTTTGACTCGTGAACTTTACTTTACAGGGAATTAACGCTAATTTTCTTGGGGTATAATCATTTTCGACAATGACTTGGTAGTGCATGTAAACAATAAAGAGGATGTCCTTGCTTCATGAATCAGGCCCCGCCTTGCAATGATGCCGGTGTTAAAAAGCGACGAAAGCGCCGTGGTGGCCCCAATGCGCGGGGAGAGGCACGGCGCAAGCTTTTGTTGGATAGCGCTGAATTGCTGTTGGGTAAAAAAGGCGCAAATAAAATGACTTTTGCTGATGTGGCCACTGAAGCCGGGTTGCCGTTGAGTTCCTGCTATCATTTTTATCGCAATAAGCTGGACATAATTCAAGCTGTCAATGAGCGTATGGGGGCACGCTTTCTTTCGGAGGTGATAGAGCAGGATATTTCCGCGGAGAGAATGGACACTTGGGAGGATGCTATTGATCTCTATTGTTATGAAAGCGACCAGTTTTTTAAACGCTATCCTGTGGCTGCCGAAATCTTTTGGTCCCCATCTCTCCCGCCGTCGGTTCAAGTCAGAACATTTAGTCGAACCCGGATTATTGGCAACCCGTTCAGGCGCTATCTCTCTGAACACTTTTTATTGCCAGATATTCCTGATATCGAGCCAGTTTTTTTGGTGACTTTTGAAATTCTGGAACAACTCTACGCAATTGCCCACCGGGAAAATGACAAAACGGGGTTTTATCAGCAGGAGGCAAAACGGGCAGCAAAGGCTTATCTACGCTGTTATATTCCACCGGTTCTAGCGAAAAAGTAAGCTCTTTTTTCAACTGGTTGTTTCTCGTCTTGTATTGGGTTTCCCGAGATATACAGGGTGGATTTATCTGGCAGACTCCATGGCAAAAAGTTGGTTATGGTTGATGTTCGCGTATCTCTTGTGCTGTTAAAAGCTTGTACAAATTACCATAAATCAACAATGGATCCGGCAATCCCCGATTACCGGTATTGGCTCAGTTTGAATTTCTCTTTTTGTAAGGGCCGCGCTTTTTCGGTGCACCCTCTCTTTCGTCAATCAGTTTAACAATAAAGTCCAGATCATAAACGATTTCAGTAATTCCAGCTTCCATTGCTGGCGTAACCTTCAGAGATTTGTGAGTCCGGCAGAAATTGTAATATATGTAATGCAGCGATATGGCGTGCATGTGGTTTTCAATCTTCTTGCTGAAGCCGTTGGTTAGCCGGGTGAAGCGTCGCATGGACATGCTCATGGTGAGGTTCTGGCGTTCGACGTAGCTGGTATATATGTGTTCCTGATCGGGATTGCCGGTTACAACACCGCTCTGAGCTTCAACAAACCTGAATGCAAAAGTACTCCCCTCTCACACCTGAACCAGTTTCCATTTGCCGCGACGAAACAGTATGATGCCGACTGATGGCTATCAGTGATTCCGCAAAAGTAATCGCCAGAAAAACACCGGCTTCGGTCAATCCCGCGACCGATATTGTTGCTGCACCCAGACCGGCAACAAAAAAGATGTCGACTACGGCAAATACAGATTCCATAACCATTTCCAGTACCATTGGTACTGCTAGCAAGAAGGCCGCATGTCCTATAGAGCCTTGGATAAAGTCGTGTTGACTATCGCATTTTTAATGCCTGTTTAAATAATGCAAACCATGAGCCTGTTTTTTCTGCTCTCATGGTAAAACTCCCGCAAGAATCAACTCAATACTGAATAAAATAAATTATCCGCGCCAAGGCGCGTGTGTAGTTGTCAGAGCCAGTAACAAGTCTCTGATGCAGGTATCGTGACCGGTTTGGGATTTACGGCCTGGCTTAAAAGCTCAACGGAGGAAAGAGCGCGCCGATCACGATTGCCCCAACTTCATCAGCAACAACAGGGACGAGGTGAGTGTTCATCGGCTTGCTCCTTGTTTGAATCAATTTGGTAATGCGGAGATATTTATTTGTCGGACAAGCATCGCTCTTTGCTGGTTTTTTGTCATTTGGGTTTGGTTTATTTGTAAGCACTACCTGGCACTCCCCCAGGCGACTTTCGCCCGAGCACCCAAAATACCAGCGGCTGTTAACGCAGCAAATACAGCGCCCACAATGAAGGTAGCAGACGCGCCAACCCGGTCCCATAGCACACCGGCGAGAATGCTGGCCAGCAGCAGCGCTACACCATTAACCAAATTAAAAATACCGAAGGCGGTGCCACGGAAGGTAGTCGGTGCAGCATCAGCCACCAATTTGGAGAGCAGGCCCTGGGTTAGCCCCATGTGCAGCCCCCACAACGTCGCGCCCATGAGCACGTGCCAGGGCGACGTTGACAGGGCCAATACCAGATCTGCCAGTACCAGAACACCCGAACCAATTGCCAACAGGCTGCTGCTTTTGAATCGATCAGCGGCGTGTCCGGCCGGGTAGGCCACAAAGGTGTATGCCAGATTCATGACAATCAGGACGAGTGGTACCAGAGTCATCGCCAGCCCGATATGTTCCGCGCGCAGTATCAAAAATGCTTCACTGAAGCGAGCCAGGTTAAACACTACCCCCAGAAACACCACAAGCCAGTAGCCAGAGGTGAGTTGTCTGGCAGCTGTTAGCGAAATAAGACGTTTTTTTCCAGGTGATTGAACGGTCGTTGAGCGAGAAGATCCAGGTTCTCGAAGGGCAAAAGCCAGGAGTGTGACAGCAATCAGTCCGGGTATTACTCCCACCCAAAGCGCAGCCACAATGTCATTTGCGAACAAAACCATGCAGGTGAGCGCCAGTACTGGCCCAAGTACCGCGCCTGCCGAGTCAAGTGCTTGCCGCAAGCCATATGCCGCACCGCGTAATTTTTTCGGAGTTATATCTGCCACAAGTGCGTCGCGGGGTGCGCCGCGAATACCTTTGCCAATTCGGTCGATAAATCGCGCGCCGGCAACATGGCCAATTGAAGTGGCCAACGGAAATATTGGTTTGGTTATCGCCGCCAACCCATAGCCCAGCATGATAAGAAATTTTCGGCGTTTCATAAAATCGCTAAGTGCACCTGAAAATACTTTGGTGATGGCCGCGGTGGCTTCGGCAATACCTTCTATGATGCCAATTGCAAGCATACTGGCGCCCAGCACAGACACCATAAATACAGGTAGCAAGCTGTGCACCAGTTCAGATGACATATCCATAAACAGTGAGCCGAGCCCCAATACCCAGATGCCGGGTGGCAGCGCGCGCAGCGATTGTCGCAGAGTGGCCGGTTTGGCTCGTTCAGGTGAAAGATGTTCAGTCATTGGTTGCGGTCACGTTATGTTTGATTGGATACCCGTATAAATCAATGGCCACAAAAAAGTGGCAAAATTCGTCAAAAAAGACTCTATAGTCTTGAACAGGTAAAAATGATAGCTATCTCTTGAGCAAAAACCATAACAATCGTACACGCATGGCCCGACTGTTTGTTGAGCATCGCGGTCGCTTGCAACAGTATTTGCGTCGGCGTTTGTCCAACGATGCCGACGCCCAGGAGCTGGTGCAGGAGGCCTATTTACGCCTGCTACGCGTTAAACGCGCCGATTTGATCCACCATCCGGAAGCCTATCTGTTTCGCATTGCCCGCAACCTGGTTCACGAACTCTACACCGGCAGGCCTGCGGTGGGAGATACCGCTGAGGGCGAGCTGCAAGAGTTGGAAGAACTGGAATCCCGGGCGCCGTCACCGGAGTCGATCACGGATGACCGACGGCAATTGGAGCGTGTAGAACGGGTGCTTGAGGGGGTTTCCGCCAAGTGCCGGGCAGTATTGTTGTTGTACTGGCGCGAGGGCATGACCCAGCAAGAGATTGCCGGGCGGCTTGGCTTGTCGCGCTCGATGGTGCAGAAATACATGGCCAGTGGCCTGGCCTATTGTCAAAAACGATTGAGGGGTTCTGAGGACGCCGGAGCTGACAGGAAGAGGCGATAAAACTCATGAATGAGCAACAGTACAAAAGTATTGCCGATCGCGCCATTGATGAGGCGGCAGAATGGTTTGTACGTTTACGGGCGCCCGAACTTGATAGCGCCGATCGGCAAGCGTTTACCGAGTGGTTGTTGAAATCCACCGACCATGTGCGGGAATACCTGCGGTTGACGCTGCTTGGCGAGGATATCGGCCGCCTGGAGGCAATGCCGGCGCCGAACGCCGAAGCCTTGATCCAGGAGGCTCGCGGGGACGACGCAGATGTCAACATCGTGGAACTGTTTGGCAACACGGCTGCAGCTCGGCCCGA
>JBNKFQ010000202.1:0-10066 GCA_050289385.1 Porticoccaceae bacterium | reverse complement strand
TCGATGTTCGATGTTCGATGTTCGATGTTCGATGTTCGATGTTCGATGTTCGATGTTCGATGTTCGATGTTCGATGTTCGATGTTCGATGTTCGATGTTCGATGTTCGATGTTCGATGAGCAAGTCTACCGACTTGCCGGGGCTACGCCCCGTTTGTCAGTGGCGCCATGCGATCTTCTGCCCTCTGCCCTCTGCCCTCTGCCCTCTGCCCTCTGCCCTCTGCCCTCTGCCCTCTGCCCTCTGCCCTCTGAACGCCGAGCACAGCGACGGCCCGAATCTTTTTCGTCGAACATCCAACATCGAACGTCAAACGCCCCTATTCTTCACGCCTGTAATCACCATCTATGGTCCGACTTTCACCTCCAGCAGGCGTATCATGGCTAACCACTGTGATATGCCGTTCGAGTTTGGCAAACAGCCAGCGTCGAAACGCCGGTGTGAGTCCTGCAAACCCGATAGCGTCAGTGACAAAGCCGGGCGTAAGCAACAGGGCGCCACTTACCGCCAGCATAAGGCCCTCTGCCATTTCCCGGGCAGGCAACTGCCCCTGCTCCAGCTTCCAGTTGCCGCGACGCAAGGTCTCGAAGCCCTGTTTGCGTAACAGGGCAAAACCGATGGCAGCAGTGAGAAACACCAAACCAATGGTCGGCAATGCGCCGATCGCACTACCGACTTCAATCAATAGCCACATTTCTGCAATGGGCATTAAAATAAACAGTAAAAACAGTAAACGCATAGGGTTCCCGGTATTCAGTTTTCAATCATGATGGGTACACTGCCAGCTTGCGCGGTGAGCCAACCTACCAGCCAGCTTAACAGGAAATGCTGTGAACCCGGAATCTGAACAAAGTAACCCGGAATCGGCTATCTACGCCATACTGCACGCCATTCCCTCAGGGCGAGTAGCCACCTATGGCCAAATTGCCGACCTGGCTGGCCTACCCCGGGCTGCGCGGCTGGTGGGCACAACACTCAGGAAACTGCCAGCCAATTCAAACCTGCCCTGGCACCGCGTGATCAACGCCAGTGGCCGAATCAGCTTTCCGGCCACACACCCCAATTATCAACGCCAGCGCCAGCTTCTGGTTGATGAAGGCGTCTTGTTTGTGGGAGGCAGGGTGAAACTGTCTGACTACCAGTGGCAACCGTGACGGCTCCTGGCCGAGAGAAGCACCTGAAAATATAGTCGTCAATTTTTACCATCTCCACCCGAACCTTCCAGAGCGCGTTTATTTTGCTCCAGGCTCTCATCGGTATACACATATTTACCAACAAACCACACCAGCAACAGTACCGGCACCCCCATCAGAGTGGTCATCAGGAAAAAATTGCTGTACCCCATGGCATCCACAATCGCTCCCGAATATCCCCCAATGATCTTGGGGAGCAAAGTCATCAGGGAACTGAATATTGCGTACTGCACTGCGGTAAAGGAAATGCTGGTCATACTTGATAAAAACGCTATAAATGCTGACAAGGCAAGCCCGGCGGCCAGATTGTCGGCAGCAATGACAACATACAACAGCCAGCTGCTATGACCCACCTGTGCGAGCAACATAAATAGCAGATTGGTTCCCGCCGCCAGCAAGGCCCCGACAAACAATAGCCGCATCACTCCGATACGCAGAGCCAGCACACCACCGGCAAAACCTCCAATTATGGTCATCAACAAACCAAACGTCTTGGAAATATTGGCAATTTCGATTTTGCTGTACCCAATATCCTGATAAAAAAGGTTGGCTATCACGCCCAGAATAATATCGGAAATACGATAAAAACCGACCAGTGCCAATAACAACAGTGCCGTTCTGAGTTTATAACGACTGAAAAAGTCGGTTATCGGCAACACATAAGCGCGCTTGACCAGAGCCTTGTTGGCGACCCCCAGCTTCAGCAGGGTATAGGCCACCATCGCTGCCACCAAAAAACCCACCAGCATCTTCGAGGCTTCCACCAAAATCACGGCCAGGTAATGATTGCCAAAGAAATCGGCAATGTCGCCAACGTAATGCGTGGCACTGTGGGACGTAACCCTGAATACCCAGACAAAAGCCAGCACTGCCAGCACAAACAGAACCAGAAATCGCAGGTAGTCGATACCGGTGTAATTATCACTGTAGTCTTTCTGTTCCGGTTCCCTGATAACCAGGGTGGTGATAATACCCACCCAGGCAAATAACGACATTGCATAGTAAGTGTCGCGCCATGCCTTGTAATTGTAATGCTCGGTATCGGAACCAAAATAGCTGACAAGATAGAGTGCCCCGGCTCCCGCCACCAGCATACCCAGACGGTAACCAGCCATATACATGGATGACATCATTGGCTGCAACCTGACACTACCGGATTCAATGCGGTAGGCGTCGATAACAATGTCTTGTGTCGCACTGGCAAAACCCAGCAATATAGCGCCGAGGGCAATAACACTCAGGGGGGTGCCACCCCGGGGTTCAATACTGGCAATGCAGCCAATGGCGATCATAACCGACAACTGCGACAACAGTAACCACGCTCGACGCCGACCCAGCGTACGAGTCATAAATGGCAGCGGCAAACGATCCACCAATGGCGCCCAGACGAACTTGAAGGAATAGCCAAGTGCCGCCCAACTGAAAAAGGTTACCGTCGATTTATCGACTCCCGCCTCATTTAGCCAAAGTGACAAAGTGCCAAAGATGAGCAGCACCGGCAGACCCGCAGAAAAACCCAAAAAAAGCATGCGCAGTACTTCGGGTTTGACGTAGGTTCGAAAAGCTTCTTGCCAACTGAAGGGGGATGCTGAATCCATGTAACGCCCGTACTTATTCCTTGATAGTAAACCCTTGAAAGTAAGGTGTTAACACTAAACCGCTGATAACTACCCGGTGGTATGTGATCTGCTATATACTGCCAATCTCACAGAATACAGTGTACCAGGAAACCTCTGAATAGCTACTATGCAGCCGATCATCGAAGTCCGCAACCTGATTAAAAATTTTGGCACGTTGCGGGCGGTAGACGATATTTCTTTTTCGATCCCGTCCGGTATATGTTTTGGCCTTCTCGGGCCCAACGGAGCGGGCAAAACCACCACCATCGAAATCATCGAGGGTATAAAAACACCAGACGCAGGTGAAATTCTATACCAAAGCGCTCCGCGCAATGCTCAATTCAAGCTTGATATCGGCATTCAGTTCCAGTCTACTGCACTGATGGATTTTGTCACCACGCGCGAAGTACTGGAACTTTTCGCGCGGTTCTATGACAAACCTGTGCCTGTAGATGAACTGGCCGAATTGTGTCAACTGGGCGACTTTCTCAATACCTTCGCGACACGACTGTCGGGAGGACAAAAACAACGCCTGTTACTGGCCATTGCGCTGATCAATAATCCCACGCTTTTATTTCTTGATGAACCCACTACTGGTCTTGACCCACAGTCACGGCGTAATTTCTGGCAATTGATCGAACGTATCAAACAACAGGGTAAAACCATATTACTAACGACTCATTATATGGATGAGGCTGAACGTTTGTGTGATCAACTGCTGATTGTCGATCACGGCAAAATTATTGCCGAAGGGTCTCCCCAGCAGCTGCTGCAACAACACTTCGACTACAGTTATGTCTGCCTCAATGAAGAAGATATGCCGCCAGGCGACCAGGGACTCAGGGAAAAGACCCGCCGGGCCAATGGTCAAGTCGAACTGGAGACCGGCTCGGTGGAACAGACACTAAAGCAACTAATGTCCCTGGATATCAGCTTGAGTTCATTGAGGGTGCGAAGCCCAACGCTGGATGACCTGTTCCTGAAATTGACCGGGCATCACTTGAGAGATTAGGACCTGTTAACAGTGAAAAATGTAATAGCACTCTGGTCAGCCCGCAATCGGGAATACTATCGCGATAAGTCGTCGCTGTTCTGGTCTTTTCTGTTTACCCCGATGCTGGTTGTCATTCTGGCGCTGTCTTTCTCCGGAGAAGACACCGAAGTATTCGCCGTTGGTGTATTAAATTCTGCAGATAAAGTACCCACCAGCGACCTGGACTGGGTTAGCAGGATAGATTACAACGACCGCGACCGCGCTATGGCACAAGTGCAGTACCAGCAAATTGATTTACTGTTTGAACCGGCAGAACAGCGCTATTGGCTTAATGACCGCTCTACCAAAAGCAAGTTGCTGGTCCAACTACTCGATAGCAAGCTGAATGGATGGCAAGGACAAGCAGCCAGCGGCCGACAAGTACGTTATATCGACTGGGTTTTACCAGGCATGCTGGCCATGAACATCATGTTCAGTGGTTTATTTGGCGTTGGCTATGTGATTGTGCGCTACCGCAAAAACGGCGTGTTAAAACGACTGCAAGCCACCCCCGTTAAAGCCTGGCAGTTTTTATTGGCGCAGGGCCTGTCACGTCTGGTTATCATGCTATCGGTCACCGCTATTTTATTTATCGCTTGCCAGTGGATGGTGGATTTAATTGTAGTAGGCAGTCGCTGGTTGTTGCTGCTGATTGCTCTGCTGGGTAATCTCAGTATTATCGGACTGGCACTGTTATTTGCCAGCCGCAGTGCCAGCGAAGAGTTCACCAACGGTCTGCTGAACGCCGTGAGTTTTCCTATGCTATTGTTGTCAGAGGTTTGGTTTTCTCTGGACAAGGCACCCGAATGGTTGCGAACAGTCGCTGATATTTCTCCCCTGACCCATATGGTACGTGCGGCAAGATCGGTGATGCTGGAAGGGGCGGGATTTTACGATATCTGGACAGAACTTGTGGTACTCGCGGTAATGACCATCATATCACTCACTGTCGCTGCACGACTGTTTCGGTGGCACAATGAATAACGCTTGGCCCTGACAGCGATAGTCCAATTAGTGTTAACAGGCGCTGGAAAAATGTCCAAAATTTATACGCGCACCGGTGACCGGGGTTATACCCGATTGGGAGACGGCAGCACCGTTCCCAAAAATGATGCACATGTCGAAGCGTGTGGTGATGTAGATGAACTGAATTCTCATCTCGGGTTGTTGTTGTCACAGTTGCCGCAACAACATCAATTGCATTCTCAACTTGAAGACATTCAACATCGCCTGTTCGATCTGGGTGCAGAACTGGCGGCAACAGGCAAACACTTACCTGACAAACACATATCCGGAAAACACTTATCTGGAAAACAATTATCTGGAAAACAATTATCCGGAAAACAATGGATAACCGGAGAATACACAGAGCAGCTGGAAGTATGGATCGATCAGCTCAGCGTCAGGTTGCCAGAGTTAAAAGCATTTATTCTGCCCGGCGGTACGACGCTTGCTGCTCAGGCACATGTGGCCCGCTCTGTCTGCCGTCGCGCTGAACGCCACATGAGTGTGTTGACCCATAAAGTCGAGTTACGGGATGACGTTATGAAATACATCAATCGTCTTTCCGATTATCTGTTTGTTGCGGCTCGAATATTAAATGATGATGGTGCCAGAGATGTCACCTGGAAGCAGGGCAACTCTCATTAAACATTGCTTCACCGTCAAAAAACAATCAGCAACGCAATTACACATACCCAAAGTGTCAGCGCCCGATAAAACAAATTTCGAATCATTTCCAACTCGGCGACACTGATATCAGCACCGGCCGCTTCCGTATCCGCCGACAACGCGCCAATCACATAATGCCGCAGAATTTGTCGCGTTGACTGCTCCGGGCCAAACAGGTATTCGTGCCAGCGATGTATACAACTGGCAAAATTACCAACCAGCGCAAAACTCAAACCGAGCAAACGTGTCGGAATCCACTCGATTAACCACAACCAGCGACGGGCAATGTCCCGCAACTGAAGGTCCTGTGACTGAATGTCCCGTGACTGAATGTCCCGCGACTTATCGTCTTTGTCTTGCAAGTCAAGATGCAACCAGGACAGTCGATAAAGCAACGCACCGGGTACGCCCAAAACAGCAAACCAGAAAATGACCGGAAAGTAATGTTCAAAAAATCGGTACGAGACCGACTCCAGTAAATCGAGATGAAACTCGTTGCCGGTTTCGGCGTCGCTCTCGCTATGCCCAACGCTGAAGGCCTCCGCATCGTGATATGCCGCCTGTACATCGTCACGAGCAAAATCCTGTTCCAGCGTGTCAAATTTGGCGTCCAGATCCCCCCTTCCCAGAGCATATAGCAGTCCAAGCAGCCCAAACACAAACAACGGCACACCCTGCCAGTGATAATTCAGCACCCATACAACGACGAGAACAGCCAACAGCGGAGCAAGCAGTGACACCAAAAAACTCAACATTGGCATATCCAGATAG
Organism: Porticoccaceae bacterium; assembly: GCA_050289385.1. Lineage (GTDB taxonomy): Bacteria > Pseudomonadota > Gammaproteobacteria > Pseudomonadales > Porticoccaceae > JBNKFQ01. The sequence continues at coordinate 3,782 of JBNKFQ010000202.1, read as the reverse complement.
CTCAAACGCGATATCCAGCTGGCATACCAACGGTCTTTGTGCAGCCACCCCAAATCGGGAATTACCCGGTGTAAAAGCAGCGCAGAAACGATGATTAAAAATTCCATACTTATACCTTGACAGTTACACCTTGATAATTACCCCTTGCCAGGCCCTACAAGGCCCTTGTATTTGTGCCAGTCAAACGCTGGCCCGGGATCGGTCTTGCGGTCGGGCGCAATATCGCTGTGCCCGACAATACGATCCAGTGTAATGGACGGAAAGATTGACATAATTTGTCGAGTGACTTCAGCCAGTTGCTGATATTGCTCTTCTGTGTAGGGCACATGATCACTACCCTCCAGTTCAATACCGACAGAGAAGTCATTGCAATTGGCTCGCCCCGCAAACGTTGAGGAACCGGCATGCCAGGCACGACTGTGTAATGGTACAAACTGTGTCAGTTCACCGCAGCGATCAATCAAAAAATGTGCCGATACTTGCAGCCGGGCAATGTCGGCGAAGTAATCGTGCTCTTCGGGGTTGAGACAATTGGTAAATAACTGTGCTACGTGGCCGCCGCCAAATTGTCCGGGCGGTAAACTGATATTGTGTATGACGAGCAGATCAACTGCGCAGGCTTGCGGACGTTCATTAAAATTGGGTGACGGCACATGACGTGCGTTGTTCAACCAGCCGTTGGAATCAATCACAGGCAGACACCGGTACGATTTAACGCAATACTAGCAGGGAATGCGGGAGTGTGGGAATGAGTGAGCGTGGACAGACGACAATGGGGTGCGGTATGGCGCTATTGTTCGCTCACGTTATCACCGCTCGCCTTGCCCATTGGCTTGCGCGCACGGGCATCGCGCACAATCCCTGCCAGCGCCCGGTCAAACAGGGGCGAATTATCCAGCACCACCAGGCGTTCGTTCTTTAACTCTACCGCCAGACGCCGACGGCTGCCTTCTGCTACCTTAACACCCTTGCGATTGACAAAAATCAGTTTGTCGGACGGATTAACGACCCCGGCAAAACGGGCACGCTGCCGCTTGTTATCACCTTTCTGAATTTCAACCCAGGTACCAGGAGAAATAGAGCCGATTTCATGCAAATGAGACTCTCCCAGTTCTTCGCTGTCGATATCGTCGTCCTGCACAAATGGCTCACCGGGAATATCGGGGTATATGGCCTCGACCAGGGTCCGTTCCATCTCCGCGATTGTGCCCGCAACACCGGCCTGCAACAGTTGCTCCATGCCGCGAATCAAATGCTCGGTCTGATAGGGATCAAGAGACACATCTTCAAGCTTGATACGCACACTCTCCAGAAGTTGCATGGCCTTGCGCAGGGGGAATGCCTCGTGGCCCAACACCGAAAGATCAATCACTTCATCCAGTATCTGAATGGCCGAACGCCACGCATCACTGCCAGCACCTTCACGCAGATGCGCATGGAACATCACCTTGCTCCACGCCTGTTCGGCAAAAGACACAATGGTTGCAGGCACTTCCAGACCGACCAAACGGCCCTCAATCTCACCTCTGACCGTATGGTGAGAGTAGTTGAGACGTTCTTTCGCCGTCTCTTCTTCCAACAAGCGCTGCTCCTTGACAGCACTGCGGCGGTGCTCCTTTTCAATAAAGGCAATAAAGTCTGTCAGCAGCCGGGTCAGCGTGGCGTTATCTGCCTCCACCTTCTGCAAATGGGCAAGAACTTCGTGAATCTTGACGTATAACGGATCTGCCGACAGCGTGTCTTCGTCGCCAAATGCCATCGATACCTGGGCGACCTCATTCAACAGGCGGCGCGCGGGGTGGCGTTCCTTGTCAAAAAAGCTCGGGTCCCTGAGAGCAATCTTCATGATCGCCAGTTCCAGGTCTCTCATTTCCGAATCGAGCATCGGGGAGTAGCCCTGCTCACCGCGCACCCGCTCAAACAATGAGTCCACAAGGTTAATCACGGCTTTTTCCGGTACGCGCAACGCTGGCTCATCTTTTATTTCAGACAATTGCTCGAAAATGGCATCGGTCAACGAGCTTTGATTTCCGTCCAGCTTGCGGCCGGCGTCCGATTGCAGGCGGGTAATGGCACCTAATACATCGTCGAGTTCCAGATAGTGACTTTCATCCAGCGGCTGGCCGTCAGAACCTCTGTCTGTTACCCCCGCAGCACCACTCGAATCATAACGCGACAGTACCGAATTGAGCTGGGTTACCAGGCGTCCATAGTCTTGATGTGAGCCTTGATGTGAGTCCTGATGTGAGTCCTGATGTGAGCTCTCTCCGGCGTCGGCAGAATGGGCGCGCCCTCTTGAAGAACGGGACACTGGTCGTGCAGTCGCTGCTTTCGGTTTGTCAGGCCGGGCCTTTTCCAACTCGGGCAGAATGCCAAGTTCACCAAGCAACTGATTGCTTTGAGCATACAACTCATCAAATGACGAGATGACATGACGGTCAAACAGCTTCAACAGCACCAGCTTGGATCGAATACCGATCTCCAGCGTTTCCGTCGCCTTGAAAAACGCATCGCAAACCAGGTCAGGTCCCAGCGGGTTGTTTTTAAACGTCACCGCTTCCATTGCCAGCGAATCAAGGCGTTTAACCAGGTACTGAAGATCTTTTTTATAAACCTCTTCAGCTTTGGACACCATCGTATCCAGGGCGATGATTTCTTCCAGTTCATCGTCTGCCACCAACTCAAAGCCATTCTCCGAACCGGCAGAACTGCCGGTTGCGTCCGTGTTCGGGTAAATCAGATAATCATACGCCTGACTGATTGTGCGCAAAAAAGCAGATTGTATTGATGTGCGCCGCATGCGAATGATGCGCATGGCATCAAAATACCAGGTTTGTTGCTGGCTGGAGTCGGCGTTATCGGCAAGATCGAAAAAAGTGTCGTCCACATGATCAAAAACAGCGCGCAAACGCGCCGCCAGGTAGCGCTCGGCGCGATCCCGCAACATTCGCACCGGCGACGGAAGTTTTACTGTCCGCCGCTCTGATGCTGTTGTATCAACGCGTTGCGTATCAACACCTTGAAATCTGGTTTCAACCATTGCCACTCATAATCATCATTTCTGCTCTTGATCAACACACCACAATCCTTCGGGGTGCTAAGCGAGCATTTGCCTTTACGGCATTCTTTGGCAGGCATGTTACCCCAGCCTGCCATGACTATACTGACCATTGTCGGGTGGGTAAATCGGCAAATAATCCCAAAACAACACCAGTTTGGCAACTTTGTGGTCCGGTTTTACGATTTTTGTGAAAATTATCACAACAACTGTGGGGTTTGATCCATTGCTGCCGGGCTCTGCTGACGTTTGGAACCGGGCAACAACAAAGCCCGAGCCAACAACCCGGTGCCTCAAGCGACTTTGCTTTTGCCTTCCACGTCCTTGACCGTGTTTTTCATGGCCTGCTCGAACAATGGCGCACTGTCCAGCAAAACCAGCTTCTGCCGCTTCAATTCCAGCGCAACCCGTTGTCGTGTCCCTTCTGCAACTTTTGCACCTTTGCGGTTTACAAACACCAGTGTACCCCTCGGACCCACTGCTCCGGCAAAACGGGCGCGCCTGCCGACACCTTCAGAATTGACAAACTCTACCCAATCACCACGTTTCATGGCATCAACACGTTTCAGACAGGCTTCGTCAACCGTTGGCTGTCGCGATGGATCGCCAGCCTCACAGGGTTGACCCGGAATATTCAGGCGCAAGCTGGCAACCCTGACCAGGTCCAGGTCGGGTTCGTCTGCCAATGATGCATCGTTTGCGGCTCGCCCAGATCGGAAGAGCG
>JBNKFQ010000201.1:0-11585 GCA_050289385.1 Porticoccaceae bacterium | reverse complement strand
TTTTTCCGTCCGGACTTACATCCACGGTCATCCATGTGCCTTCGGTAACGGTAAAACGGGCATCCGTATATGGCTGACCGGTATCGGTTATATTCCAGTTATTTTCTTCTTTGCTATCGGGGTTGTCTGCAACCGCTAAAGTTGCCGTGCCCAACAAACAGAAAAGACTGCTCAGAGCGCCGTTTATTATGCGTTTCATTGTGTGTGACTCCTGTTGTATTGTATTCAGGCTGGACTCACGCCTGGATTACGTTTAACTACTCTGTAGATTACGATTTTATGGATTACTTCAGGTCGTCGCCTGGCCAGTTCTTTTAACGCCAGACGTAAAAAAACGCGGAAAAAAATTGTCAATTCACAAATTGATTCAACACCATGGACTTGAATAACAACCACTGGGCTTTAGCCGCTTTTCGGTCCCTGTCTATCAGGTGATTTACCGCCAAACCGGATAACGTAGCAAGCACGAGAGCGATCAGTGCTTTTTTTTCAGATTTACCGAGATCAGAACCCAGGACATTCACCAGCTTTTCAGTCCACTCGGAGTTTATTTGCTCGATCTTGCAGCGAATGTAATTATTTGTAATAACCTTAGGTAAAATCTTCACGTCGAAGAGTATATTATCCATTTCGCCATCAAGTTGACGGTATAATCGACTCTCAACAAAATCCAAAAACTCAGAAACCGATATCGGACCAGAATCAAGAAAACTATTTATGTTGTCCTGGTTAACGGAAAGTTCGATTTTTTCATTGATAACTGCCAGCACAACATCGTCCAGACTGTCAAAATGGTGATACAGGGCTCCTTTGCTAATCCCTGCCGTATCAATGAGGTTACGACTGGTCAAACCGACGCTGCCTTCGGCAGAAATAATATCCCTGGCCGCATTGAGAACAAGCTGTCGGGTTCTTTTCGCAGATAGCTGTTTTTTATTCATGTTTCTATTCATGGGAACGGTTCACGCAATATCACCAGCTCGCCAAATGGCCTGGGAATGGTGTCGGCATACAGCCAATAAAGACCGGTCGGTCGGCTTAAGGAGCAACTATATCGCCTGAACAGCTTTGCGTCCAGAAAAAAAAGGGGCCTTGCGGCCCCCCCAAAGCAGGCCCATAAGGCCTCAAAAATTAGCGGTAAGGGGGTAGGAGGCAAATACCGCTAAGTCACTTGCAACTATTTACAATTTCATCACTTACGATCTCGGGCTACTTGCGATCATATTACTTGCGGTCGGACGTTGGCTTCTTATCGGATCCATCCTTGTACAACGCCAGGAACTCTTGCCAGTCCAGAGCTTTATCAGCATTGGCATCAAGCTGCGTGAAGCTCGAACTGGTAATACCGCCGGTACCTGCTTCTTCCATATTCAGTGTGCCATTTTTGTCCTGATCGAGCTTTTTGAAGGTTTTCTTTGGATCATCCTCACCTGGCTGAGCGGCCATAACAAAACCGGTCAGGGTAAGAGTTGTCACTAAAACAGTTAGTACTTTCATGGTTCTCTCCTCATTGCTTTACTTGAACTACAGTTGCATGAACTATTCATGGATTCAGGGCAGGCACCGGCTTGCATATACGGAGCCCCTACATCGTGCCCCTGGCAATCTCCTGCAACCTCCCGCAATTAACACATAGCAATCCGCGTGCCAAAAATAATATTCATAAAAATCAATAAGTTAAATTAACGCGCACTCATTTCGACATTTTTTTGTTGCATTTTTGCAACATATTTAACTTAAAAATTAAATATTTATATATTTCATCAAGTTAGAAAGTATCCTATTTGCAACAATGCGTTTTTATGGGCAGAATGGGGTTTTCTCGCAAGCGAAAATTCCATGCGACACAAAGGGCTCAAACGATTCACTCTGATGCAACTGTGGCTGGGCGCTACCGCCCTGGCTTTGCTACCGCTGTTAATTGCCATTACCTACGCCACATACGCCTTGCAGCAACAAACCGTTAATCAGCGCAATTTGATGCAAGCTATGGATCGCCTCAATACTCTTGATGCCACCCTGTCGGAAGAGGCGACAGAAATGGCGCGGTTGGCGCGACAATATATGCTGCTCAAGGACGACAGTTTCCTGCAGTTGTACCGAAACAAATTCGTGACACTGGACAGCAACAGCCAGTTGTTACAGGAAGCACTTGGCACGCAAACGGAATTGCGCAGTCTGGTGCCCGGTATAACCAAAGCCGCGCAACAGGCAGAGCAACAGCTGTCTTCTGGCCCGGAGGCAATACCCTCAGAGGAGGTTACTGCGTTGCTGGGCAATATGCGTCAACGCGCTGACCGCCTGTCGGCGGGCATAGACGACTACATTCACGCATCTGTCAAACAGGAAGAAACCCACTTTAACCAGGTGGTCGATCGATTGCGGCTATTGGGTATGCTGACGATGCCCGGCGCATTGCTGTTAATGGTTTTTGGCACAGTGATGGTGTCGCGCCCCATTCTCAGTCTGAATCGCGCCATCAATCAATTAGGCATGCAGCAGTGGCACAAACCAATTCATGTTACCGGCCCTGCAGATTTGGTGGCGTTGGGAGAAAACCTGGAGTGGATGCGACAGCAAATTGGTGCTGCCGATCAGCAAAAAATGGCGTTTATCCAGCACGTAACCCACGAACTGAAAACCCCGTTGGCCGCCATTATCGAAGCTGGCAACCTGCTGCGTGACAAAACCGCTGGCCCCTTGCGGGAAGAGCAAAAACATGTGCTGGACATTTTACTTGGCAGCGCGCACAACTTGCAGGGCCTGATTCAACAATTGCTCAACTACAATGCGGTATCCCATGGCTTGATCCCCACCTGGCAGCCACTGGATATAGCCCGTCTTTGTGAAAGCATTCGCCAAAAAATTAGCTCAGCAGGAAAACCCCGACAAGTGCACTGGAATTTTTCGGGAAAACCGAAAACCATTCATTGCGATCCCACCGCACTGGATATGATTTTGAGCAACCTGCTGAGCAACGCCTGGCACTTTATAGGCGCTAACGGCGATATTTCAGTAACCTGGAAATCGGATACTGATCACTGGCAATTGACAGTTAGTGATACCGGGCCAGGCATCGACGAAAACGAACTGCCATTAATTTTTAAACCGTTTTATAAAGGTGAGGCCGGGCGGCGTGATACGGTACCAAGAAATGGTATTGGCCTGGCGATTGTTCAAGAGTGTGTAACAAACCTAAACGGCAATATTGCCGTCAGATCAACACCGGGCAGCGGAACATCCTTTGAGATGACTTTTCCATTTGCCCAGGGAGACCATCTGTGATGCTACGATTATTTATCGGATTCTTTTGCATATGCCTGTTGGCAGGCTGTGAATCCTGGCAAACAAAAAGTCCACCTTCACCCCTGCCACCAACCAATAGCCAGAGTGAAATATCAGCCCTGTTATCAGCACGGCGACAATTTTGCGCGTTACCCGACCTTGAACGGGCTGCACAAATAGTTATTCGTCGTGATTCTGCTGCAGAAAACCAGCTATTTGAATTGTTATTACTTGCATCATGTGATCCGGCTCGCACGCCGGGCGTATTGCGCAATACGCTGGAAAAACTTGCCAACCACGCACAATGGACTCAGGAAAAACAAGCCTTGTTCAACTTGATTCAGGCTCAATCGAAGGCCTACGATTTGATCGAAGGTAGTTACCAGAATCTGAAGATCGAATTCAAGAGTCTGGAAGCTGAACACAAAAAATTGCAAGAGACCCTGGAGAACACCATCAAAGGTATTCAACAGATAGAAAGTGATATGGATACCCTGCGAAAAACAGAGAAATACGATGACCAATAAACCCAACATTCTTATTGTAGACGACGATCCCGGCATGTTGCAGCTCCTGTCAATGCGTCTTGGTGCCTCCGGATATCAGCCGATTACAGCGACCTCCGGTTCAGACGCACTAAACACAATGAAGCATAAAAACGTGGATGCAGTGGTTACTGACTTGCGCATGGAAAACATGGACGGGCTGGATCTGTTTGACAAACTTCATGCCGAATGGCCAACAACACCAGTGGTTATGCTTACTGCCCATGGCTCCATACGCGAGGCGGTAACTGCTACGCAAAAAGGCCTGTTTGCTTTTTTAACCAAGCCCGTAGATAAAGAGGAATTACTCAGCACCCTCGACAAAGCTCTGAAAATTCACTTGCCGCAAGAAGAGCATGCGCCACAGTTATCCACATTAATATTGACCCGCAGTGCAAAAATGCACCGTTTACTGGAACAAGCCAAACTGTTTGCCGAAAGTGACGTTAATATTTTAATTACCGGTGAAAGCGGAACGGGCAAGGAGCTGCTGGCCAACAATCTTCACCAGAAAAGCCCAAGAGCAGACCAACCTTTTATTGCAATAAACTGCAGTGCAATTCCCCATGACTTGCTAGAGTCTGAACTGTTTGGGCACGTTAAAGGCGCCTTTACCGGTGCAATCAGCAACCGGGATGGCCTGTTTACTGTGGCCAATAGCGGCACAATATTGCTCGACGAAATTGGCGATATGCCATTGTCATTGCAAGTCAAATTATTGCGCGTTCTGCAAGAAAACAAGCTGCGACCAGTGGGAGGAAGCCGCGATCAGGACATCAATGTGCGCGTATTGTCGGCAACACATCAAAACCTGAAAGAGGCTATAGAGCAGAAAACGTTTCGTGACGATTTGTACTACCGCCTGAATGTTGTCAGCCTGGAGTTGCCCCCATTGCGCGAACGATTGGAAGATATTCCACTACTGGCCAATCATTTTTTGCAAAAAATTTCCGAACGCACGGGCAAACCGGAAAAAACCCTGTCTCCCAAGGCAACCAGTTTGTTGCTCGGTTACCATTGGCCAGGCAACATTCGGGAACTGGAAAATGTGATGGAACGGGTCTTTGCTCTTGCTGCCACGCCAGTCATCTCAGCAACCCAGGCAGAACATGCCCTGCCCGGCAACAGGGGGGTACGAATTGAACCTTTGCGCCATGCAAAACAACAGTTTGAGTACGACTACCTGGTTCAATTGCTGACAGCAACCGATGGCAACATGCCACTGGCGGCCGAAATCGCCGGGCGCAATCGTTCGGATTTTTACAAGCTAATCAAAAGGCACGAGCTGGACCCAACAAAGTTTCGACAAACGCAAGACGACCGGACCTCTGATGCCTGATATTTCGCTGTTATCAGTTGGTCAATTTTAAACGGCATAAACGACCATAACCACGTGAACCGATTTTTATGAATAACACATCGTTTGGCACCAACCTCAAATTACTTTGCGGGCACTTTGGATCTGTATCAGAAGTTTGCCGACGGGTTAATATCAATCGAACTCAATTTAACAAATATATTAATGAGCATGTAATACCTTCTTCAAAAAACCTGACTCGAATCTGTGACTTTTTTGGCGTCGAAGAACACGAAATCCTGGGGCCGTATGAAGAATTTGAAAACATCATTCGTATAAGAAAACGATCTGAAGACTACTTATCTAAAGACCCATTCTTTCATCAATTACAAAATATAGCGGTTAATAGCTTGCAACCGTTACATGAATATATTGGCTATTACTACGAATACTATTTTTCTATGGGGTTTCAGGGCAAAATTCTTAAGTCGATTGTTGAAATTCGTGAACATGAAAATCAACTGGCGTTCAGCCGTTATCAGCGCTTGAAACCGCACGACAGCAAAGCCAAGGCAACACACTGCAAGTATGAAGGCAGGGTGTTCTTTTTGGCGGAGCGCATGATCTTGATCGATATCGAACAACTGCGCAGCAACGAAATAACGCAAACGGTTTTGTACCCCAACTACCTCAGCAAACTCGATTATCTGACCGGCATCAAGCTGGGCATCTCCGTTCGAATCAGCCGTGAACCCTGTGCGACTCGTGTTCTCTACCAATATCTTGGCAAACAAATTAACTTTCGCCACATGTTCAAGTCCTGCGGTCTGTACGATGCCGACAGCCCGTTAATTGCCAAAGACATTAAAGATAAAATCAATAACCACAAAAGCGATAAAGACCCACTGTTTCTGCCCAAATTGTAAACAGCATGACTCCAGACCGCAGACCAAACAGCATCACATATGATGCTGAACCAGTGTAAAAGCGCATAAACCAGCAAATTGCTGCTGCTTGGCCAACCGTGGGATAATCGGCCGCACATGCATTAATGTGTGCCTAAAGACATACCTTCAAGCCTTTGCACCCGTTGGTTCCGAATACCAGACAGACTGGCATTATCCAATCAACACTCCACGCTTTCTCTAAGGAAGACGTCATGACCTACAATAATATTCAGCCTTGTATCACTCGACCATTGCTCTTGTTATTTCTGATGTCGTTCTGGACCCTGTCCGGAATTGCTGCCGATCAAAACTCGCCTGCCGAAATGGCCAAAATGATTGAAGGTCCACAGGATTCCGGCAATGGGGAGTTGTCTTCGCTAACTTTTGAAGAAGTCATGAAGCATGCCAACGTTCCCGGTGTCAGTATCGCCGTATTCAAAGACTTCAAAATTCACTGGGCAAAAGCTTATGGAATTTCTGACGTAAAGACCGGCGCCAGGGTCAATACAGAAACACTGTTTCAGGCGGCATCCATCAGTAAAACCCTGAATGCCATGGCGGTGCTGAAAGCAGTACAGGATGGCAAGTTCTCTCTGGACGATGACATCAACAGCATTTTGAAATCCTGGCAACTGCCTGACAGTGAGTTCAACAAAAACACGCCGGTGACACCCCGTATGCTGGCCAGTCACACAGCCGGCCTGGGCGATGGATTCGGGTTTCCCGGTTACCTGCCAACCGAGCCCATGCCGACAATGGTGCAACTGCTGGATGGGAAAAAACCTTCAAGCGGCGGTCCAGTGCGCATAACGATGCCGCCATTTACCAAAGCAAAATACTCCGGTGGTGGCACCACCATTTTGCAACTGGCGCTCAGCGACACTTATGGTCGCCCGTACAAAGATCTGATGCACGATCTGGTATTGAAGCCGGTTGGCATGACCAACAGCGTGTTTGAGCACCCGCTGTCACCCAAGCACGATAAAAACGCCAGCCGTGCCCACGACAAGGACGGCAAGGCCAGAGAGGCGAAATGGCATCAATACAAGGCGCTGGCGGCTGCGGGCTTGTGGACCACTCCGACCGATTTGGCGAAATTCGGTATCGAAGTGCAAAAATCACTCCGCGGCGAAGCGAATAATGTATTGTCGCAAACCATGATCAAGGAAATGTTAAGCCCCGTGGGGGTTGGCCCTTTTGCAGTGGGTTTTATAATCAAGCGTGAGGGTGAAGGCTGGTACTTTAATCACAGCGGCGGCAACTGGGGTTTTAACTGTTTGCTGTTTGCTCATAAAGTCAAGGGTTATGGCTTTGCCATCATGACCAATACCGATAATGCGGGCGATGTTATCCAGGAATTTAAAAACCGTGTTGCCAGAGTATATGGTTATGATTTACTTGATGAAACACAGTTTTAAATCACCAACTGACTGCCCGATGCCATAAGTGGAGGGTAATACACAAAGCAGGAGTCATGCACAAGGTCAAGTATGGGTTCAGTCAGAATCCTGCTTGGCCCCAAATAAACCTTCAAGCCAATCAAATATAATACCAGCGAGATTTATTCAGACTTCACTCTTTGAAATTCCTTATCCGCAATAAACAGTGAAACTATTTTTCCAATACGATCAACACTGAAACGGACCAAGTCTGTTATCAAAAATTTACCATACCAGGGCTCGGCAACCCCAGGATAAAATGCGTCATGATCACTGTACTTCAAGTAGTCTTTGTAAGTTTTATCAAGCTCAAAAGAAAGATTTTTGCCGCTTATCTTAACCACTATATCCCCCTGAACAGGATTTCTATATGTGCCCACATAATCTTCAAGAGCATGGATCTGACTTGTTTCAGAATCAGATACATTCCTGACTTTGTGTATAGCCGTGTTTCTGATTTGAGAATACTCGCGATTCCTGTCAGGGACCGCACCTGATGGAGGACCAATTGTTTACGGAGATCAATTCGGGAAAAATTATTTCTAAATCCCCCACCCACTTACCAAAAAAATGGGTGGGGAATACCGTAATGTATAAAAGATAACTAAAGGGTTAAAAGCTGTAATTTACATCCAAACCTATTACCCGTGGTACCAGCCGTATCTCTGATCGCCCGAATCCAAAGTCTACGCCGGCAAGGTCGTCGGCATTGCCAAGATTCTTGCCGTAGAGTTCAAACGACAAATGTTCATTAATCGCAACGCCAGCGCGCAAATTTAATTTAACATAGTCACCCAGCACCGATGTGTTCCCGGCCAAATCTGAATGAAAGCCACCCACGTAGGAGTAGTTAAGGTGAATAAAACTTTCATATCCCGCTAATTCAAAACTGTAATCAACGCCAATATTGGCATTAGCCCTCGGGCTGAACGGCAAGCGATCGCCTTTTAGCCCTCCTCCGGGAGAATCAACGGCAAGTTCTGCATCATAGTAGCCAAAACCGAAATCCACGCGTAATTGTTCGGCAAGCATATAGCTGGTTTCCAGTTCCAGGCCGTGTGATTGCGCTTCACCGGCGTTCCATGTGGTTCCCAACCCACAACCGCCCGGAGGTGGAAATACGCTAACGGGAATACCGTCCCAGCTGATACGATAAATAGCTCCGTTCAATACCATCTGGTTATCCAGCAGACTGAATTTAAACCCCAATTCAATGCTTTCCAGAGAATCAGAATCCAGTTCTCCCCCGGTATTTATTGGCGTGTTGGTGCCATCCAGAATACCGTCATTATTGACATCACATGTAGCCAGATTTGGCACATCGACCGGTTTACCCAATCGAAAACCTTCTGCCCATTGAGCATAGATCAGGGTATCGTCGTTGGGGGTATACGCCAGGTTGATCTTGCCTTTGCTACCCGTCTCATCCGATGTTCGATCAAAAGGTGTCGGGGCAAATATACCAAAAAGGTTTCTGGTGGTTCTCCGATCATAACTGAACCAGCGCCCACCCACCGTCAGTTTAAACTGGTCGATTAATTCATAGGATACTTCGCCAAATGCAGCCATCTGTTCGATGAATTCGCCTGACTCGCCTCCAAACAAGCTTGCACCCGCAAAGGGATCCAGCACACCATCACCACTCCATAACAATATTCCGTCGCCAGTGGTTTGCAGGTCTTCATAATAGAGCCCACCCAAAAACTGGAGTGGTCCATCCAATTGGGAATTGACCCTCAGTTCCTGAGAAAAACCTTCGGTGTCACTAATACTTGTTTGAGCAGTTGGCCAGGGTAAAAATCTGCTGTCGTCAAGATCTCGCACCACGCGATCTTTCCGAGTGGTGGATACAGACGTCAAATTACCCCAATCAAGATCGTATTCAATAACCAGACTGGTTAAATCAATTTCGTCCGAGCGGCCTTCCTGCCCACCAAACAATCCATTAAATTCAAAAGCAACTCCACGGTAGCCGCCCTTTTCAAGATCCACGTACGCCATGCCATCCTGATTCAGGTCTTGCGTTACATGCATTAATGTAAAAGACAAATTGTCCGTGGGCTGCCACAGCAGGGTGGCCCGAACACCACTAAACTCACTGTCGTTAACGTCTTTTCTGTTATTGAGTACCCCGCCAAAGTTTGCAGCCTTGACAACAGCTGCGGCATCGCTGGAACTCACCATGTCCACGTATCCACGATTTTCAATGCGATAAGCAGCAACCCTCAACGCCAGCTGGCCCTCGATCATAGGCACATTGATGACGCCATTGACCTTGTTGTTCATACCGCCGGAACCATCAGTGTAAGAGCCACCCGCTTGTAACTCTGCCTCAAATTCATCCAGGTTGGGGGCGTTGGGTATATTACGTACCGCACCCCCCATAGTGCCAGAACCAAAGAGGGTACCCTGAGGGCCTCGCAAAATTTCAACGTGGTGGATGTCAACCAACTTGATGTCAACGTCGGAACCTCCGGGTCTGCTTAACGGTACTTCCCCCAAATAGAGACCTACAGTGCTGTCTGCGAAACCCCCTGCACCAATCCCTCTCATAGAAAGCTTGTTATATCCCGGCCCCATATCCAGTTGGCTAACGCCAGGAATAGTGGACAAATAGTCGCTCATGCTGACATAGCCTTTGCGCTCCATGTCTTCCTGACCCAGGGTCGAAATACTCATCTCCGTATCCAGAAGATTGGTGCTACCGCGCTTTGTTGCTGTTACGACCATTTCTTCTATAGTCAGTTCTTTTTTCTTGTAAGAACGTTTATCCTTTCCACTTTCACTATTTTTTATTACCACAGTATCTTCAGAAGCAAACTCATAGGTCAGGCCGCTGTTATAAAGCAAAACATCCAGTGCCTGACTAACCGTATACTCCCCGTTCAGCGCTGGCAGATTTACATTTTTACCAATATTTTGTGGCACCATTATCTGGATACCAGATTTTTCGGCCAGTTCCATAAGAGCTGTGCCCGCTTGTTGTTTATCTATTTCCAATAAAACCTTTACCGTATCTGCCTGGAGATTGCCCGCCATTGCCAACACCACCGCAGCAGTGAACACAGTCGCTCCCCTCTTGTTGCCAGAACTCTTTATATGAGCTTTCATTAGATACCCACCTCTATAACACAGTTTAGTAGAAATGTAATTTTTAACTTGTTCATTTATTACACGTCTGCTGCGTGAGATACCCTACCTGTCGATTTTAGTTGGAAGTTAGAGGTTGGAAGTCAGAAGTAAAATCAATATCTAAAATAATTACAAAAGGAATTTTATTGGTGCGCACAGCACACTCTGAAAATTCTACGCGGCGAGGCCGAGCAAAGCGATGGCACGACTCATTTCCTTCCAACTTCCAACCTCAAACCTCCAACTCAAAACTCAATCCCCAACAATAACAATCCGGTCAAAATGGCGAATCACTTTAATGGGAAGCGTTTTTTCCAAACCTACCAGAGATGCATCCAGACGATCAAGCCGCACAACAGCAAAAATCTTCATATCCATAATACTACTGTCTTCGATTAGTATTTTTTTGCTGTAATAGCGATTTATTTCCTGAACCACCTTGTACAACGGTTCTTCCTCGAATCGTATCGAACCTGTTCGCCAACTGTGCAAGCGATCCATTTTGTTTGCACGATAAGCAACCAGTTCATTATTTGCCACATCAAAATCGGCGACCCAGCCAGCTTGGAGGCGATGCTGTAATGGCGCCTTTAATCGAATCACATCACCATCACTACCAAATGTTTCTATCAATGGCGCACTGTTTGACGCTTGATCTTCTTTTTCGTGAATCGATACCAGACCTTCAACAACGGCAACAGATACCTTGCCAGGAGATTTAAGAATATTAAATTCTGTACCCAGTACGGTTACCGTGCGGGTGCCAGTATCTACCGAAAATGGACGCAAGGGATCGTCGGCAATGTCAAAGAATACCTCTCCTCGCTCCAGTATCACTTGCCGATTATCTGCATCAATATTAACCAACGCCTGAGTGCCTGTATTCAGAGTAATAACACTGCCATCCGACAGATTAACTGTTTTTTGTTCACCAACACGG
>JBNKFQ010000200.1:0-3548 GCA_050289385.1 Porticoccaceae bacterium | reverse complement strand
GAGGGTTTGTTGCGCTGAATGCTGCTCGTCACTCAGGGGCAAATCGAGTGCATTGAGATTATCCAGTGCGTCACGATCCGGAAACGCTCTACGTTCTGCAAGAGAATCCAGGTAATCTTGCGCGGTGTCGTATGCGAATTTCAAATTGGTATTGGCCTGGGTGGTGTCGTGTAACATGCAAGTTTGCCTTTGGTGTGCGTTTAGCTGGCAGTATATGGTGGAGGGGCCGGTGCCGACAGGTACAGTTTTATCGATTTGTTCGGGGTACAGATTGCAGTGTTGGAAGTTCGACGTTCGACGTTGGACGAATAAGATTCGGGCCATCGCTGAGCTCGGCCTTGATTGGTTCGTAAAAGTCTAAAAGGGCTTGACACGTTGAAACACAGTGTGGCGACGATAACATCGAACATCGAACATCGAACATCGAACATCGAACACTATTTCCGTATCAACAGTGTTCCAGACTCCAGATGATGCGTATAGGGGAACTGATCGAATACAGCAAATTGTTTAATGCTGTGGGTATTTGTCAGTACTTCCAGATTGGTATACAGGGTGTCCGGGTTGCAGGATATATACAGAATCTGGTCGAACCGTTTTATCAGCTCCAGGGTGCCACTATCAAGTCCGGCGCGAGGCGGGTCTACAAATACGGTTGAAAAGTGATAGCTGTCCAGGTCGATATTCTGCAGGCGGCGAAAGGGTCGCACCTTGTTCAGGGCATCGGTAAATTCTTCGCTCGACATACGCACAATGGTCACGTTGTCAATGGCGTTGACCTGCAGGTTGTGATGGGCTGAGTTAACTGAGATTTTTGCAATTTCCGTGGCCAGTACCTTGTCAAAGTTCTGCGCCAGAGGCACGGTGAAATTGCCATTGCCGCAGTAGAGTTCCAGCAGATCGCCATGAGGCGCTTGTTTGGATTTGCCAGTTACCGTTACGGCCCATTCCAGCATCTTTTGATTGATGCCGGCATTGGGTTGGGTAAACCCTGTTTCGACCTGTTTGTATCGGTAACGACGATCCAGCAATTGCAGCTCTTCAGTTACATGGTCGCGGTCGAGAACCACCTTTTGTTTGCGGCTGCGGCCAATAACCGGACAACCCAGGGTCGCCATTAACTCCCGGGCCTCGGCCTCCCAATTGTCGTCCAGGCGTTTGTGGTAAATCAGGGTAATCAGGGCGTCGCCACTCAGGGTTGTAAGGAACTCTGCAACGTATAATTTGCGACGCAGTTGCTGGTTGCCGCGAATGTTTGCCATCAGGGCGGGCATTAGATCAGCGATGCGTTTTGAGCCGATGGGAAACTCCGTGATGGGGAATGGTCGACTGCCCCCCGGGTTGTGCATGGCGTAGTGAGAGTCTTCGCCTTCATGCCAGATGCGAAACTCGGCACGCATGCGGAAATTCAACGGTTCCGAACGGAACACTTCAATTTCAGGCAAGGCCAATGCTGCGAAATTCGCTCGCAAGTCAGCGAGTTTTTCTTGCAGTTGTCGTTCGTACTGAGCTGGATTGACGTTGGTCAAGGTGTTTACCCTGATATATGAAGGGCGCGCATTATACCAGGTTCGCGCTACACTTGAATCATTGCAGACAGTGGAGGTGTCTTCAGGTGAAAAACCGAAAAGTCTTGCAAATTATCCAGTCACAGCGCACGACCGATGGCGACAATGTAAAAATTTCCCGCATCGCCACAGCCCGTGAGCCATTGACCGATCCTTTTTTACTGCTGGACGAGCTGCATTCAGATCAGCAAGATGACTTTGGTGGCGGCTTTCCGGAACATCCTCATCGAGGTTTTGAAACGCTCAGTTATATGATTCGCGGCGGGTTTCTGCATCGGGACCACCTGGGTAATGAATCATCGGTAGCCTCCGGTGGCGCCCAATGGATGTCCACCGGCCGTGGTATTCTGCATTCCGAGATGCCAATCCCTGAAGGCGGGGGATTGCACGGCTTTCAGCTCTGGATCAATCTGCCCGCAGCGGAGAAGATGAAAGTGCCGGAGTATCTCAGTCTTGAGGCGGCAGATTTACCTATGGTTGAGCTGAAAGGAGGTGGCACATTGCGAGCAATCGCCGGTAGCTGGCAGCTGGCCGGATCCAGTCTGCAAAGCCCCTTGAATCGGGTGAGCGGCAATGCGCAAATTGCCGACTTGCGACTGCCACCAAATACCGATATCAGCCTTGAGGTACCGGCAGAAAAACGAGTTCTGCTCTATAGTTACGATGGCTCTCTGAACGGAGATATCTTGCTAAAGGCGGGTCAGATGGCGATATTGGGCGATGGTGAGCAAATTGTGCTGCAAAGTGGTGGGAAGGGTGTCGGGTTGCTGGTGCTGGCGGGACAGCCGTTAGGCGAACCAGTGGTGAATTATGGCCCCTTTGTGATGAATACTCATAAGGAAATTGAGCAAGCCATTCAGGATTACAAGGAAGGACGGTTGGTGGAGCCGGGTCAGAGAGGGATTTGACCTGAGAAGCGGCAGATGCCAGATTTTGTTGTATATATTCCGGTGTTAAATATGATTAATGCAGTATATGCAAAAGTAGCGGGGCAGGGATTGCATGACGTAACCGACAAAGTGAGCCGCACAGTTGCCGATTCCGGCGTCAAGGAAGGCCTTTGTACTCTTTATATCCAACACACATCGGCAAGTTTGTTAATTCAGGAAAACTACGACCCTTCTGCGCGGCATGATCTGGAAAACTGGTTTAACCGGCTGGTGCCGGAAGATGACCCACTGTATACCCATATCCTTGAGGGGCCAGATGATATGCCTGCCCATATCAAAGCGGCACTGACAGCAAGTAGCATCTCTGTTCCCGTTATTGATGGCAAATTGGCATTGGGCACCTGGCAAGGGGTGTTTCTTTGGGAACATCGCCACAATGCAGGCAAACGCAAGATACTGGTGCACATTGCATGATTTGGGGTATTTAACGTATCGGGCCGGTGTCAATGACCGGTTTTAGCCTGGAAACTTGCTCCTGATATGAGAAAACAGGCGTAAAGTATGGAAATAATCAGGATTTTTTGACCGCTATCTCGCACTTTCCCCTTGATTTTTGGTATCTTAACGCGGTTTTACCGCGATATTGCAAAACGGGGTGCAGTTGTGCGTACGGTTTCACTGACTGGCGCGGCAGCAGGCTCCGTCCCAAAATGAGTCATTAATCAAAAAACAAGAGGGAGTACCCTATGAAATCACCCAAATCAGTTGTTATTGCCGGTGCGGTTTTGGCCATTTCACTGTTGAGCGGTTGTGTCAGCACCAGTGAGTTCGCTGCGGTCAAGTCTCAGGCCGAGGCGGCTCAACAGGCGGCTGATGCTGCACAACGGGCAGCCGCTGCGGCCCAGCGTACCGCTGATGCAGCCAATGCCAAGGCCGATCGGGCTTTGCAAGCTGCAAACGCTGCCGACAGCAAAGCTCAATCAGCACTCGACAAGGCCAATGAGGTCGACACAAAAGTCGAGCGCATGTTCAAGAAAAGCATGATGAAGTAAGTCAGATCTTGCAGACAGAGACCGCTTGCAAGCGGTCT
>JBNKFQ010000199.1:0-3044 GCA_050289385.1 Porticoccaceae bacterium | reverse complement strand
GGAGGACGAATCCGCCCAGGCAGGCGTCGGTATGAAAGCCAATGCCGCGTTCCTGCGCCAGTTCGGCCAACTCCGCAATGGGATCCATGGTGCCATGAGGGAAGGCGGGTGTGGAGCCGACCAGGGCGATGGTGTTGCGTGTGATTGCTTTGCGCATGGCAGGCACATCTGCCCGGAATCTGTCGTCAACGGGGATTTTTTTGAGGCGAATGTTGAAGTATTGCGCCGCCTTGTCGAAGGCGACATGGGCGGTGGTCGGTGCAACTACTTCGGGGTTTTTAATGCCGCGTTTGTCTTTGGCCCAGTCACGATAAGTTCGCATAGCCAACATGATCCCCTCTGAGCCTCCGGAAGTAACTGTGCCGCAAATTTGGGCGGTCGGGTCAGCAGCTTCGGCGGCCTGGGCACCGAGCATGTTGGCCGTCATGGCCACGATTTCGGCTTCGAACTTGGCCCCGCTGGGCCAGACATCGGCGTGCAGGGGATTGCTTTGCGAGTTAAGGGCGTAAACTTCGTTGAGGAAGTTGATGTGCTGCTCGTCACCGTGATAGACGGCACCGGAGACAAAGCCATCTTGCCATTTTTCATCTTCGCGTTGGTTGAGATCGTGCATCCATTGCAGAATGTTTTCCGGGGATACGGCCGTTTCTGGCAGCGCCGCAAAACGAGGGAAATCGTCGTGGTAAGGCTTCACATCCGTTTCCATTTCGCCGATGATTTCCACGTAAGAATTCTCTATCTCTGCTTGAACGGAGGGGATGCGCCTGGCCACTTTTTCAAACGCAGCAGAGAGGCGCGGTGAGTTTATACGGGTTAATATTTTTTCACTTACTTCCTGGATGTCCATCAAATACTCCTAAAAAATAAATTAACACTATCCTTGCAGATTTCGTCTTTTTCAGAGGAAATGTCATACCCGCGCAGGCGGGTATCCATTATGTGATCCGGAGTGGACTCCCGCCTACGCGGGAGTGACAATAAACAGAACCAAGATAGTGAAATTAACGCAGAGGGGGGAATTGGATGACTGTGGTAACGAGCTAAATCTGTGGGGAATACATTTGTAACTGTATGGGTGTCATTTCGACCACCGGGAGAAATCTGCTGCGTAGTCTTGCGGTGCGGTCGTAGATTTCTCGCTGCACTCGCAATGACATTGTATTGGCAACGGTACTTTGTACAGCCACCTGAATAATCACATACATTTGAGCGTAACATCAGCGATTTAGTTTCGCATGGAGCTTGTTGTGCTGCTTGTAAAGCTGTAAATAAACTTGAAATAGTTTGTCATAAATCTGGCGATTTTGCGGATTGGGCGTGTACGTCCGGGTTATTGGTACGTGCCCCCCAATGTCTGCTGCGTCGAGATGGCCGAGGGCAACGGCCGTTAATAAAGCAGCCCCGCGCGTATTGGCTTGTAACGGGTTTTCCATCTGGTGGATCGTGCGGTTGAGCACATCGGCCATAATCTGGCACCAGAGGTTGGACTGTGCGCCACCGCCGACTGCTCTGATTTCTGGTAACGGCCGTTTGACAAACTTTTCCACATATTGCAGCAGCCAGCGATTGTTGTAAGCCACGCCTTCAAACACAGCGCGAACCATATGGGCGCGTGTGGTGGTCAGCGACTGGTTGAAAAAACCGCCGCGAATTGCATCGTCTTCGACCGGAGTGCGCTCTCCATAAAGCCAGGGTGTAAAAATCAGACCATCACTGCCAGCGGGAATTGTTGCGGCGAGGGCGTTTAACCGGTCATAAATGTCCGGTGGACGGGGCATTGAACCCAACTGGTCATCAGGATAAAAAATCTGGTCAATGAGATAGTTGAGACAGGCGCCAGCGCTTTCTTGCTCGTTGACCAGTAAATACCGTTCGGGAATGGCCGATGGTAGCGAGGCCATGTTATGAAACAAGTCCGTCTTTTTATTGGGAACATGGCAGATGAGCCAGGAGGAGGTACCGATGTACAGGTGTGGTTCGTAATCGGCGGCGGCCCCGGAGCCGACGGCCGCCGAGTGTATGTCTGGTGTGCCGCCGATGACTTTTACGGCCGTATCCAATCCCCACGCCTCGGCAATTTCTGGTTTGATTGTGCCTAACACGTCCGTGGCGCGTATCAGATCCGGCAATTTTTCCCGTTCAATCCCCGCCAGTTTGAGCAGTCGATCGTCGTAGGCAACGGCCGTTAAGTCCCGATTATCTGTCAGCCAGTGCAGGGTGATGGAATCGAAAGTGGCCGCGAATTTGCCGGTCAGGCGCAGGTTGAGGTAATCCTTTGGTTCCAGAAATTTGTAAGTTTTGGTGTAGATGTCAGGTCGTGTGTCTTTGATGTAGAGAATGTGAGCGATGGAATCTTTACCGGACAATGTTGGTATTCCCCCAGTTAAACGCACCCAGGTAAGCACTTTGTCCAACCCGTATCCGGCGACTTCGATAACGCCGCGAGTGATGGCTTTGGCATGCGCGGCCCCTCTGGTATCCATCCAGTTGATGGCATTCATTAGGTGCTGCCCTTGCGCGTCAACGGCGACGGTGCCGGACCATTGGCTGGTGCAGCCAATGGCAACGATGTCAGTTACGGGAACTGCCTCTTGGGATAATACTTGTAAAACGGCCGTATCTATCGCCTGCCACCACTCATCCGGGTCTTGTTCTGCTCCGCCACCCGGTAAATAGGATACGGCCGTTTCCGTTCGCGTATGTGCTACAAGTTCCCCTTGCATCGAATACACCGCTACTTTCGGGCCAGAAGTTCCTAAATCAATTGTTAACACGTATTTCATCACTCATCTCTCTAAAGCGTAATCATTGTTGAATAGGTAGGGACCCTATTTTAACCTGTTTGCTGCGATTCGCGTAAAGGAGATTCGTTTGGCTCAGTGGGTGTACTCAGTTGATCAGGAGCGCATCCATCAATTCCGTAATTTAGGAGTGACAATCCAATAACTTCGCCAAGATTGGTTCAATCTTTAGAGATTGAACCAATCTAAATACGTAACTTATTTAATTCTCGATCCTTATTTATGGATGCGCACTTTTGTAGG
>JBNKFQ010000198.1:0-9407 GCA_050289385.1 Porticoccaceae bacterium | reverse complement strand
TTGCTCCAAATGAGCGACGAGCAACGACGAGTGGCGCTTTTCCAGGCGCAACCCGGAGGGCTGGGGCCATTTTTCCGCCCAGCTTCGTTATCAGTCGCTTATGTAGGCCAACTACACGGCACTCCTTCTGCCTCGCTGGATCGAAAAAAATGGCCTCCAGCAGAGGCGAAGATGAATTGTCAACAGACCCTAATCGTCGATGTCGAAAACGAAGACTCCATAGAGTTGAATCCCCTGCAGGGAGTGGTGGTGCCAAAAGGCAAGATGCATCGCACCAGGGCGCCTGAAAAAACAGTGATATTAATGATCGAAACCGCAGCCATCGTGCCGACCGGAGATGAATGATCACTCGGGTCGGGAATGATCATAATACAGGAGAAATGAGCATGACATACAGCGCGCTCAGTCTGAAAAACAAATTGGCAAAAATAGATGAACACTGGTCGCCGCGAGTTGTTGCGGAAATGAACGACTACCAGTTCAAACTGGTAAAAGTGGAAGGAGAGTTTGTCTGGCATCAACATGACGACACCGATGAGACTTTTATTGTGATCGAGGGAGAGCTGGATATTGAATTTCGCGACGGCAAGGTTACGCTGGCAGCAGGGGAAATGTTCATTATTCCCAAAGGCAAGGAACACAGGCCGGTAGCCCGTAGCGAATGTCACATGATGCTGGTGGAGCCAAAAGGCGTTGTCAATACCGGCGACAGTGGTGGTGACATGACGGCGGAAAATGATATCTGGGTATAAATAATGATATCTGGGTATAAATATAGACGGAATACGCAATGTACAAATTGTATAACTACCAAACTTCGGGCAACTGCTACAAGATTCGCTTGCTGCTTCACCAACTCGGTCTGCCATTTGAATCGATTGCGATTGATATTCTGAAAAGGGAATCGCGCACCCCGGAGTTTTTGCAAAAAAATCCGAATGGTCGAGTACCGGTGCTGGAAGTTGACGGCAAATATCTGGCTGAGTCAAATGCCGCCATCTGGTTTCTGGCAGTCAATACGCCTTTCTTGCCAGCCGGCAAATTTGAACAAGCCCAGGTATTGCAGTGGATGTTTTTTGAGCAGTACAGTCACGAGCCTTTTATCGCCACCTCACGATTCTGGTTAAAGATTTCCGGGCAGGCAGAAAAGTATGCGGACCAACTTGCGCAAAAAAAAACGGGAGGTTATGCTGCGCTTGATATCATGGAAAAACATTTGCAGGCCCACAACTGGTTTGTTGGCAACAATTACAGCATTGCCGATATTGCTCTTTACGCCTATACCCACGTTGCCGACGAAGGTGGATTTGAGTTGTCGGGATACCCCGGCATCAACCGCTGGCTGGCCGCCGTAGCCGAACAAACCGGACATCGAACTCTGGTAGACAGCTAATTTAATATACCCGAGTTATTCATTTTTTATACTATCTGACTGAACAGACTCTGGAGCTATCATGCCAATTGCAGATTTTCGCAGCGATACCGTAACCCGGCCTTCTACCGCCATGAAGGAGGCCATGTTCTCGGCCCCACTTGGAGATGATGTGTTTGGTGACGACCCCACCGTTAATGCGTTGGAAGCTTATGCCGCGGAACTGTTTGCCAAAGAGGCGGCGCTGTTTTGCCCTTCGGGGACGATGACCAACCAGATTGCCATTAGTGTTTATACCAGGCCAGGAGATGAAGTGGTATGTCATTCGGAGTCGCACATCTATCGGTATGAAGGGGGTGGAATTGCTCGTAACGCCGGGGCTTCGGTTCGTCTGATTGACGGAAACAGGGGACGTATCAAACCCGGGCAAGTGGCAACTGCGATCAACAATCCTGATGATGTTCATCAACCGTTGACTACGCTGGTTGCTTTGGAAGATACCTCCAACCGCGGTGGCGGGGCTATCTATGATTATGCCGATATCGAGGCTATTGCCGCTGTCTGCAAGGCAAATGGACTGCCGTTACACCTGGATGGCGCGCGTTTGTTTAATGCATTGGTAGAGACCGGTATGGCGCCAGCCGATTACGGCCCGGCGTGTGACTCTATATCCATCTGTCTTTCCAAGGGGCTGGGTGCTCCGGTGGGTTCATTGCTACTCGGTAAGGCCGACTTTATTCGCCGTGCCCGGCGAGTGCGCAAGGTATTTGGCGGTGGCATGCGTCAGGCCGGAGTGCTCGCCGCTGCCGGGTTGTACGCATTGCAGCACAACGTTCAACGCCTCGGCGAAGACCATCGTCGCGCCCGTGAACTGGCCAAGGTACTGAGCGAGCGGCCCTGGGTATCGCAAATCCTGCCGGTAGAAACGAATATTGTTATCTGTGATCTGGCGGAACCCGATCGACAGGCAGAAATAGTGGCGGGTCTGGAGGCACAGGGCGTGCGTTCAATACCGTTTGGCGCGGCCAGCATTCGCTTTATTACCCACCTGGATATCGACGATAGCCTTCTTGCCCACGCTTGTGATGTGATAGCTGTGAGCTAACCGGTGTTTTCGAGTGCAATTTGCGCCCCTTGACGCAAATTGCACCCTTTTAACCGGGATCTGACACGGTTTGCGTGACTGATCCTGTCCTTGCATACCCTCTCGCCCGAATTCTCTTCCTGCGGAAAGCCCCGTAAAATCTACTAATCTGAAAGAATACAGTTGGACTGCTCCCGGCAGGTAGGGGTATTTCGAGCTGATGCGTTACATCAGTGCCACAGATTTGCCGCGAATCAGCGAGGGATGATGGCTAAACACAACGAAAAGGTAGTCAATTTCACCGGTTGGCGACGAGAAACGAAGTCGGAAATACTTGAACGAATGTTCAAGGAACATGGCGGTGCCCTGCGGTCATTTTTGAGGGCTCGTATTGGTTCAGGTGTCGATATCGATGATGTCGTGCAGGAGGTCTTTCTGCGCCTGGCAAAAATGGATGATCTGTTTGACAGCCTGTCACCATGCAGTGGCAGTAATCGTTCATTTATTTTGACCGCAGCCAATAACATGGTCGTGGATATGGAGCGCCGCAAAGCGGTGCGCAAAAAGTACAACGCAGACCACAGTGACCAGGAAAAACAGCGCGTTACCGAAATTACGCCGGAAAAGATTGCCGAAGAAAGCGAGCAACTGGAAATGATTAACCGCGTAATTATGGACATGCGACCGAACTGGCGTCGGGTTCTTATTCTCAACCGGCTGGAAAATAAAAGCTATCGTCAGCTTGCCGGTGAAATGGGGGTGTCGGTAAAGCAAATCGAAAAATATATGTCCAGAGCGTTGGCCACCATACGTGATGCTGTGCGGCAAATGAGGGAGATGGATCAGTCCTTCTCCAGGGATGATAACTTTTCCAGGGACAAAAACAGGGAGGAACCCAGATGATTGCCACAATGTTAAAAAGACGACGTCGGCTCACGGGCAAGCAACAGGTAATGGAAAAGGTTGCGCGCATGTTTTCCGGTGAACTCGGCAGCAAAGAGGCCATCGAGATAGAACGCTGGCGGCAGCGGCACCCGGAGTATGAACAGGATTTTCTGGATGCCTTGCATGGGTTGGCAGATCTGGGCGTGCTTGCAGGTCGACAAGAACATCTGGCGATTGAAGGCACATCAAGGTCCGCTCAGGAAGTCCCAAAGGCTTACAGCAAGCGATGGCCTGCATTCGGTGTCGCGGCAACCGTGCTCATAATGACGCTGGTGGCGTTCAATTCCGTGCTCCATCGTGATGAGGAAGCGCCGGGCACAACCCTTATGCGTTATGTCACGAGAGTGGGAGAACAAAAGTCTGTGACACTGGTTGATGGTAGTGTAATTACCATGAACACGGGCAGTGAAATACTGGTTAATATTGACGACAACAGACGACGTGTTTCGCTGGAGCGAGGTGAAGTTTTATTCGATGTCAGCAAAGATGCCGAGCGCCCCTTTACGGTCAATGTTGATTCCCGTGCAATAACAGTACTGGGTACTGAATTCAATATCTTTAAAACACCGGAAAACTTCACGCTTGCTGTGCTTGACGGTGTTGTGGCCGTTCATGAAAAGCAGGAGCAGGCACTTTCGTCATCGCCTGAGCTTGTGCCAAACGACAAGTCCCAAACGGTAATCGAGTCACCTGGCCAACGTCTGGTAAGAGCGGGAACAGTTGCCACTTACGATATTTATAAAAATCGTGTGGCGGTGTCTCGACCAGATCACATAAGCCGCCTGGTTACCTGGCAAAATGGTTTGCTGCGATACGATGGGCAGCCACTGTCAAAAGTTGTGCAAGACTTTAACCGTTATTCTGGCAAAAAAATTCTGATTGAAAATGCTGCTGTGATGAATCTGGAAGTCTACGCCACCTTTCGTGTGGACCGTCTTAATATGGCGTTGTCTGACCTGGAGAAAACACACCCAATCAAGGTGATACAATATTTTGATCGCGTAGTAATATCAGAAAAATAAATGAATAGTGAAGGGCGTAGATAAAAAGTAAAGAAAAAATGGTTGCGCCCCTTAATTCACAATTCCCTATTCATGCGGGGGTAGGGTTTTTGAATGCTGATGCGTTACATGCGTGTAGTTGAGTCAGTGCGCCTGGCTCGACAAAAATAACGACTTATACAGAGGTGGGTGAGCATGAGCAAGCTAAATAAAATACCATGCAGTCGGCGACTTGTGGCGAGCGTCGGATCTGTTTTGGCACTTTCGTTGTCCGCAATTTTATATGCAGATACCCGAGAAATTGATGTAGACATAGCGGGTGATTATGCCAACGTGGCGTTACTGGAGTTGGCAGAAAAGGCGGGCGTGCAAATTATTGTGCCTATGGAAATTGGCAAAAATACCTACTTGTCTGGCCTGAAGGGCAGGTACAGCCTGTCACAAGCCCTGGATACCATGCTAAAGCATAGCGGTCTCGCTTATGAATTTACTTCTGATCAATCGGTGTTAATAAAAGAGGGGCCAGATAGTAATGAGTCTTCATCGGTTTCTGACAGAAAAACGGAAGTAGAAGAGATCGTTGTTACGGCGACAAAACGATCCATGTCGTTGCAAGATGTTTCGGCAACAGTAAGTGCGCTGTCGGGTGAGCTTTTGGAAAAAATGAATGCGACGCAGTTTACAGATTACGCACGCAGTATTCCCAGCTTGTCGTTTACGGATATGGGTAATGGTAACCAGGTGGTGGCGGTGCGTGGCATCAATCCCACCACAGGCGTATCTACTACTGCCTTTTATCTCGGTGAAACACCAATTGGCGAAACCTTTGGCGGTACTGGCGCCAGTCGTGGACTGGCCAACCCCAATTTGATTGATATCAACCGGGTAGAAGTGCTGCGCGGTCCACAAGGTACATTGTATGGAGCGGGTTCCGTGGGTGGCACGGTCAAGTTGGTGCCAAATGCTCCTGACTTTGGCCAGTTGTCGGGAAATTTGAAAACCGGTTTGAATGTTGTGGACGGTGGCGGCATTGGGCATGAAGTGTCAGGTGTGGCTAATGTGCCGGTAATAGAAGACAAGTTGGCGTTCAGGGTTGCGGGCTGGTTTCGCAAGGACGAAGGCTTTATTGACCGAAAATCCCTGGACGGCCAGGTTTTTGAAGAAAATGTTGGCGGTAGCGAAGTTGGCGGGTTTCGTTTACTGGGCCGTCTGGCGGTTAACGACAACGTGGAATTGACCGGAATGGTGTTGCACGAACAGCAGGACTATGAGGGATATCAACATGTGACCGGCGGCGCGCTAAATCCCGGCGAAGACCTGGTGCAGGTGGTTGGTGCGGATGTTGCGGAACCATCGTCATTTGATTACACACTGTACAACCTGACTCTGGACGCCACCTTTGGCAATATTAATTTAATTTCTTCATCCAGCTACTACGATAACGACAGAACATACAACGAAGAAGGCGTCGGCATTATTGGCCAGCTTTTCGGAGATGATACCTTTCCCAATGTGTGGGAGGATATTCATACACAAGAAGAAGTTACCCAGGAAATTCGCCTGAGTTCTGTAGAACGTGTAGCAGGTTTCGACTTTATACTGGGCGCTTACTATAACGATAAAGATATGAAGCGAGATGTATTCTGGAAGCCCGATGGCTGGAATACCCGGTTTGCAAATGATGATCCGACAAACCCGAACTATATAGCCGACAATAATATTCTTACTGCTCCCATTACACACTTTTATGAAGAATTCTCAGTGTTTGGAGAGATATCCTATGAAATTATGGATGGCCTTGTTTTAACAGGGGGTATACGGAGATTCGATATTGATCGGGGACGACACGATTGGGGTAGTGGTTTGCTTTATACCGGTGATAATGTGTTGGCTGATTTTCCATCTAACCCCTTTAGCGGTACCGGGTCGGTTTACAAGGCGAACTTGTCTTACCAGGTTTCTGAAGATCAGTTGTTATTTTTCCAGTATTCAGAAGGTTTCCGGCCAGGCTATGGCATGTCTACATTGCCGGATACCGTGGTGGACCAGTGTGCTGCTGATCTGGCGGCTCTCGGCTTTACATCATCACCCACTCAGGTGGAATCTGACACAGTAAAAAATTATGAGATTGGTATAAAGAGTCAATGGATTGATCAAAGGTTGACTATCAATGCATCGGTTTTTGACATGGACTGGGTAGACTTGCAAACCCGCACATTCCTTCCTTGTGGTTGGGTTCTGGAAGGCAATAGCCAGCATGGGGTTAGCAGCACTGGTGTGGAAATGGAGTCAAATTTCAAGTTTACCGATGTGTTTCTGGCAGGGCTTAACTTTTCCTATATTGATGCAACTTTCCAGTCAGATGAACCGGCACTTATTGTTAATGCGGGTGACCGGGTCCAGGACGTACCCGAGTGGCAGGCAAGTGTTTTTGGCGAATACAACTTTAACGTCAATGCAGACTGGGATGGCTTTCTTCGTATGGATGTTCAATATACAGGTGGATCCTATTCGGATTTTTCCAGACTGGCCGATGGTATAACACGCGATCCACTCTCGAAGAGAGGTTCTACAACGCTCGCCAATTTCCGTCTGGTATTTATGTCAGGCAACTGGGACGTCTCATTTTATGGAAGAAATTTATTCAACGATATCGAACGTCAGGACCGATTCACCTCGGCCATTATTAATGTGGCGGGCAGACCACGATACCCGGTGAACAGGCCGCGGTCGTTCGGTTTTGAGATCAAGCGGAGTTTTTAACGGTGATAAAAACCGGATCGTTGCGAACAGTCGCTTGTATCTGTGCAGTTGTGGGCTTTTTGTCCTCGGCTGCACAGGCCGAGACGCGAGGTTTTGTGATTGGCTATTTTCATACAGCTACGTACCAGCATAAAGACAACTGCCCGCATGGTGGCAATGGTGGCTATGGTCATATCAGAGAATCCGCGTACCGATCGTTTGGTTACGACGAAGCGCGAACGCAGGAATTAATAAACGGCGCAACCAATACGGCAGATTTTACCGCAGTTGCCAGACGGGGCAAGAAAGACGGAAAACCCGTCAGTGTGTATCTGTACCCGGCATCGCATCCAGACCCCAATCACGAGTTGGTCAGCGGGCCTTATGCCTGGGGCTTTAATCTGGATGGCAAAGAGGGTGATGCTGCAACGGCCTTTGAAGATCCGGAAACCGGTGAGCAGGGAGTCGACAATCAGTTGTTTCGAGCCGTGGGATGTTATGACGTTTATAACATCAGCCTGCCGGTTCGTCCGCTTCTGGAAGAAACGGTGTGGAGCACTCAACTCTTTGGTTCCAGGCACGCCGGCGCCTGGCTATTTGCCATTACTGGCGAAAACCTCAGCGCTGATGGTCCCGCAACGGTGTCATTTTATCGGGCAATCAGGCGCTTGCGCCGAGATGCTTTTGGCAAAGCACTGCCAGATGCAACCTATGTGGTTGAACCCGATTCGTTTACCGTCGGTACCTTGCGAGGTGCCATCAGGAATGGCGTATTTATCACAGAGCCGGGAAATGAAACCGTCATTCTTGAAGGTGAACCACCCACCTTTACTAAAATGGAACTGGCCAAAGCCCGTCTGCGTTTAAACTTGCATGAGGACAGAAGGGCAACTGGCTATATGGCGGGTTACCAACCCTGGGCGGATTTCTGGTTTATGAATGCCAGCGGGGGAGAACAGTTCTCTGCCGTTGATGTTGTTGCCTTGTATTACAACCTGAAAAAACTGGCCGATGCGAAACCCGACCCTCGCACCGGAGAAAACACCTCTATTTCCGCTACGTATCGCGTCGACGCCGCACCCGCGTTTTTGGTTCGCCCGGATGGCACGCTGGTTGCCAGCGCCCGGTAAGGATGAAGGAAAATAAAAATTATGTTTACAGGAAAAAACGGTTATAAATTTCTTGTTCTATCCATCGTCGTTATCGGCGTTATTGCGTGGGTGGTAGCCAGTCAACGTAGTGAAAAAGCAGTTTCTCACTCTGTTGATGAAGAACAGGTAACGGCAATTCGACGAATTAATTCAGAGCAGTACCGCAATATTATTCGCGAAGTGTTTGGCGAAACCATTGTGGTGGAAGGACGCTTCGCCGACCCTGTTCCCCGCGAAGAAGGACTTATGGCTGTAGGTGCTGCTCATTCCGGGTTGAGTGCAGCAGGGTTTACCGTAGCTGAGGGAATGGCCCGGGAAGTCGCTCGCCAGGTCATTGATGCGAGGCACCGGCAAGCGCTGATTCCCTGCCAGCCATTATCGGTAACCGCCTTCGATGAATCTTGTGCCCGCCAGTTTATCGCTGGCGTAGGCCGCTTGTTGTACCGGCGTAATTTGACTGCAGATGAATTGCAAAATCAATTGCAATCGGCGGCAACTCTGGCAGAGGAACATCAGGATTTTTATGCAGGCCTGGAACGCAGTTTAATCAATTTGTTAATTTCGCCCAATTTTCTGTTTCGTATTGAATACGCCGAGCCCGATCCGGACCAGGACAAGCCCCTTCGTCTGACGGCTTTGTCCAAAGCGTTACGTCTGAGTTTTTTGTTGTGGAACAGTACACCTGATCACTCTTTGTTGCGCGCTGCGGAAAGGGGTGATTTGGATACTGAAAAAGGTTTGCGGCAGCAGGTTGAAAGAATGCTGCGTTCTACTCGCGTAGAAAATGGCGTGCGCGGTTTTTTCTCAGATATGTTGGTTTTCGAAGAATATGACACCTTGTCAAAAGACCTGGCGATCTACCCTAAATTTACCAATGAAGCCTTAAAGGACATGGGGGAACAGACTCTGCGCACTATCGTTGATCATGTGGTCAATCGCCAGGCCGATTACCGTCAGTTGTTTGTTACGCCCCATACCTTTTTAACACCGGCGCTGGCGGCATTAACAGGTGTGCCCCTGGTGCAGGCGGTTGAGAACGCGGCGCCGGATCGCTGGACGCCATTTGATTTTGAACCCGGCGATCCCCGGGCCGGAATACTTGCCCAACCTGG
>JBNKFQ010000197.1:0-20584 GCA_050289385.1 Porticoccaceae bacterium | reverse complement strand
ATTAAAAACTGTAGTGAAGATTAAGCCCGATGGTTCGGGGGCGCAGCCGAAAAACTGTCGTCGTTCCCAAGATAGTGGATACATCTTCCACCCAGGTCAGGTCGTCGGCATTGGTCAGATTTTTGACAAACAGATCGACCGCCAGTTTATCAAGGGTGATACCGGTTTTCAGATGGATTTGACTGAAACCGCCGCTACTGGGCAGGTCATCGGGTTGGTCTAACCGGGTGCCATACTCACCCACATAGGCGTAGTCGACCCGAGCGAAGGCATCGTAGCCAGCCAGGCTGAACCCGTACTCCAGGCCCGCGCTGAAATTAATGTCCGCCGAGCCCGGCAGGTCATCACCCTTCTCGCCCAAGCCCGACTGGTCTTTTGACAGCTTCGCCTCGTTATAGGACGCGCCCAGGTCAAGCCGCAACGCATCCGTCAGGCGCAGACGGGATTCCACCTCGATGCCTTCCGAGGTGGAGAAACCGGCATTGGCGCGATAGCCGCCACAACCGCTCTTTTCCAAGATGACGCGTACCGGCAGTCCTTCCCAGTCGATATGATAGAGCGCCACATCGAGGCTCACCAGGTTATCGGCAAACGTCCCCTTGAAGCCCAATTCGTAGTTTTCGGTCGTATCCGGTTCAAGTAGCCCGTCTACGATGGGGACTTCGCCGCCACCCGATACTTCATAGCGGCCGTTGCCGTCGATATCGCATCCCTTCGATTCTGCTAGCGGCCTCTGAATGTTCGCCAACCGAAAGCCTTCCGCCCACTGAGCATAGAGTAGCGTGTCGTCACTGGGCTTCCAACTGAGATTGACTCTATAGGTTTCGCCACTGTCGTCAGCTTTATCACTTGTAGTCGTTCCAGGCGATCCGAACGTTTCACTCCGATACCAGTAACCAGCGCGCTCCGCCCATGTGCTTTGCTCATACTCATAATGACGCGCTCCCAGAGTTGCCGTCAGGCGATCAATAATGTCGTAAGACACTTCGGCAAAAACCGCCTTCTGTTCTAGAGAATTTTGGTAGTGGCCCAGAGAATAATAGGGCTCGTCTTCATGCCCGGCCCAGAGGTTCCGTCCGGTATCGGCATTGACCGCACCCGCATTGGCGGGGTCGCCGGGCCAAAAACTCGATAAGTTGTAGTTGTTTTCGTAATCGTCATAGTACAACCCTGCAAGTAACTGCACGGGACCCTCAAATTGCGAGGTGAACCGCAGTTCCTGGGTGAATCGATCAGCCTCATCGGCCCTTACCTGCATAACGGTGAGCCCGTAGTCCTGCTGACTGATATCCCAAAATTGTGTGCTCTCCCTGTCGATCCATGAAGACGTGCTGTGCAGGGTACCCCAACCCAGATCATAGTCCAGCACAAGACTGGTAATATTCACCTCCTCATTCATCCCTTCAGGCTCTGGCGCTATACCATTGCCCGTAGTGCCAATGGTGGAATTCGGCCATGGCTGCACCTTGATTTGCTGAAATTTACCCGGCAGACCCAGATACGTATCGCGCGACCCGTCCTGTGTGATTTCCTGCCAGGTATGACTGAGCTTGATACTGAGGGTGTCAATGGGCTGCCACAAGGCCGCGAGACGGAGACCGGTCGTTTCATCGCTACCGACCTCGTCGTCATCCACAGCAACACCTCCATACTTTGCTATTAGATCAGCGATCGGGGTGGCGTCTCCCGTATAACTGCCGGCGATGTTTTCGACATAACCGCTGTTTTCGAAACGGTAGGCGACCCCACGCAGGGCGAGTTGGCTTTCGATCAGGGGGAGATTAAAGACACCCTGTATTTGGTGATTGTTGCCACCCAGCTCCCCGGTAGTGGAATACTGTACGCCGACAGCGCCTTCCAGTTGCTCCAGATTTGGCGCTTTCGGAATAATGCGCACAATGCCGCCCATACTGTCGGCGCCATAGAGGGTTCCCTGAGGCCCCTTCAATACTTCGACGCGTTCGATATCCACCATTCTTGGATCGCTACTGACCGTATTGGGACCATTGCTCATCCCCGATATGGAGCTTTCGCCGAAGTACACGCCGACAGCCGTTCTTTCTGTCTGCGGACCGGCGGAAATACCGCGCATGGTGATGGAGTTGGCGCCAGCGCCGCGATCCTGAATTGTGACACCGGGGATCGTGCTGAGGTAGTCGCCCATGCTGTCCAGGCCGCGTTTTTCGATGGTGTCGGCGCTCAGAGTGGAAATGGCTATGGCGGTGTCCTGCAGGCGTGTTTCCCGCTTTTGCGCGGTTACTATAATTTCTTCTATCGATTGATTATTTTCGATATTTTTTATTTTACTTCCCGACACATCCAATTCATCTTGAGACAGCTTTGACACAACAACTGTACCAGCACCCGACGACTTAAACCCCAACCCGGTACCATCCAATAGCTGCACCAACGCTACCTGCGCGGCCAACTCACCATTAACACCTGAAGTTGTGAAGCCTTCAAGAATTTTTGTGTTAACGATTAGCTGAAGATTTGCCTGCTCGGAAAAATTAACCAGCGCGGCATTGAGTGATTGGGCGGGAATATTGAATTCCGATTTTTGGTTAAGTTCGTCGGCGCTTGCATTTGCAGTCAACAGTGAAAACACCAATGGCAGACCGGCGCATGCCTTCAACAATCGTCTGCATACTTCTGCTTTTAACATGATTTACCCCTCTCAGGATTTTTGGTTTCATGTCGTAGACGTTGTTGACGCATTAAATGGAACCAGGAGTTGAATTTTTACGCCGCTCATCATCACTGCCGCCGACTCAACAGAATTACCCCATCTTTTGTGCGCTCCACACGCAATGGGAACGCCTGCTCCAAGCTGTTGATCCAAACATCGATATTGTCATGAAAAACCGTACCGGTAAAATCGTAATCACCCAACTCCGAATCAGTCAGTCGAATGGGTTGCCTTGAATAGCGATTTACATTGGCAATCACATAGCGCAGCTTTTCACTCAAATACTTGAGTCTGCCATCGCGCCACGCCAAAACCGTGTTGGGATCCACTTGCTGCGTAACCAGAATTTTCTGATGGTCATAAATTAACTGCTGACCGGCATTTAAAAAAGTGGCGCTGCCATTTAAATTCGGATCGGATGCCCCCTTTTCGGTCACCTGTTTAACCTGCCCCGCTGCCAACGCCGGGGCGACGATGACCTGACCTTCTGCCACGGTAACCACCACCCGTTCCTGCTGTTCGGAGATATTGAACGCCGTACCCACGGCCGCCACCCGACGACTGCCCGCATCGACCATAAACGGTCGGCCGGGTATTTTTTTGACCACAAAATACGCTTCGCCCTGATCAAGTGTGATCAGGCGCTGATCCTCGGTATAGGCAATGGACATGGTTGAGTTGGCACCCAGGCTCACCTGCGAACCATCGCTTAGAGTAATGTCACGATGCTGGGCGGTAATCGTCCGGTAGATTTTTACATCGGGGACGGATTCGTTTAACCCGGTGTCCAACTGCCACCAGACCAACGCCACACCAACTACCAGCGCGGCCGCCATCGACAGCCCTATCTCCACCCAGCGCACCGTGCCTTTGCGCGCGACGCGTTGTGACAGTTTTAACGCTTGCTGTTCACGCCGTTTCTTTTTTTGCACCCAGTCGTACAACGCCTCGTCACCGCTGTAGGTGTCCGCCTGCAACTCGGACTCATCCGGCCAGGGTGTTTCGTCCAGATTGCCGACAAGCGCCACCAGTTCCTCTACATCCTCGTAGGCGCGCCGATTCTCTGCAGAACGACTTAACCACTCCTGCCGGTCGCGGGACTGCGATTCATCCTGGCGGAAAAGCCACTCCGCAGCCTGCTCGAGTACCTGCTGTCTGCTCAACGCTTTATCCCTGGTCATCACGGCCTCCCAACTCTTCATCCAGCCGCCGCCGGCAGTAGACTGTGGCCTGGACCAGGTATTTGCGCACCATGCGGTCGCTGATGCGCATCCGCCCGGCAATCTCTTTGGCACTCAACCCGTGAATACGGCGCAACAGGAAGGTTTTGCGGCACTTTGGCGGCAATTCCGCCACGCAGCGGCCAAGCACCAGAATCTTTTCCCGATCCAGGGCGGCGTCTTCAGTTGAACGGGTGGCTTCGTCAAAGAAGCTGAGGTTGAGATGTCGCTCACTGCGTTCGCGCTGGCGTTGCCGGTCAACGGCAATATTCGATGCGGTCTTGAACAAAAACGCCCTGAAGTAGCTCACTACGCCCGGCTCCTCCAGCTTGAGCAGCCTGACGTAGGCCTCCTGCGCGACCTCTTTGGCCTCCTGATCCGACTCCGTGCGCGCACGCAAAAACCGCAGCAACGCCCGGTTGTGCTCCCGGAACAGGCGCTCAACCAAGTCGTTGTGGGATTCATCCGTACCGGGCGAACCCGGCGAGAGCCCCTCGGATTCGCCACGGTACCCGTTGCGATCGGTCATGGTCATATAGGTTAGACGAATTGCCGGCGGAAAGTGGAACCGACACCACATGGCATAGACAGGGGTTGCTAATTAGCGCAGAGAACCTGGCACCCCCGCGCAACAAAGCGTTCGATATCGGTGTAATGTCGATTTTTCACCACACTCGTTACAATCGCTGGGTCGATGTTCAGGTAGTCATGCACCAAGGCATTGCGCAAGCCGATGATTTTCTTCCAGTTTCGAAGTTCTTCGCCGTTGATAACCTGCCGTTGCGACAGTTTGGAAAAGCATTGGCAGGCGTCGGAAGGAGGGGGACTTATCAAGCGACTTCAGCCACTGCCTGGCAACCCCTATTGCGGATTCCACCAACAATTGCAGCAAACGCTCCGCCGCCCGATATTCAAATGTGGACAGGTTTCGAGCCCGGGTAGTGGCAGACAGCTCATCCAGTTGTTCCAGGCATTCCTTGACAGGCTCCAGAATAGCTTGCGGGTACAGGTTATCCATAGTGTGCCCGGTGGTAGTTCCAGTTCAGTTCAATCATGCCTGAAATCCGGTTTTCCTCCCGGTAGAGCCGCATACGGTCCTTGCACAACAACACTTCGCCAGAGTTGATCACTTCTCCGGCCAGAGGCAGGGGAGCCAGATTGATATCGACGATGGAATTCTGTTCACTGTCTACCGACATGCGTTCAGCCCAGGTGATTGACAACTCCTCCGGACGCAAACGCCTTTCCAGCTCACTCCCCGAAAAATCATTAAACGCAACGGCGAAATCATAGTCGCTGTCTGCCTGATGGTTACCCTTGGCACGGGAACCATAAAGCCACAGTATGGCGATATCCTGATCGGCGCCCGCCAGATCCATTGCCTGCTCAATAATTTTCGACGACTTTGTTTTCATAAAGCGCATGAAAGCACAGCTATTGCACAGGCAAAACTCACACCATTACCGTAATCTTGTTAAATCCCCATCGCCTGTCGAATCAGGCGTTTTTTCACCGGTCCTGCGCGATTGACCAACGACATCCCTTTATTACGCAACAGCCGCACATTCAAGTTATCGGAACCAAACAGCTGTTTAAAACCCTGCATGGCCAACATAGTTGCCAGGTTGTCCGGCTTTCTGTTGCGCTGATAACGGCCCAACACACTTTCATCGCCCAGCGGCAAACCGCGTATACAGGCGCGACACAATTCATCCACCAGTGCCACCACATCTTTAAAACCAAGATTTGCGCCCTGCCCCGCCAACGGATGAATGGTGTGCGCCGCATCGCCCAACAATGCCACTCCGGGCTTTACATAATCGGTAGCATGGCGCTCCAGCAGAGGAAAACTGTAACGTTGTGATATGTCGGTGATGTTACCAAGGCTGTGCTCACTGGCACGCCCCAGAGCCAGGCAAAACTGGTCGTCAGGCAACGCCATAAGTTCATCAGCACGCTCGTCACGCTGAGACCAGACGATAGACACCTTGTGCCTGTCTTCGCCGTTTTGCAATGGCAAAAAGGCAAGCGGACCATCAAGACTGAACCACTGTCTTGCGGTAGCGCCATTTTCCTTTTCACAGCCAATGGTGGCAACAATGGCCTTGTGCCCATAGGTCTTTTCGCGCAAATGAAAATCACACAACTCCCGCACATGAGATACAGCGCCGTCGGCAGCCACCAGTAATGGCGCTTGCAATTGTCCGCCGCCATCGGTGTTTACCCCATCGATACTCACCCCATCAATATTCACAAAAGTCTGCTCACCCTCACGGTGAACACCGGATACCCTGGCCGGGCAAATCAATTCCACGTTGGGACGATGTGCCATCTTTTCGAGCAAGGCACCAACAATATTGGAGTTTTCAACAATATGGCCGAGATTGGATGCGCGAACATCGGCACTGTCGAATTCGATAAAACCGGTGCCATCGTGATCACGCACCGACATACGGGTATAAGGCGATACTCGACGCGCAGAAATTTGTTCCCAAACGCCAATATCTGACAATAATTGTCGCGACGTTTCGGTGAGTGCTACAACGCGTGGATCAAACTCATTACCATCAAAGTATCCGGTAAACGGATGAGATTCGATCACAGCAATGCGCAGAGCCTGAGCTTCTTCTCTACTCGACAACAAGGTTGCAAAAGCGGCACCTGTCAATCCGCCACCGGCGACAATTACATCAAATTCTCTGATCATTTTTTATACCGTTTGCGTTCGATGTTCGATGTTCGATGTTCGATGTTCGATGAGCAAGCTTACCAGCTTGCCGGCGGCGCAAAACCCCGTTCACCCGGGCATCATCGCGACCGAGCGCAGCGATGGTCCGAGTCTCTTTCGTCGAACGTCCAACATCGAACGTCCAACATTCATCCAACATTCACACCCTCGCCGCAGGAGATTCCAGCCCCATACCATAGCGCGCAAATTGTTCGCGCAACTCTGGTACCAGATCCAGCGCCATCAGCCCCAAGCCTCGAATACCGGCCACTGTCATGGATGACAATCCAAACAAGCGTGGCAACCAGTCGC
This sequence comes from Porticoccaceae bacterium, assembly GCA_050289385.1. Taxonomy (GTDB): domain Bacteria; phylum Pseudomonadota; class Gammaproteobacteria; order Pseudomonadales; family Porticoccaceae; genus JBNKFQ01. The sequence goes on along the minus strand of JBNKFQ010000197.1, from coordinate 13,635 downwards.
TGGCTGCAACCGTTCTGTCCTGATCGGCTTGTCGGGAATCGAGATACCTCTGCAACAGTTGCAAGTCACCTGGCGATTGCCCGATTTTAACTCCGCTGGTCAACGTTGCTGTCAAGGCAGCGATATCGCGCATTGCCAGATTAAAACCCTGCCCGGCCACCGGGTGCAAGTTGTGGGCGGCATTGCCTGCAACCACTATATTGCGGCGTATTTGTTCCGTGACAGTCATTAATTTGAGCGGGTACAGGTGACGTTCACCAACCCCGGAAAACAAACCTTGTCGATAGCCAAAACGCGCGTGCAGTTGCTCAACAAATTCCGTCTCCGCACACGTGCTCAAATAGTCTGCCTTGTTAGCTGGCAACGTCCAGACCAGCGCGCTGCGCTTTACGCCACCGGCATCAATCAGCGGTAACAAAGCCATGGGGCCCTGGTCGGTAAAACGCTCGTAAGCGACGTGATTGTGAGGCTCTGCCATAGCGACATTGGCAATCAACCCCATCTGTTTGTTTCCGGCCACATGATAGTCGCTAACCCTGGCGGCAATACCCAGCTTGTCGCGGGTAGCGGAACGAGCACCATCAGCAATAACCAACAATTTACCGCACACCGGCTGGTCGCGATCGCTCAATGTCAATACAACCCCGTCACGCAGCATGCTGACATTGGTTACTGTCGCCGGCGCTGCCACGTCCACAGCGGTTTGCGCCACGGCGTTATTGAGTATTCTGCCAAGCTGTCGATTTTCCACGACATAGCCATAAGCCTCAAAACCCTGTTCGCGGGCATTCAGGCGCGTGGACGCGAGGTGACCGCGATCGCTGACCTGTATACTGGAAATAGGGCAAGCATCTGGTGCCAACTGGCTCCAGATGCCAATGGACTCATAAATTTCGCGAGTGCTGTAAGACAACGCTGTAGATCTGGCATCAAAACTGGGCTGCGTAAAATCTGAAGCGGGAATACCGTCTTGCTGAGGGTTCGCCTCCACCATTAATACTTTGTAATTTTGAAACGATGCGGCAAGCATAAGCGCAAGGCTGCAACCCACCATACCACCGCCGGCAATAACAATATCGTAATGGTCGTTGCTACTCTCGCCACTCATCCAAATATTTCCCGTAAACCAGCCTGTCTGTTTTCCGAAAATTCCCTGATCCTTATTCCCTGTTCATAAGCGCTTCAATCGCGTCAACATCTTTGGGTACATCTGCTGTCAGATTTTCGTTGCCGTGTGCAGTAACCGCAATATCATCTTCAATGCGAATACCAATACCACGCCACTTTTCCTCGACATTGAGGTTGTCGGTAGCAACATAAATTCCCGGCTCAACGGTAAGCACCATACCGGCCTCCAGCACTCGCGACTGACCATCAACCTTATAGTCACCCACGTCGTGCACATCCAGACCGATCCAGTGTCCGGTCTTGTGCATATAGAACTCCTGGTGAGCACCTTGCTCAATCAGCGTATCCACATCGCCATGCAGCAGGCCCAGGTCAACCAGACCCTGCGTAATTACCCTGACAGCAATATCGTGCGGGGCACTCCATACATTGCCCGGTTTTACGGCATCTATTGCCGCAACCTGTGCCGCCAGAACAATATCGTACAAAGCCCGCTGTATGTCACTGAACTTGCCATTTACAGGAAAGGTGCGGCTGATATCAGACGCATAACCTTGCAACTCGCAACCGGCATCAATCAAGACCAGATCACCGCTCTTCAATTCTGCGGCATTTTCAATGTAGTGCAAAATACAGGCATTGGCGCCACCACCAACAATCGTACTGTAAGCTGGAAATCGAGCCCCCGCCATGGCGAATTCATGCAAAATTTCCGCTTCGAGCTGATACTCGCTCATGCCTGGCTTGCAGGCTTCCATAGCCCGACAATGCGCTCTTGCACTGATCGCTCCGGCAGCACGCATAATGTCAATTTCAGACTCTCGCTTGAACAGGCGCAGATCGTGCAGAAAATGATCGAGGTCAATAAATTCACTGGGAGGCACGGCGCCGGTTCGCACCTGGGCTCGGATATTATTAACCCACCCCATCAATTGACCATCAAACTCGGGGTGGCGACCCATGGAGTAATACACCTTGTCCCGTCCCTCCAGTAGCCCGGGCAAAATATCGTCAATATCACCGACGGGAAAAGCGTCATCGGCACCGTATTTTTTACAGGCTGCTTCCGGGCCAATGCGGTAGCCGTCCCAGATTTCGCGCTGACGATCCCGTTCCCGGCAGAAGAGTACACACTCCCCTTGCTGGCGACCCGGGATCAGAACCAGTACGCCCTCCGGCTCTGGAAATCCGCACAAATAACAGAAATCACTGTCCTGGCGGTAGTGATAGTGAGTGTCGCGACTGCGAACGCGTTCGGGTGCTGCCGGCAATATCGCAATACTGTCGGGCCCCATCAGGTTCATTAATGCCCGGCGGCGACTGGCAAATTCTCTTTTGGTAATCAACAAACCAGCCTAATGAAGAGTGGGGGACGCAGGTTGAGTCTCTGACCGGGACGCCACAACATCGGCGTGTATCATTAACGCCGCCATGCGCACATACTCAATCAGCTCAAACAGGTTGGTCTCGCTGTCTTCGCTGTCTGCTGCATCGACATCTATTTGTGCAATATGGGCAACGTCCTTGAGAGCGTCAGCAGCGTCGGCAGAAAATTGCGTATCACTGGACAGCCCGGAAAGCCCGAGTCCCACCAGAAAGCCCTGACACCACTGGCCAAGTGAATCGATACGCAGACTCAATTCAACCTCGTCGTCCGGCAACAACAGTTCAAAACCGAAACCGGTATCCGCAAATTTGCCTGCCGCGTTGCGGTAAACAGCTACCAGTTCACTGCTGGCAGCATCAATATTGCCGCGTTCGGCGTCAAACAGCTCGGCAACCGCAGCCAGACAGGCCTCTTCGTCCAATACCTGCCCACCCGCAATACGGCCACATAACATGCCATGCAGTTCAGCCGGATTACCCATTATGCCAGCCCGACCCAGTGCGTCGGCTATCGTATCAAAATCGACTTCCACAACTCTTCCTGCGCGAATTAAAGCGTGATTATCACCCTGAAGGGGCACTCGCATCGTAACATTCACTTGGCAAATACTCATCCAACGCGCAAATATTGGTTGCCCCTGTCAGCAAAAAGCGCGGCCTGTCGGGAAGTTAGCACTATTTCCTGGAATTGGGCTTAAATCGTTGACCCTTTCCTGGGTGCACAATATAGTTACGCTCAGCGGAAATGGGCGTTAGGGGCCTTTCTCAATTACCCAGCCAGTGCTGTGGCCCCTGAAAAATTGCCAGACAAGGCAGTAGGAGAGATGTTTGGTTGTTCCAAATGAAAGACGAATAACGCAGTATGGCGGTTTTTCAGGGGCAACCCGAAGAGCCGGGCCCATTTTTCCCCTCAGCGGCGTTATCGCTCGCTTATGTAGAGTAACTACACAGCGCTCGCTCTGCCTTGCTGAGAAGATAAATGGACTCCGGCAGCACTGGCTGGGTAGTTGAGAAAGGCCCCCGATATGAATCAGGATCAACTGCAACAAATCGAACAGAAGGTAAATCGTCTGATTGCCCTCTGCGCGCGTCTGCAGCAAGAAAACCAGGCGATCAGGGAACGGGAAGCCAATTTGTTGCGTGAACGTAGCCAGTTAATCGAAAAAAACGAGCAGGCCCGTACTCGCGTTGAAAGTATGATTACCCGCCTGAAAAGCCTAAATAACGAATAAAGGGTTAATCTGCCGTGAACCCCAATAACACAATTATTCGAATTCTGGATAAAGAATATCAGGTCAGTTGCCCTCCGGAAGAGCGGGCAGCACTGGTGGAATCAGCCCGAATGCTGGATGAACGTATGCGCAACATCAAAAACTCCGGCAATGTGCTTGGGCTTGAGCGTATAGCAGTGATGGCTGCCCTGAATCTCACCTACGACCTGATGAAAATGAAAACCGAAGGTACCGGTAACCCGGAAGTAACGCAGCAATTACAACAAATTGACCAGTCTCTGGACCAGGCCCTGCAAAGCTTCGAGAGCAATACGCTGTTTTAGACGACCCCGGGTCCACTTTCTCCCTTTTGCCAACCGTTCTTGAATATGTATACTGGACACCTGCCCTGGGATGTTTGCCAGTCAATCTGTGTCCTGAGCCGATAAAGTGTTACCCGGGGGTTTCTCGTTGATACTGTTGTGCATGTCCGCCAGTACGGAAAGCCTGATGTATCGCAGCGGCCTCCACCTTGAACGTTACGGTTCAAGGCCAACATTGGCAGCGGCATGCCCGGGGAGCCATTCACAGTCAAGCGCAACTGAATGCGTAGTGGTTGCTGTCACCCATAATGAATAAAAAAACCATCCGCCAACAAGCCCGTTTGCGCAGACGCGCCCTTGGTCCTTACCAGCAAAAGCGGGCTGCGGATGCACTGGCTGGCCACATTGCTTTACTACCAGCTTTCCGCAATGCCAAAAGCGTGGCACTGTATCTGGGCAATGATGGAGAAATAGACCCCTTGCCAACCCTGGCACTGGCAGAAGCTTCCGGCAAGCGCTGTTATTTGCCTGTGTTGCATCCTCTCAAACACAATCGCATTTACTTTGCCTCATACCGCACGGGCGGGCCACTCAGGCCGAGTTATTACGGTTATCCGGAACCCCCCTTGCGCAGTAGCCAGATCATTCCCGTCTGGGCGCTTGACCTGATTTTTCTGCCCCTGGTAGCCTTTGATGTTCGCGGTTACAGAGTTGGTATGGGAGGAGGATTCTATGACCGAACTCTGGCGTTCACCCGCAACAGTCCGCGCCGGCCAACTCTGATTGGCCTGGCCCATAGCTGTCAGGAACTGGAACGGATAGATGAAGACCCCTGGGACATTCCACTGGATGCCATAGCCACTGACAAGGCTGTTATCATGTGCAAACATAACGCTGAATAAATAACGACCCAACCGAAAGAGTCTGCCATGACACAGGACAAGCTCGCACAGGACCAGCTGAAACAAATCGTCGCCAAAGCGGCCGTAGACTACACACTAAGCCGCGTGGATGACGACAGCATTATCGGCATCGGCACCGGCTCTACAGCCAACTTCTACATTGACTACCTGGCAGAGTACAAAACCAGGTTTGCTGCCACAGTCGCGAGTTCCGAGGCGTCGGCCAAGCGACTGCAAGACCATGGCATCGAAGTTGTAGAACTCAACAGCGCCGGCGAAATTTCAATTTACGTTGACGGGGCCGACGAAACCAACTCCCGTCTGGAGCTGATAAAGGGTGGTGGTGGCGCCCTGACAAGGGAAAAAATTGTCGCCGCATGCGCCAGAGAATTTGTCTGCATTGCCGACGAAAGCAAATGGGTGGAACAACTTGGTGAATTTCCGCTACCGGTGGAAGTCATACCCATGGCCCGGAGTCATGTCGCGCGTGAGATTGTAAAACTGGGTGGTGACCCGGTATATCGTGAAGGGGTGGTTACGGATAATGGCAACCAGATTCTGGACATCTATAATTTTTCGATACCAACGCCACGCAAAACTGAAGAAATATTGAACAATATCACCGGCGTCGTCACTAACGGTCTGTTTGCTTTACGCCCCGCAGATATCCTTCTGCTTGGAACAAGCGAGGGTGTGCAAACTGTTCGCCCCGAGCAATAGTGATACCACTGCTTATTGATCGTTAACCTCGTGGGCATTGACTCATTGGCCGTTGAACATGTTGTCTGTTCGGAACGGCCAATAGTCAACCGGTTAAACGCCCTAACGCCGCGGCAAGGTGCCGTCAAATACACGCTTGTTATTGGTTTTCCCAAGATTTTTCAGGTCTTGTTGCCACTCCTGCCACTGGGTGAGACTGATACTCAATTGCAGTGAAAAGTCAGTTGAAATCCACTGTTTTTGCCCTTCGGCATAATTTGGTGGCGGCACCACGTTTGCAGGCCCGACAAATGGCTCGGAACAGTCAAACGACTTGAAATAAACCTGATCGATTTCGAGATCAAGCGTATCGGGGCTGGCCATACATTGTCCGTTGTCGTTATCGAAACCGCCAAACTGGTACATAATGGCCGGGGTGTTGTTGGCGCTATCGGGCACCGATGCCGTTTGGTGACACGACAAACAGCTGCTTTTAGCGTTGTCGGCCGGGCCGTTCAAGCGGTCATTACAACCCAGGTGGCCGGCATTGGTATGCTGGTTTAACCTGTCCACCACGTCCCGGAAAATCGCGCCGTCGGCAAAACCGTTTTTGCGCGGGTCTGTTGGCCAATAATCCGCCCCGGTGCCAACAGGTGGCGTGTCGTTACCCCACATCAGCCCGAGTGCGGATATTCGATTCCAGGGATTGGGTTCACTGCTTTTACGCTCGCCATCTGCCACAAAGGTGCCATACGCCCAGCCGATGGGTGACCGCGGGTCGCGCACAGCGATATCGAACTGCAACAAATAGACATCGCTGACGGTGCGCGGACATTGCTCGGTTTGTTCCTTGTACGTACAGGCATTACCGGTACTGGAAGTGCAGCCACAAAATTCCGGTGCGCTGATATTTGCCTGCCATACTGGCATATTTTTAAGGAACGGATATTGCGTCGGATTTGCAGTGGTAAACAATAACTTGCCGATCACACTGCCATTATTGAAATGAAAATTCTGTTGGGGTATTTGCGGGTCGGGCGCACCAGTCCACACCGTGCTGATGCTTTGCGCAGCGGCCGGGTTATAAAAGCCGACGGCCCACATCGTGGTTTTTAACTCGTATGTGTCTTGCAAAGTCATGGTAACCGGCGCTTCACGAGTCAAGCCATGCACAAACTCCCGGCCGCTCAGAGGATCGTAAGTCTGGTAGGGAATATGAAACCAGGAGCGAACCGGATTATCACACAATGTCCAGTCATCATTGACATTGCCACTATCTATATTGCCTTCCTGTATATATTTCATCACAGCCCATATATAACCCTGGGCCTGCTTTGCTTTTTCTGCCTCGCTCAGTTTCGAATCAAAGGGGTTAAACTGTTGCCAGGGTTCTTCGCTATCAGGAACAGCGGTAGAGTAGGCATCGCTCAGGTTAAAAACAGGCCCACCCCAGCCTTCGGGTGGCTGGTTAATGATAACTTCGTTGTCCCACATGCCGGTACTGGAAAATGCCGGATCCTGAAAATAGCTTGGGTAAGCACCGGTACAAGTATCAGAGGCAACAACGGAAGTCTTATTCTCAGCTGGATGGTTGGCGGCTTTTAATTCAATATTATTTTCGCCACACCCGTATAAAATAAACGCAACTCCAAACAACGCAATGACTTTCTTCAACATAGCCTATCCCTCTTGATTCATTAAAAATGATATCCATTCAAATCATGAAAAAGAAATAACGGAATGAACTGCGCCAGCAGCACATGATTACCACGCCGCGAAAGAGGGTATATGGAATATTGGAAGCGTTTCGAAAATTTTCTTTCCATAGAACCAGCCTTGTCATTCCTTATCCCTGGCGCTTGTGCTCCGATACTCTCGTTCAAACAGGTTTATTCGAATACGTTTGTTTGATTACCTTTGCTCGAATACTATCGGGTCACATCCATCCCATGGCATTTCTAGCTCATTTATATGCAGATAGCAATATTTATGTTTTTCAAAATATGTACACCTGTCTATAACACCAAACTCTCTGCATTTAACAAATTGCTCAACTCAAGAGTGAGTCGGTCGCCGCGATGCAGTGGCCCCACACCTTGCGGCGTACCAGTTAGCAATATATCCCCCGGCATAATTGTAAAGAACGTCGACGCATACGACAGCAAGGCCACCACCGGCACCAGCATGTCTGCACTGTTGCCATTTTGTCTTGATTGCCCGTTCTGCCAAAGTCGAATTGACAAGTTTTGCAGGTCTATGCCCTCTGCTGTCACAAACCCGGACACAGGACAGGCCCCGTCAAAAGCCTTGGCCTTTTCCCACGGCTGACCTTTTTCTTTTAATTGCTGCTGCAGATCGCGCAAGGTCAAATCCAGGGCGAGGCCAATACCGGCAATAGCACTCTGCGCCTCTTGTTCTGTTGCCATTGTAAGTTTTTTATCAATTAAAACCGCCAATTCAATCTCAAAATGACATTCACCGCGGCTGGCAGGAATTGAAAATGATGGAGTCAGGAAAGTCAGTGTGTTGGCAGGTTTGATAAATAATAACGGTTCTGTCGGAACCGGATTGTTGAGCTCTTTGGCATGTGCCACATAATTGCGACCGACACAAACAACTTTGCCAACCGGCAGCGTACTCACCTTGCCGTTTACATGATGTTGGTATTCAGTTGACATACATGGCTCTTTTGTCGTTAAACGCCAGCCAGCCACGAACAACTCTGTAAATCACCCAAATCGTAACGGCACACCAGGCTGGCCAACCAATCAATATCAAAAACAAAGGTGCAGACAAAACATACCAAAGTAATCCGTACCAGAAGGTACGCATTTGCCAGCGAAAATGGCTTGCGTACCAACTGCCGCGCACACTGTCCTGTTTTATATGATTAATCACAACACCAGCTATCCACGTAAGACCGCCGGTAAAAAATCCAAGGGCCAAAAACACATAAACCAACAAGGTCAGGGATTTGGCTTGATCTTCATTTACTGGAATAATTTCTTCCACCATTTTAATTCCTCAACCTGGAACAGAAAAAACGCTTGCTGCGTCCTGACCATCGAACTACTGTTCAAATATCTTTCCGGGATTCATTAGACCATTAGGATCAAACACCTTTTTCAGCTGGCGCATAATTTCAACTTCTTCTTCACTTCGCGTCGACAACAGATATTCTTTTTTTACCAAGCCAATTCCGTGTTCCGCAGAAATGCTACCGTCAAATTTTTGTATCAGCTCTGCCAACCCCCTGCCAATCTGATGACATTGCTCGACAAATTCTTCCTGTGACAAGTCTTCCGGTTTGAGGACGTTGATATGCAAATTGCCATCACCGATGTGGCCAAACCAAACCACTTCAAAAAAACGGCTACAATCTGCGACCACTTTTTCAGCTTCGATAATAAATGAAGGCATTCTGGAAATCTGTACAGAAACGTCACTTTTGTATGGCTTGTAAGCAGACAATAATTCAGAAAGGCTTTCTCTGAGCTTCCATAAATTTATCGCCTGCGTTTGTGTCTGGCTTGCAACGCCGTCTTCGACCCAACCATGAATCAGACAATGTTCAAACGCCGATTCAGCACACTCTTGAACTGCCGGTGTAATACAGTCGTATTCCAGCAATACATAAAACGGCGTCCGCGTGGCAAATGGCTCGGATACAACGCCGGCATTCAATACTTCTTGCAAACCCCGGTCAGAAAAAAATTCAAAGGCTGTCAGCTCCACCCTGTCATTAAACGTTTTCAAAACATCCAGAACCGTTTCAAAGTCCTTCACCGCCAATACCATGACCTGTACATCTTTTGGTGGACTGGCAAGTTGCAAGGTTGCTTCACAAATCAGACCCAAAGTACCTTCCGATCCGATAAACAACTGACGCAAATCATAACCCGCATTGTTTTTTATCAGGCCTTTGTTGAGATCAAGTATTTCTCCTCGCCCGGTAACCACCTTAAGACCGCGCACCCAATTTCGGGTCAACCCGTACCGAATCACTTTGATACCACCAGCATTGGTGGCAATGTTGCCGCCAATCTGACTGGACCCCGAGGACGCGAAGTCCACCGGGTAATACAAACCGGCACTTTCAGCCGTTTCTTGCAATTGCCGGGTAATTACCCCCGCCTGACAGCGAATGGTGCGATCGATGGCGTTAACCTCCAGAATTCGGTTCATTCGATCCATCGCCACAACCACTTCGCCACTTGCCGCCACCGCACCACCACTCAGGCCTGTACGACCGCCGCTGGGAACCAAAGCCAATCCTGCTTTATTCGCCAGCCGAACTAACTGCTGTACCTGTTCAACCGTGTCGGGAAGTACAACTGCCGCAGGCGCCGCCGACCACCGTGTGGTCCAGTCTGTGCCGAATGTGCGCAAGGACTCATCGTCACAACGGACATATCGTTCACCAACAATTTGCGCCAGTTGCTGAAAAAGTGCTTCGTTCAACCTGCCTCCCATGTCTTGCCAGACGATTTGAAATGAATATGCGCGAATATTCGCTGGCGAATATCAGCGCGTTCATTGACCAGATGATGCATCGCCCCAGCCACTATATGTATGACTGCATTGGGGAATTTTTGCCTGATCTGTTCAAGGTTGTAATGGCTGTCCACCGTCGTGTCGCAATCCCCCTGGATCACCGTCAGTACCTGATCACTGACGGGAGCCAAAGCGAAATCCTCGATCCATTGCTTCATTGCCCCCACCCAACTCATGGGAATCGTTGTTTCCTGCAGCGGCTCACCCTTTGCCAAGAAATCGACAAACTCCTGGTCATGCGAATTGCGGCGAAAACGTCGCGGCGTACCATACACAAAGCGATGTAACAGTCGGTATAACCAAATGCTCCAGTTCCAGCGCCATGGCCTCACCAACGGAGCAAGCAGCACGATTTTGGCAAAGGGGCTTTCGGTCTGTTTGCGGGCCTGGCTCACCAGCAAACGCAGCAGGATGGCGGCTCCAGTACTTTGACCCAATGCATTGAAAGGTTTCGGAAAATGTTCACAGCGACTCACCAGATCGCACAATACCTGCTGATAGGTGGCAAAACTGTCGGTAGCCAGCCGCTCTCCGGAAGACAGGCCATGACCGGGCAAATCAAATGCGACCACTGCCTGGCCCTGACTCAGCAGGTGCGAAATCACATGCCCGTACAGCCCTGTGTGATCGAAATAACCGTGTACGAGGAAGGTTGTGCCAACAGGATTGGCCGGCAGCCAGTAATGGGCACAAATGCGGTAGCCGTTTCCATCAAAAGTCCCGGCCCGATGGTCAACACAGGACGTGTCAAGCGCACTCAGTCCATAATCGTCGAGATACCTCTGCAGCAAGGGCGAGGGGGCTGCCGGGTCCTGCGCCAACTGAAATTTCAGATCGGGCAGTGCCCTTTTCAAGGCGTCAAAATCGTCTGAGGTGAGCGTTATTTGCTTCATACGCCTTGCTTCTTTTGTGTAAATCTGTGCAAGATTGACCTCCACCGGGAGCAAATACGGAATGTACTACACTTAAGGTCTGGCATTAAGGTCTGGCATTGCACGCCCGGTAAGACGCCAACAACATCCAATACAGAATAAATGGCGTACGCAGAAGGATATCATCGCAAACTCCATATGGATTACAAGCACAAGCACCATATTGAGCGCCTGATTAAAGAACACGGGGCGACCTTGATTCGCTTTCTGAGTCAGCGGCTTAAAAGTCGCGAGGACGCAGAAGACGTGGCGCAAAGTACCTTTATGCGCCTCTACACTCTGGATGACCCGAGCAAGGTGCAGAATCCCCGCGCTTTCCTTTTTCAGGTCGCGGCCAATCTGTCGGTAGACCAGCTTCGCCGCAAAAACCTGATGCACAATTTTGTCGATCGCGAGCTGTCTCGACACGAAGGCGACGACTCGATCAATATCGGTGGCGATGTCTCTCCGGAACAGGTGGTTGAAGCGAGAGAGCGCGTTCAACAGATCTTTCAGGTCATCGACGCGCTACCCAATAATGTACGACAGGCGTTCCTGCTTAACCGCTTCAAGGGCTTGTCTTACGGCGACATCGCCAGATTAATGGATGTGTCCGTCAGCAGTGTCGAAAAATATATGCTCGAAGCATTGAAACAATGTCGCCGCAGTCTGGTCGAAGCAAAAGATGAAGATGCTTAACCACAAACTGGTCACAAACCTGCCATTGGCTATTACGGGTTACCTGAGGTATTGAAGGCATCAAACGTCTATACTCTGAAGTCGCGTCTTACTATAGATAAATACGTTATTAGATAAACACGTGCAGTTTTGGGGAACCGTCTCACCCATGTCGAACACGACACATCAACAGGCTACCGGAGACTTGCTCGATCAGGCGTGCGAGTGGGCTGTACGCTTGCGTGGTGATGACCTGGATGACTCCTTGCTCAAACAATTTTCGGACTGGCTGACTAGCGATCATTCCCATCGAACAGCTTTTGAACAAATAGCCAATATGTGGGGGGATGTCGGTGCTCTGCCAACCTCCGCAGTAGACGCACTAAGCCCCCAAGCCAGCAGTTCTCACAAAGCCTCACCGCTGAGTCGCTGGCTGAACTGGCGCGGACTTACCGGCATCGCGACCGCCCTTGTTGTGGCCACTATCGCCGTCGTATTAATACCGAGCGGTGGCAAGTTAGCCACTTACACCACCGCCAAAGGTGAACAGCTGGAAATCGCTCTGCAAGACGGGTCGACGGTAACCCTGAACACCGACACCTTGCTGGAGGTAGACCTGAATAACGAGCAACGCTGGCTGCACCTGGTGCGAGGTGAAGCCTGGTTTTCTGTGGCCAACGATGAGCAAAGGCCGTTTGTGGTGGATCTGGATGGGATTACTGCTCGAGTACTGGGCACCGAATTCAACGTTTACCGCGAGAATGCCGAATCTGCACTGGTGACGGTAACCGAAGGCGCTGTTCAGGTTACCAACACGTCGAGTACAAGCGACTCCGCTATTTTGCGCAAGCATGAGTCGGTCAAATACAGCCGAAAAACCGGCATTTCGTCAGTTGAGGCCGCCAGCGCCAATGTTGCCGCGTGGCGGCAACGACAGTTGGTATTTGCGAGTACGCCTTTAAATGATGTTATCACCACTCTCAACCGCTACAGCAAGACCCCGATTCGACTGATCTCCAAAGATGTCGGGTTGTCTCGCGTGTCTGGCACATTCTCGACGGAGCATCCCGCCGAAACCGCGCGCGCTGTGGCCGAAGCGCTGTCTCTCGAAGCGAAAACCGATTCGGACGCGATACGGTTGTACAAAACCGGCGACACGATCTAACCTTTCCCTTGTATGAATAATAACTGCCATAGGCCTGCTTCGGTGCCGACAGGTGCCTCGCTGGGCTTATGAGGTGTTATCTGACGAATGGTGAGATGGAGTCTCAGTTTTCTTCGCGCGCCGGCATATATGGGACTGCTGGCAGGGGCATTCCTGTACCTTGCGAATTCCACTCCTTTATGGGCCGGAATTGAAGACCGACAGACATTTTCTCTGCCGTCGCAGAGCCTGTCCGAAACGCTGGTGAGCCTGGGTGAACAATCGCGAGTTTCTATCATTTTTTCTGACCGGGTGGTTTCCGATATTCATGCTGTTCCCCTGCAAGGTGAGTTCAATCTCCTGCAAGCACTTGAGCACATACTAAGCGGAACCGAACTTGACTATCGGGTCATTTCCAGTCGCGCTGTTGCTGTTATTCGTAAAAACAGCCACCAGGCTTTGTCAGATGAGCTGCCTGTTGCGACTGAACGATTATTTTATATTGAAGATTTGCTGGTGGAGGGGCGCCGCATTACCGGCTCCAGATTGCGCCAGAATGACACTACCAGTTTTGCCCCGGTAGAAATTCTCAGCGGAGCAGAGCTCAGGCTAAGTGGCGCGCAATCGCTCTCCGACCTGTTGAAATTCATTCCGGTGGTAAGTGGCAACTCCACCAGCACCGCCGTCAGTAATGGCGGT
>JBNKFQ010000196.1:0-4312 GCA_050289385.1 Porticoccaceae bacterium | reverse complement strand
AGCAGTCTTACCGGGAAAGCGTTTGAAGGTGCGCCGGAGACAATCGTCAACCTGGGTATGGGCTATCGTCACGGCAACGGATTCAGCGGCAATATCAATACCCGCTACCAGTCGGACAATGTATCGAGCTATACCACCGATGGCAGTCGCAGTGTGATCGGCGAACGGGAGAACGACGACTATACCACGGTGGATCTGGCACTGAACTATGCCACGGGCCCCTGGCTGTTTTCCGCTCGAGTCAATAACGCCCTCGACGAGGAGTACATTACCAATAATCAAAACGACTTTTTCGTCGATACCGGTGCACCGAGAACCTACCTGATGTCGTTACAATTTGAGTTCTAGACGATTGCTATGGGCATGGCAAACCGAAAAAAGGGCAACGTGGTGGGTACTCGATTGTGGTTTGTACTGCATGGCTGGTTGTCACTACCCATCTGGGGGTTACTCTCGATAATCTGCATCACGGGAACCCTGTGTGCGATAAGCGAGGAAATAACCTGGCTGTTTAATCCGGAGGTGCGCGCGCTCAATAAAGAGGGTGTACCTCCGCTTTCGTTCGGTGCCATTTCCGAAGCTGTTGCCGAGACATACCCCGGTGTCAAAATCGATAGTATACAGGTAAAGGATTTCTATCTGACGTATAAAGTACGCGCCAGCCAGCCCGATGGCACGCGCAAGGTATTGCATGTCAACCCCTACAATGGGCGCGTACAAGGGGAGGCGAGGGGAGTTGGATTTGCCGGTTTTATGCTCGCATTGCACGGCTGGCTGCTGTTTCCCTGGCAGGATAATTACAGCGTCGGTTGGTACCTGGTGACAGCAGTCTCGATACCGCTGCTGGGTTCACTGATCACCGGGTTGCTGGTGTTCAAACGCTTCTGGCGGGTTTACTATCGGCCGCGATTGCGAATCGACAAAGGCGCGCGGATTTTTTGGGGCGATTTTCATCGACTGCTGGGTGGATGGTCCATCTGGTTTGTTCTCGTTATCAGTTTGTCGGCACTCTGGTTTCTGGTGCAGGGTGTGTTGTACCAAAACCATATCGACATCTTCCCACAAACGCCTCAGTTGAGCAGCGAATCCCTACCGGTTACCACAGATGGCCAACCTCCAGGGAAAATATCCGTCGATCAGGCGGTGGCCGCTACCCGGGCGGTATATCCGGATTTGCAAATCAAGTATATCGAATTCCCAAAAAACGCCTACAGCGTGCAAACCATCACCGGCAAACGCGGATTTCCACTGTTTCGGGACACCGCCAACGCCGTCTACCTGAATCCGTACACGGGTGAGCCGGTGAGAACGCAGGGGATTGAGGATTTGACAGCGCTGCAATTAATATCGGTATCCATGGTGCCGCTCCACTTTGGTGATTTTGGCGGGTTGGTGTTTAAACTGATATGGTTTTTTTTTGGCGGCCTTTTAAGTATTATGGTTTGCAGTGGCTTTTTTATCTGGAGCCGGAGAACGCTGGTGTCGACAAAGAAGCTGCGCGCTCGAGACAATGATGTAAACGATGTAGTTGAGGGCATCTTATTGGGAGGGCCGAAATAGCAATGCGACTGCGTAGGTATTATACATTGAGCTGGCTGATACTATTTGCGCCGGTTTACTTTCTCTATTTACAGCTCAATCCCCCGGCAACGGTAGAACGCAATGTCCTGCTGCAGAATCACGCCGTGGGCCCCTGGCAAGTCACATTGACTGCAACAAACCGAAACCCGGGATTAAACGCTACCCAATCGATCGACTTTGAAATGCGGATTTGTGAACAATGTAATCATCCCATCAGAGCGGTATTTCTTTCTTATGACGCACCGCGCGCCAATTACGGCAATATTTTCAATGGCGGTCCCAAGGTCTTTAGTACCGCATTGACAGTGTCGCCAACGAGTCCAAACAAAGATAAACACCTCTGGTTAACCATTGAAGACTGGGGTGGGAAGGTCCATCAAACTAAAGTCCCCGTCAAGCGTATCGCCTCCTAGGTTTTCCTCTGTGGACGACGCCCACGACCCGGCCACCAAATACCCACGACGATAAGGGCCTGTAAAGAAATAACTTTGCATTCTCGGTCATCGTAAAAGCAAATCTTATTCAAAAGCTTGCTAATGATTCTTCGCCACCACGAACGCTATCATTTTTCTCAGTGATCAATGGGTATAGTGGAAGTTATTTCGTGCACGGTCCTAAACTGGCCGAGGAATTTGACCGCTGGCGCTTGCAAAAGAAGTCCCAGGCCGAGCGCATCCGAACATGACCAACAACAGCAATGCGTGATTGGGTAATCGGCTGGCTCCGAGGTTGGATGTGTTC
The DNA here is from genome assembly GCA_050289385.1 of Porticoccaceae bacterium. GTDB lineage: Bacteria > Pseudomonadota > Gammaproteobacteria > Pseudomonadales > Porticoccaceae > JBNKFQ01. The sequence continues at coordinate 1,990 of JBNKFQ010000196.1, read as the reverse complement.
ACGGGTACTACTCATGTCGCTCATTGTCGGACCGCTGTGAAATACCGACGTCGTCGTCATTTTCTTGGCGTTTGGCATAGCTGTGAGCAATGTCTCTAAGGGTTCCCATTTGCTTACCAAAATTGCGGCAGCCAGAACACATCATTACGTGAAATTTAAGTGCGGCCCGATCCTTTAACGATAATTCACGCTCTTGCGCATCCGATAACAGGCGCGTGGCTTGTTGGCAGTTCATCATGATCTTTCACCTTCATTAAACCAGCGATTTTCCAGACATTCGCGCAACCGTAATCGCGCCCGGTACAGCATGACATGCAGATCGCTGGTGCTGATTTCGAACACATGCCAGACCTGACCCCAGGCTATCTCGGATGGGTTTTGATGGTGGCGTATTCTTCCTCCATCAGTTTTTGTGGATACAGTCCATCGTCATAGCCAAACCAATGTTGCCAGAAACCCATGTCTTGCCTCCTCAGTATTCAATTGGCTTCTTGACACCTTGGTCGAACGAGCCCACAGGTTTCTTACAACAATTGGCCCTCATTTTTCCAGTCTCGCTGAATCCCACTGGTACCGATCAATGGGTGCTGGCGTGATTGGCATGACCAACATGCCAGAAGCTAAACTGGCAAGAGAGGCTCAAATAGCCTATGCCTCTCTCGCCACGGTGACCGATTACGACTGCTGGCATCCCCGAGAAGCTCATGTCACCACCGAACTGGCTCACACGGCATTAGGCACAGCATTGACGCCAATGGATTCGATGCCTGAAAACAGACAGTCGTCATACGGACACTGCTGGTTTGAATTGGGCGGGATGCAAGGAAGGACTGGAACCTCTAAGATGTCCTGTCCACCTCAGGATCTATAAAAGTTGCCATTTTTTCCATCAGTATGACAGTCGCATTATCGGATAGCTGTTGGCCTTCCTCAATGTATTCCCAGACGGTGGCATCGCTCTTCCAGCCCCCTTGTTTTTTTATCAACTCAAAATCGACTTTCTCCCGTCCGGCCGACGTGGAGAGGCCTCGCCGAAAACTGTGGCTGCTCAGCTCGGGGACAAAGTCAAACTGACAGGCACCGCCCAGGGTTTTGAGTAAGTCATTAACAGCGCCTGGATTGAGGTGTTTGGTTTGAACCTGATCCCAGCGATTGACTGGCCGGAACAGTGGGCCAGTCGTTATATCAGCGATTTCCAACCATTTCTTGATCGCTGTGGCCGGACAACAGACTGGATGCCCTGCAAAGGGCAGGGCTCGCACTAAGCCGGTGGCTTGCTGATCGGTCTTGGAACGGGGCAGCCGAATGATCAGCCCCTCCGGCTCCCACACCAAGTCGTTGACTTGTATAGCGACCAGCTCACTGCGGCGAAAGGCGCCAAAAAACCCGGTTAACACCAGTGCAATGTCCCGGCGCTTCTTTTTGCTGTCTGGCAAGAGCCGCAGCCAATTCACCATCTGTGCAATGTGTTCCAGGCGTAGCGCCTTGGCTTTACGTTTCGGCTGACCATGGGTGCGACGAATGCCTTCCATGGTTTTACGCACCAGTGGGTCGCGCACCGGATCAGCGATGCCCTGATAGTGGTGCCACTGGCTGATCGCGGTGAGGTGCAGATCCAAGGTTCGGGGATTCAGTGAGTCTGCTCTGGCTAGCAAGTAGCGCACGATTACGTTCCGTTCCGAGGGCAATCGGCCGCCCCATTTTTCGAACTGCCGGATGGCGGAGCGGTAAGCTTTTCGCGTGTTGTCCGAGGTGGCTGCCTGAATGTATTGCCGTAACAACTCAGGTTCTTTTTGGACAACCGGACTCAATCCCTCATTACGTAACGATAAGTCAGCAGCCAATTTGGGTGGTTTGTTGTTCATAAATAGGATTCCTATCGCAGTCGCTCAAAAGGCAGCTATGTAACGGCGTTACAAGTGGAAAATTTCCAGTTAAACTTTATAACCAGCGATAACAGTAATTATCATTGGTTATAAAACTAATTTCA
>JBNKFQ010000195.1:0-28418 GCA_050289385.1 Porticoccaceae bacterium | reverse complement strand
TGATAATGCTCGCTGTACTTCGACTTAAAAAAGCCGGAGCCTACGGTGTCTCAATCAGAGAAGAGATTACCAAGTACACCAACCGAAAACCTACTCCTGGTGCAATATATACAACACTTGAGCGACTCGAATCCAAAGGGTTGGTCAGATCCGAAGTTGGTGAAGCGACTCCACAACGCGGTGGCCGGGCGAAACGTTACTATCACCTTACGAGCCAGGGACTCAACGCCCTGCAACGGACCCAAAGAGAATACAGAAACTTGCTGGCGGGCCTGAATCTCTTTGGAGGTTCACATGGATAAGCCTACGTTTACTTTTATACTTTTATCCCTGTTCACCAGCAGAGAAAAGGCACTCGAAATAGAAGGGGATCTGATTGAGGAGGCAAAAATCTACGGAAAACTCTGGAAAAACTTTTACATTTGGCATACTACCTTCGCTTTATTCCGCTTTTCTCTATTAAAGGCACCGGTTTCCAGCTCAATCTTTGCAATTATTTCTCTTATTGTATTGAATCGGACAAATGTTTTATTGCAGTACGAACTTGGACCGTTGTTAACCGGTAGCCCCGCCTACGCGTTCGTTCTGTTCGATTATTCTCTATGCGCAATAACAACTTTCCTGGCGGGTGTACTATTAGTGAAATATAACGCTAAAACAGGCATAAGAGCCGTCACTTTAGCCGCCATTTTGGCACTGTTTTGGGTGACAGGAACCGGCTTACTGAAGCTGTATCAATATTCACAAAATATTATTGTAGCAGGTGAAAAACCCACACATATTCTAATGACACTTCTGCTTTGCCTCTTGTTCGGAGTGATTCCTTTGTTTGCGGGAGGCGTACATACCTATAAATGTAAAATGAGGAAGAGATCATGAAAAGATTCCAAACATACCTGTTTTCCTGTTTATCAATACTGCTTCTGACAGAAAAAGCCTTCCCGGAAAGTAAAAATATATTCGAAAGCCACATTTCCGACTCTTATTATTATGTCGATTTTTACGAAGTTTCCATCTCCGCGACGCCTGCAGAAATCTGGCCACACCTGTTCGCAATTTATCAATCCACCATGTCTCACCACTCTGGCCCGGTCAATCAGGAGGGGGAAATTTTCAAGATGTATGAAGAGCAGAATTTCTTTTTTGAAATCACTAAAATCATTCCCAACCAACTGGTTATGGGTGTTAATCTTCCGTCAGAAATGCAGGGTGAAGAATCCATGGGAGTATCGATGTTTACATTAACGAAACGGGGAGAAAGGACAATTCTTTCAAATTTTATGAGCAGGCGTTATGACTGGTTCCAACCTACTCCAAATCACCTCATGAAAACCAGACAAACTCGAGAATTCAGAAAAAGCAGAAATATAAACATGAATGCTTTAATGCAACGAATTAAGGAGGCCGCAGAACACCAACCGAACAAGTAATCCACAACTGGGAATTCCGAGGATAATTTACTTAAGAAACTTCTGATCAATTCTTGAGCGTTGTTTGAAATAAAATGTCCTCGATTTATACAGATGTGAGTTACGCGTATTTCTTCGTATATTCGGATCACCCAAAATTTTATGTATCGGCTGACAAGATTCTGCAAGCGATACTCAGACATTAGATGATTGTAACAATATACCTGCTTTTTCTCTAACAAAAAAACGATAAATAACCAGTGAGATATAAATATGGACAGAAGATCTTTCATAGTAAATACATCAGCTTCAGCTTTGGCACTTTTATCTGTTTCAGACCTTATGGCCTCGTCAAAAACTGCTCAACCAGCACCGGGAATGCCTTCTCCTAAATTCTTTACAAGAAACAACATTCGTATGGCTGTTTATGAAAAGGGGGAAGGTGTTCCTGTTATATTTTGTCACGGGTTTCCCGAGTTGGCTTATTCCTGGAGGCATCAGTTCAACTCTGTCGCCAAGGCTGGCTTTCACGCGATAGCGCCAGACTTGAGGGGTTCGGGGCTGACAAGCCAGCCGACGCCTATAAACGACTACGCTGCTACAGAGGTTTGTGATGACCTTGTTGCAATGATGGACAAGATGAATTTGAGCAAAGCCATTTTTTGTGGCCACGACTGGGGCGGCTTCATCACCCATTTAATGGGTCTTATTTACCCTGAGCGTTGCCTGGGCATGATTGGCGTTGGGTCCCCGCACAGATTCCGGCCACACAATCTTCCCAGGGTGGAGACTAAAGTCGAAGAGCTGGTGGATAAAGCCGCCTGGAACAGATTCATGCAGCAACTCGATATCCCTGAGCAACTTTTGGATAACAACGTCCGAAATTTTTTAACAAAATTTATGCGAAGAGGATATATAACAGCAGATCACCTTAAAACATTGCCCGAAGACTCAATTGAAAGAAAACTTGATTTACCTGAAATTCTCGCAAAGAAAAATGTTCCCGGAGAAATCATTCTACCTGAAGATGCTCTTGATTATTATGTTGAAATATTTAGCGCCACCGGCTTTGCCGGTGGAATTAACTGGTATCGTGCTATGGGTAAATCAATGGAAGAAATTGGCAAAAGGAATCAGACATGGGAAGTTAATTTTCCTTACTTATATATTGCAGCAGACCAGGATCCGATAATAAGGCCTGGCGAAGATGCAGGCATGGAGGATTATATTTCCGATCTGGAACGTAAAACAATACTGGACTGTGGCCACTTTGTAATGGAGGACAAACCTGAAGAGTTGAGTGAAATTCTTGTTGAGTGGTTAAATCGCAAGTATCCGAGTATAGCCTGAGAAAGCTTTTGTTTATTCGGGTTTCCGCCATTGCAAGCGAAACGCGGCAACTCAATGCCTTGAATCTTCTGTTGTTTATTGTATTGCCACGTTGCTATGCTCCTTACAATGGCAATTATTCAGCGTGCCAGCCTTGATGTTCTATGCAAATCCAAATGATGTAAATTGTTTAAAATGCCGTATGGCGACCTCTCACCTGCATTCAAAGTTTTCTGCGATATCCTTGCTTCCTTTGCCGCGATAAATGGATACCTCGGGATACGGACATAGTTAGCGTGTAAAGGCGACACCATTTTTCTTATTGTCGTCGACGAATTTGGCGGCAATGATTTCGTTCGGCACGACACCCTGTTCAACCCAGGCCTGGAGCTCTTCCATAATATTGTGTTTGGGGTCATCTCGGAGGGCGGGTGTCATATCAATATATTGCCCGAAAGAATTGGCACCTTCGCCGCCCAGACAGTGGCGGGGATCGCTGGCGACGCCATCATTAACATGTGCTCCGAATGCGCTTGAAGCAAGAGCAGCGCGATGTATGGCGGGCAGCTTTTCGGGTTGAATACGGCTTTCGGGGTGATCAATCCTGAGTTTGCGAATCGCTCCAAATACGGACACTGCTGCCAGTACGTTAACCGGTGAAGCACCGACGAGAATACCATCCCAGTCTTCCGGCTAGAGCTGCGCAGCCTTCATCGCCGACAGTCCACCACCGGAGCATCCCGCAAATCAGGAATAGTCCGGGTCTTTCTCATAATACGATTTGACTATGGTTTTCGAGACGACACTGACCGCTTTGTGGGCACGATAACCAAGATCAACAATTTTCCCCGGGTGGTCGACAGCCCATTCGCCAACAGGAGAAGTTTAATGCCCCTGATCACTCGTCGCCACAGCGTCACCAAATCGCAAACATTCTGCAAGAGCCCGGTAGAATATCTCGCCGACCAGACTGCCAGTACCGTGTTGGTGGTAACGGCCGTTCTGGTTTGCCACGGGCATCCAGAGTTCAAAACGGATGTCGGAGTCTTCGCTGGGCCGCGATACACCTGAACCCGACAAAATGCCGGGGTTTCATAGTCTTTTTTATCAGGCGCAGAAAAAACACTTTTATCAACAAGTTCAGCGTTGCTTATTTCAGCTTCTGGAAGTTCAAGCTTGACAAGTTTTTCGCAAATGCCCGCTTGCGCGGTGACGGCAGCCAGTATGCAAATGACAACCAATGCGGGGATGGTAAAGTAAATTGTAACTCACCGAAAAAGCTCAAGTGTTTTATATGTCGCCATGATTGTTCTCCGTTATTTTTTTCGGTGCTTCGCAGGAGTGGCAGTATTGAAATTCAAATCTGGCTCTCGTTACCTCGAAGTCCAGATATTCAAAATTGGCGAATGCTGGCTTGCATTTTGTTCCACGGTATCAACCGGGGTATATGTGCGTTTGTTTGGCAATTGTTGGGACAGGAGCGAGCCACGATATCAGATGTATGCGGCCAGTATTAGCCAGGCGCATGTACACCGGGCATTTTTAATGACGATTAATGTGGCTGTATTTCGATAATTTTGGATACCAGGTCGGCGGCGTTTTTTGTATCCAGTTTTTTCAATATTCGAGCGCGATGCAGCTCGACCGTGCGATGCGAGATTTTCAGTGCTTCGGCGGTCTCACGGGAGGTCATTCCATTGACAATATAACTGGAAATTTCTCGCTCGCGCGGCGTGAGTTCCGGGGTTTTCGCCGGCGCCAGACCGATGCGTTCAAAATTCCAGACAATGAGCTTGAATGGCGCTTCCGGTGTCAAGGTGGCGCCGCGCGAGCTCGCCCAGAAAATTTCGCGATTCTTGCGTTGCATGAACCGTTCATCTTCGTAGACGGTATGGGTTTTAAGCCAGTTGAAGCAGCGCGCTCCCACCCGTTCGAAATCGACAGTTGTCGGGTACAATTTCAAAACCAGCGCTCCGATCAGTTCGTCTCGCTCATAACCAAACAGAGCGGCAAATGCCTTGTTGCAGTCCCTGACGAGCCGATTGCTGGTAATGAGCAACGGCGCAGGGGATTCCATAAATGCCAGTTCGGCAAGGGCGGCATCAGACATGAGATCGCCTCCTGTCGCGAAAAAGTAACTGCTTGTGTATGTAGTTTTACAGATGGTATCACAAAAATTTGGCTGGCATTCTGGTACTCCTGCAAGGTAATAATGCCTGTATCAGGCATTATTACCTTGCAGGAGTACCAGGGGCTGAAGGAGGTTTCCATGCACGGACAAGCTATATCAATCATTGGCACTGGCCATACCTGCTTCGGGTGGTTGGAAGGCGAAACTCTTGAAGACCTGATTGTCTCGGCAGGGCGCGAGGCAATTGAGGACGCCGGGGTACCCTGTACTGATATCGACGCGGTCTTTCTCGGTCATTTCAACTCAGGACTTGTGCCCGACGGCTTTGCCTCCTCGCTTGTTCATCAGATCTCACCGGATTTGCGCTTCAAGCCCGCCACCCGGATTGAAAACGCCTGTGCTTCCGGATCGGCAGCAGTATACGCCGGGATTGATGCTATTTGTTCTGGCGCTGCGCGCATCGTTCTCGTGGTCGGTGCTGAAAAAATGACCTCGAAATCGACCAAAGAGGTAACCAGGGCTCTCGCCGGTGCCGGTTATCAAAATGATGCCAGCGAGGCGGCGCTTTCGTTCCCGCAAGTCTTCGCGCTGGCAGCGCAAGACTATTGCGAACACTACCGCGCTGCACTTGAACCCATGGCGCGGATCGCAGCTAAAAATCATGGGAACGCCCTGCTGAACCCCCTGGCGCAGATGCGCAAACACTTCAGCGTTGAAGAGTGCAACACAATTTCCGATAAAAATCCGCTCATCGCGCCGCCCTTGAGACTTACCGATTGTTCACTCATTAGCGATGGCGCCGCGGCGTTAATCCTTGCCGAATCAAATGTCGCGAAATGTGTCGAAAGCGCTTCGATCTTTCGGTCGCGCATTCATGTTAGCGACCTGTTGCCGCTATCGGGGCGGGACTTCTCGTCCTTTGAGGGCCCCGAGCGCGCCATTCAATCGGCATTGAAAGCCGCCGATATCACTCTTGACGATCTCGACTTCGCCGAAGTCCACGACTGCTTCACCATTGCCGAACTGATGATTTATGAAGCGATGGGTCTTGCGGAAAAAGGACAAGGGCATCGCGCACTTGAAGAGGGAACTGTCTATCGGGGTGGCGCGCTTCCCGTCAATCTGTCTGGCGGACTCAAAGCCAAGGGCCACCCGGTGGGCGCAACCGGCGTTTCCATGCACGCCATGGCCCATCGCCAGCTCACTGGCGCCGCCGGGGAGCTGCAGCAGCCCGACGCGCGGCGCGGCCTTGTTTTCAATATGGGCGGTGCGGGCGTTGCCAATTACGCTTCAATTCTCGAAGCCCGCGACTGAGGTGGCAGAAGCCTTATGAACATTGCGCAATGGCTTTACAGAACAGCACTCAAGACACCCGATGCGCCAGCACTTTTTGAGGGTGCAGTCTGTCGCACCAATTATCGTCAATTTGCGGAGCGCGCCGGGGCGATTGGTGAAGCACTAAAACGCGATTACAGTGTCCGACCCGGCGATCGGGTCGCGCTGTTTTTAAAGAACCGGACCGAATATCTTGAAATTCTCTACGGCGCCTGGTGGGTTGGCGCGGCAGTGGTGCCAATCAACGCCAGGCTCCATGTCCAGGAAGCCGCCTGGATTGTCGAAAACGCGGAAACCAGGGTGCTTTTTACCGATGATGGCAACCTGCGGCGCGACATTCCGATAATCAAGTCTTGTACCGAAATCGCCGTTGACGGACCCCGCTTTCTTGCAATGAAGGATGCAACAGGTTCACTTGCGCCACCGCAATCTTTGTCGCCGGGCGCGCTTGGCTGGCTCTTTTACACCTCTGGCACCACCGGTCGCCCCAAAGGCGTCATGCTATCCCATGAAAACCTCATCGCCATGTCCACTACCTATACGGTCGACGTCGACAATGTGTCTGCGCAAGATGCATGCCTTTACGTGGCACCCCTTTCCCACGGGGCGGGGCTTTATAATTTTATTCACGTGCGTCAAGGCGCCAGGCATGTGGTTCCAGCCTCGCGCGGGTTTAGCGAGCCAGAGATTTTCGAACTGGCCGCTGAACTCGGGGCGCTATCTTTTTTTGCGGCACCCACAATGGTGAACCGTCTGGTCAAAGCCGCAAAGCTCTCCGGATTTAACGGCGATGGTATCAAGTCGATCATCTGCGGGGGTGCACCGATGTATGTCGCTGACTTCGAAAATGCTCTTGATGTGCTCGGTCCGAAATTCATACAAATTTATGGCCAGGGCGAAAGCCCCATGACCATTACAGCGCTGCAGCGCGATTTGATAGCCGACAAGCACCATACACATTGGCGCAACAGGCTCTGCACCGTCGGCACGCCGCATTCCTGCGTCGAGGTGCGCGTTGTCGATCAAGACATGATTGATTTGCCTGCGGGAGAAGCGGGTGAGGTAATCGTGCGCGGGGCCACGGTTATGCAGGGTTATTGGCACAATGAACAGGCAACGCAAGAAACGATCATTGACGGTTGGCTCAAAACCGGGGATATCGGCAAGTTCGACGAGAGCGGATTTTTAACTCTGACCGATCGCAGCAAAGACGTCATCATCTCCGGTGGAACCAATATCTACCCCCGCGAAGTGGAAGAGGTTCTTATGCGCTGCCCCGACATCAAGGAAGTCGCCGTTATCGGCATACCCAATGCAGATTGGGGAGAAAGTGTTGTTGCGTTTGTCGTTATGGAATCGGGCGCCACCTGTAACTTGCAAAGCCTGGATACGTGGTGCCGCAACGAAATGGCTGCGTTCAAGCGCCCGAAGAAATACCAGTTTATCAACGCTTTGCCAAAAAACGCATATGGGAAGGTCTTGAAAACCGAATTGCGCCGTATGCTGCAATAAACTCGGCAGGCGCAACGCCAAGTCTCACAGAAAATAACACCGGCCTCGGGGGCGTAGTCAAATCACAACAGCATCCGGACTCATCATTACATTCAAACAGGAGGGACATGATGGCGGGCAGACTATCTGGAAAAACGGCAATGATCGTCGGCGCCGGGTCGGTCGGACCGGGCTGGGGGAACGGCAAGGCGACCGCCACGCAGTTTGCCCGTGAGGGGGCCCAGGTGTTTTGCCTTGATATCAATGAAGCTGCAGCGCATGAAACCGCCCGTATTATTGAAGACGAGGGTGGCATTGCGGCGGCGATGCGCATTGACGCCACCAAATCCGATGAACTCGAACGCGCCGTGGCTGAATGCGTGGCGCACTTTGGGCAGATCGATATCCTGGATAATAACGTTGGCATTGTCGAAGTCGGCGGGGTGGTCGACCTGCCCGAAGCGGACTGGGACCGCGTATTCGACGTTAATCTCAAGAGTTGTTATCTGGCAATGAAGCACGTTATTCCGCAAATGGAAAAGCAAGGCGGTGGCTCTATCATCAACATATCGTCCATGACCAGTATTCGTTGTACAGAAATACCGTATGCTTCTTATTATGCCTCCAAGGCGGCGATGAACCATCTCACACGTGCAACCGCGGTCGAATTCGCTGCTCGAAAAATCAGGGTAAATGCTGTTTTACCGGGCCTGATGAAAACACCGATGGTGGAAAATTCATCGCTGGTAAAGGCTTATTCCGACGGCGAAGTCGAGGAAATGTGGAAAAAACGAGACGCGCAAGTGCCTCTGGGCCGCATGGGCGATGCTTGGGATGTGGCCAATGCGGCGCTGTTTCTCGCCTCGGATGAAGCTAAATACATTACAGGTATTGAACTCCTCGTCGACGGCGGCATCACCTTGAAAATGACATAAGGACCCGGATACGAAAGTAACAATACTCTGTGGAAACTGGAACTGCCTCAAGCCTGAACTACTGTCTGCACTGACTCTTCTGCAGTTTCATGGAAGGTTGGGGTTCGTTCCTCACCCCAACCTGCCGCAATTACCATTCTCCCGGTCTTGAGGAAGTTCCATCGTATCAAGTTCCTGCCCTTGCCTGTTCGTCGGCAGAACGTTTCGGCCGCTCAAAACGAATACGACGCCGATAAGGGAATACGCTGTAAACCGCACCACGGGCAACCTGACGCTGCAATTTGGTCCAGAATTCCATATCGTACAGATCACCATGTAGCCGCTCAAAAACCGTTCTGGCGCGATTATTGCCAGAAAAAAACAACCGGAATTCTTCCGGAAAAATATCGTTTTCACCCACTTCATACCAGGGCTCTGATGCCATTTCCTGCTCGGGCGTTTTCGGTTCTGGAATTTTACGAAAACGACACTCTTCCATGGTGCAGATTTCGTCGTAATCATAAAAAACAACACGCCCGTGGCGAGTCACACCAAAATTTTTCAGCAACATATCACCGGGGAATATATTTGCCGCCGCCAACTGTTTGATCGCGTTGCCGTATTCATCCATTACATTTTCAAGCTCAACATCACTGGCGTGTTGCACATACATGTTCAGCGGCTCCATTTTGCGCTCCACATACACATGCTTTAACACCAGCGCATTGCCATTTTCTTTCAACAGGGAGGGCGCTTCGCGGCGCAGTTCGTCCAGCAATTCCTCGCTGAAGCGTCGGCGATCGAATACCAGGTCAGTAAACTCTTGCGTATCAGCCATACGTCCCACTCGATCACTGCGTTTAACTTGCTGGTATTTGTTTTTTACCTGCTGCCGGGTCATGCTTTTGGGCGGGGTAAATTTGTCTTTGATGACTTTGTACACATAACCCAGCGAAGGCAGGGTAAAAACCAGCATCACCATGCCTTTAATACCAGGGGCGATAACATACTCTTCTGTAATACTGCGCGTGTGCTTGATCGCCATGCGGCAAAATTCGGTTTTGCCGTGTTTGTAGTACCCCATTGATGTGTAAAGCTCAAAAGGTTCCTTGTGTGGCATCAAGCTTTTCAGAAAAGCAACGTAGCGCGATGGCACAACAGCATCCACCATAAAATAGCTGCGCGTGAAACTGAAAATAACACTGACTTCTTTCGGCGTAAAAATAGCGGTATCGACATAAACCGCTCCCCGACCGTTGTTAAGAATGGGCAAGACAAACGGAATAAATTTGGCACCCGTGACAATACGACCAACGATATAGGCCGCCTTGTTGCGATAAAACAATGATTCCAGCACTTCCACCAATACACCGCGCCCATCCGGTGGCAGGTTGTGCAGCAACTCTTCCTTTACCGCTTTGGAAATACGCTCAATGTCGCGATCAACGTCTTCAAAGGGAATGGTAAAATCGCAAACGCCCAACACTTGGCGCACCAGACCTCGCAGGCTGCCCTGAAAACGGAAACAGACTGCTATTTCGGCCTGGTCACTTTCGCGGGAGCGCTCGTTAGATTCGAGTAAATAGGTGTGTGCTTCGCGAATGCCGGCATGACCACAAATTCGCCCAAATACCGAGTTGTAAAATGTTTCTGCAACCTCATAGTTGGCACGCTGCCAGATAAGGGCGTCGTACTCTTTTTTTACCTGACGCCAAAAATCACGCTGGCGGGCTTTGTCACCGGCTATTGAGGCAATAACTTCGGCAACATCGTACAGGCGGTCTTTGTAGCGTCGCATACGATCGGACATGGCATCGTGAACCGCGTGCCAGTCGGCTTTTTCGAACCGTTCCTTGGCCCCAAGCGTAATGGTCTGGAACTCGGCAAAATTGGCTTCAAAACCATACAGTATCGAGCGAGCCACACGTTGGGCAAGCGCCACGTTATGCTCCCTTGCGGTCGGGTTTTCGGTTTCCGGCTTCTGGCTCCAGGTAATGCCAATTCATGTCCCGGGTCTCACAACTTTTTGCTTGCCAAAAGAATACCTGTGCGATCCGCATAGAGCCAGTCATCTTGTGTTACTGGCGTACCAGCCAAAACCACCGAAACCCCCTCTTCTCCTGTACCACGTTTTACCGTTTTGCGAGGATTGGACGCCAGCGCCATAATACCCAGAGGTAAACCCTCAAGAATTTCGACATCCCTTACACACCCGTTTACGACAACACCGGCCCAGCCGTTGTCAATAGCGAGTTGGGCAAGGCGGTCCCCCAGCAGCGAATACCCCAGTGCGGCACCGCCGTCCACTACCAGTACTCGCCCGTCGCCCTCCGTTGCTACCATCTCAGCCACACGCGAGTTGTCATCACCACATCTAATTGTTGCAACCCGACCACAAAAAGCCTGCTTGCCACCATAGTGCAACAAAGCGGGTTCTACAACGCGAACCCACGCTGTGTTGTTGTCATACAGGTCTGGTGTTGAGATGGTCATCGCTTTCCTCCGGGAATAGTCGTCACACCAGTCAGAACTGGTTCATGGTGTTGTCTTTACCAGACGCTTTCAGAGCCGCATCGCCGGAAAAGTATTCCTTGTGATCGTCACCCATATCGGAACCGGCCATGTTCTGGTGCTTGACACAAGCGATACCTTCACGGATCTCTTTGCGTTGCACGCCTTTTACATAACCCAGCATGCCCTGTTCACCAAAGTACTCTTTTGCCAGGTTATCCGTAGACAGCGCCGCTGTGTGATAAGTGGGCAAAGTGATCAGGTGGTGGAAGATGCCTGCCTCACGCGATGCATCGGCCTGGAATGTGCGAATCCTGTCGTCCGCTGCCTGGGACAGCTCGGAGTCGTCATACTCTGCGCTCATCAGATTCGCGCGATCGTACGCTGATACATCCTTGCCAGCATCGGCCCAGGCATCAAACACCTGCTGGCGGAAGCTCAATGTCCAGTTAAAGGATGGCGAGTTGTTGTACACCAGTTTGGCATTGGGCACTGCCTCGCGAATTCTGTTGACCATTTCGGCGATCTGGCCGATGTGGGGTTTTTCGGTTTCGATCCACAACAGGTCGGCACCGTTTTGCAAGGACGTAATACAGTCGAGCACAACGCGGTCAACCCCGGTGCCCTTGCGGAACTGGAACAGGTTAGAAGGCAGGCGCTTTGGTTTCAGCAATTTGCCGTTGGCCTTGATAACCACGTCGCCATTGGCAATATCATCGGCGCTTTCGACAATGTCACCATCCAGAAAGCTGTTGTATTGATCGCCCAGATCTCCCGGCTCGCTGGTTACAGCAATCTGCTTGGTCAGGCCAGCGCCAAGCGAGTCGGTGCGGGCGACAATTACGCCGTCGTCTACGCCCAACTCCAGGAAGGCATAGCGCACGGCGCGCACCTTGGCGAGAAAGTCAGCGTGGGGAACGGTTACTTTTCCGTCCTGGTGGCCACACTGCTTTTCGTCGGAAACCTGGTTTTCGATCTGAATACAGCAAGCCCCGGCTTCAATCATTTTTTTGGCCAGCAGATAGGTGGCTTCTTCGTTGCCAAAGCCAGCATCAATGTCTGCGATGATCGGCACTATGTGCGTTTGGAAATTGTCGATCTTGTCCTGGATCGCCTGTTTGGCTGCGCCCTCAGCGGCATCCAGTTCGCGGAACAAACCACCGAGCTCGCGCGCATCGGCCTGGCGCAAAAAGGTGTACAACTCTTCGATCAGCGCGGCAACCGAAGTCTTTTCGTGCATGGACTGATCCGGCAGCGGGCCGAATTCCGAACGCAGCGCAGCCACCATCCAGCCGGACAGGTAAAGGTAACGTCGGTCGGTGCTGTTAAAGTGCTTTTTAATGGAAATCAATTTCTGCTGACCGATAAAACCGTGCCAACACCCCAGAGACTGAGTGTATTGAGAGTTGTCTGCATCGTAACGGGCTATGTCAGAGCGCATGATTTTGGCGGTATACCTGGCGATATCCAGCCCGGTCTTGAACTTGTTCTGCGCCCTCATGCGGGCCGCATATTCCGGATTGATGGCATTCCAGCTGTTGCCCTGGGCCTGAACCAGAGTGCTAATTGCATCAATATCTGCTGCGTAATCTGACATGGTGCATCCTTTAACTAGTTAAAATAATTGCCTCGAACACCGTTTAACGGTCGCCGGTGGTTCTATATGGAGTCGATTCTAGAAAGCCTGCCGACAGAAAAGAAATTTCTTGTCTTGATTTATACTATCAATACCATGAATAATGCCCGTTCGAGCGAAGATCGGATTTACCGGTTTAATCGCTATTTTAAGCTCAATACCATTGAGCTTGTATATAAAACAACCACATGCACTATTTAAATGATGAATATATCCAGAATTGACCTTAACCTGTTGGTGTACCTGGATGTTCTCCTTCAGGAGCGCAACGTGTCCCGCGCCGCCGAACGCCTGGGCATTACTCAGCCAGCCATGAGCAACAGCCTGAAACGCTTGCGCGATCTGTTTGGCGACCCTCTGCTGATTCGCACTGGCAGTGGTATGAAGCCCACCGAAAGAGCGATGGACCTGGAGCCTCAGGTCAGAGAAATTCTGGCTGCAACTGAACAGGTCATGCGCCCGGCTGAAGCATTTGACCCGCAAACCAGTCGTCGTGTGTTTCGCATAATGGCATCGGATTATGCCGAATCGACGCTGTTGCCGGCAGTGCTGACCAAACTGGGCCAGCAAGCGCCCTATGTGACCCTGGATATTCTTACGCCCTCGGATGTGACTTTTCAGGATGTAGAAAAAGGCAAGGTAGACCTGGCAATCAATCGCTTTGATTACTTGCCGCAATCGTTTCACCAGCTACCGGTATGGCGCGACGGATTTGCCTGCCTGATGCGCAGCAATAATCCGGCCCTCGACAATTTTACGCTGGAAAGCTATCTGGCTATGCCCCACATTTGGGTAAGCAAAACCGGGGCAGGCATTGGCACAGGTATGAACCCGAAGTCCAGCCAAAAATTGGGTTGGGTAGATGATGCCCTGGCGGACATTAATAAAAAGCGGCGCATTCGAGTCTTCACTCGCCACTATCAGGTCGCCGCACTGCTATCGCAACAACCTGATCTTATTGCCACTGTGCCGTGGCGATTTGCGCAACTGTTTGCCGACAATCAGAAACTGGCGATTCGCAAACCACCATTTCCGATCGTACCGCTGGAATTAAAACTGGCATGGAGCCCACTGCTGCAAAACAACAATGCCCACCGCTGGCTGCGACAACTGGTGGTCGAAGCCGCCAGAGAAGATTAATTGCTGTTAACAATCAGTCTGGTGCAAGACCAGATTCAGCAGACATATAGCCAACATTCCCCCGGCTGATAGGCTGCGGATGCATTCCCATCTAGAATGACACACTATTGAAAGCTATCAATTAACGGGGCAATACGATGTCGGCACGGATAATTGCTGCAGGTTTGCAGATCAATTCGGAACTTTACCAATTAATTACGGAAGATATTCTGCCAGGCACAGATGTAGCGGCAGAAAAGCTTTGGCAAGGGTTGGCAGACCTGGTAAACGACCTCGCTCCCCGCAACCGGGCACTGCTGAACGAACGCAACACACTGCAGGCGGAAATCAATGCCTGGCACCGCGCTCGACAAGGCGCACCCCACGATGCCGTCAGCTACAAGGCGTTTCTCACAGATATCGGTTATCTGACGCCAGAACCGGAAGCGTTTACTGTAAGCACCAGCAATGTCGATAGCGAAATTTCCACCATTGCCGGGCCGCAACTGGTAGTGCCGGTTAAAAACGCACGCTATGCATTAAATGCCACCAACGCTCGTTGGGGCAGCTTATATGATGCGCTTTATGGCACCGATGTGATTCCCGGCACCGCAGCTTCTACCGGTTACGACCCGGCTCGCGGAGCAGAAGTGATTGCTTACGTACGCAACTTTCTGGATCAGAATGCACCGTTGGCAAATGGCAGCTACCGGGAGATAACCGGCTGCCGGATTGCTGACGGACAATTGTTGCTGCAATTAAATAATGGGCAGGAAACGGCACTGCAACAGCCCGAACAATTTGCCGGCTATCGCGGCAGTGCAGATTCCCCAAAAGCCGTTTTGCTCAACAACAATAATCTGCACATTGACATTCAGTTCGATGCCGAACACCCCATCGGTAAAGACGACGCAGCACATATCAGCGATGTCCTTCTTGAGTCTGCCGTAACCTGCATACAGGACTGTGAAGACTCGGTCGCCGCCGTCGACGCAGAAGACAAGGTAGCCGTATACCGCAACTGGCTCGGCCTGATGAAAGGCGACTTGCAAGAACAACTGGAAAAAGACGGCAAAACCATTACCCGCCGCATGAATCCGGACCGCGAATATTCCGACCCCAACGGCAACCCCTTTACCCTGCCCGGACGCAGTTTGTTGCTGGTTCGCAATGTCGGCCACCTGATGACCACCGACGCGGTGCTGGATGCCGATGGCAATGAGATACCAGAAGGTATTCTGGATGGCCTGGTGACCAGTTTGTGCGCGGTACACGACCTGAAAAACAACGGCGTTTACCAAAATTCCCGCGCGGGTAGCGTCTATATTGTAAAACCGAAAATGCACGGCCCCGAGGAAGTCGCTTTTAGCGCGGCGCTGTTTGACCATATCGAGCAAATCCTGGGCTTGCCGAAAAACACGCTGAAAATAGGCATTATGGACGAAGAACGGCGCACCTCGCTGAGCTTGAAAGCCTGTATATATGAAGCGCGCGCACGGGTGATTTTTATCAATACCGGATTTCTCGATCGCACCGGTGATGAAATCCACACCAGTATGGAAGCTGGCCCGATGATTCCCAAAAGCGAGATGAAGTCGGCCACCTGGCTGACCAGTTACGAAGACAACAATGTCGACGCCGGTCTGCAATGCGGTTTGCCTGGCCATGCCCAAATCGGTAAAGGCATGTGGCCAATGCCAGACCGCATGGCCGATATGCTGGCGGCAAAAATCGGCCACCCCAGGGCCGGCGCCAATTGCGCGTGGGTGCCTTCGCCCACCGCCGCTACCCTGCATGCCATGCATTACCACCAGGTAAATGTGGCTGAACAGCAGACTGAATTGGCCAGTCGACAACCGGCTTCACTGGACGATATTCTGACCATTCCTTTACTGACCGAACCGGACAAATTAACCGCTGAACAAATTCAGCAAGAACTGGACAATAATGCCCAGGGTATTCTCGGCTATGTAGTGCGCTGGATTGACCAGGGCGTGGGCTGCTCCAAAGTGCCTGATATTAATAATATCGGCCTGATGGAGGACCGCGCTACTCTGCGTATTTCCAGCCAGTACCTGGCCAACTGGCTGCATCATGGTATTTGCAGTCGTGAGCAGGTTATGGAAACCCTGCAACGAATGGCGGTAGTGGTGGACAAGCAAAATGCCGACGATCCGGATTATCGCGCGATGGCGCCGAACTTTGACGACTGCATAGCATTTCAAGCGGCCTGCGATCTGGTTTTCAAGGGGCGCGAACAACCCAGCGGTTATACCGAGCCGCTGTTGCATGCATGGCGCAAGAAACAAAAGTTAAAAGATAGTTGACGGCTTACAGTTGACCGTTAACAGCCGAACGGAGGCGGCTTCTCGCTTTTACTGTCGACTGTTAACTTGTCTTAGTCTTGTTCCATCTGCCACAACAACCAGCCCAGTCTGGCCCGGACTTTCACCACACAAGCCAGTGGCAGTATAAGCTACACTTGAAAATCGATATTCTTTCAGTTAACACCGTGGCCTGTTGATCTGACTCTAATGTCGAATGGCGGTCTCTTGCTGGCAAAGTATCAATCAATGTGTTTGGAGGAACATCAATCGTGACAGACCTTTCACCACAAATCGAATGGATCAGGCATCTGGTGGCATACGATACGACATCAAGCCGTTCCAATCTCGCTCTGATTGAACATGTGGAAACCCGGCTGAACGAACTGGGTGTTACCAGTCACCGGGTGACCAGCAAGAACGGCAAAAAAGCAAACCTGTATGCCATCGTTGGCCCCGAAGTGTCAGATGGTGTTGTGCTTTCTGGCCACACCGATGTTGTACCCGTTGACGGACAAGCGTGGGACACCGACCCCTGGACGCTTACAGAAAAGGAAGGCAAGTTTTACGGTCGCGGCACATGCGATATGAAAAGCTTTTGCGCTATTGGCCTGTCACTTGTGCCTGAGATGCTGGCAGCAAATCTCAAACGCCCTGTAATTTTTGCGCTCTCTTACGATGAAGAAGTCGGTTGCCTGGGCGCCCCGGATATGATCGCCGAGATACGAGACAAGGTTCCTGCTCCATCAGCAGTTATCGTGGGGGAACCCACCATGATGAAGGTAGTGGACAGCCATAAAGGCATTTCGACCTTTACGACAAATGTCACCGGTTTCACCACGCACTCCAGCCAGACCGACCAGGGAGTTTCTGCTGTCGAAGCCGCCGCCAGATTAATAACCAAAATTTCCGACATGCGGGAAGCCAATAAAAAACGGGCAGAAGTGAACAACCCGTTTGATCCACCCTACAGTACTCTGACAGTGAACGTAATTAACGGAGGAACACAGGGCAACATTATGGCCGCCACATGCAATTTCGACTGGGATATCCGTGTGATTCCCGTAGAGAACAGCAAGGCCTTTCTTGACGAATTCAACTACTACGCAAAACAGGTGGAAGTGGAAATGAAGGCAAAGGCCCCCGCATGCAGCATAGAAACTCGCTCAACAGCCAACACTCCGCCATTGGCCCGGCAAAAAAACAACGCGGCCTCCGAATTGTGCAGATCTGTTACCGGGGAAAATCATACAGAAGTGGTGTCATACGCCGCTGAGGCTGGCCAGTTTCAGGAAGCAGGTTTTGCCACAGCTATATGTGGGCCCGGTTCCATTGACCAGGCTCACAAGGCCAATGAGTTTATCTCGCTTGACCAGGTTGCCAAATGTACAGACTTTATACGCGAATTGATCAAACGTTTGGCACAGTAACGAAAAAGTGCGCGCGTAATCGACTTCGTAAATACAATCAATTGCCGCATCCTGGAGTTTACGTCGTGTCTCAATGCTTCTGGCCTGTTTGGGTCGCTTTCCGGTTTTTTTATCACATTATCGCTTTGCACATAGAGGTTCCTCTGATATTCGAACACAAAATACCGACCCTCTCTAAACGAACGGTGTTATTGGATAATATTTTTTAAGCCAAGCGCCAATCCTGTGAATACTTGAGGCATTTAAATGATTGGCGGCGCGACGTCAGGCGTGCGGCCGCCAGAATGACAAATTTATGGCAGCCAATCTAACCCGCCAATATAACCCGAGAGTTGCGCTGCGCCCGACCGCAACCATCGGGCGCGAGCGCTAACAATACGATTACTTTAACGATACGGCCTTGCCGGCGCCCGCCGTGGCGTGCGGCCCGTTGGTGCGCCAGTAAGGCGACGGCAGCTGGTTTTGTTGAGGCCATACTTCGTCCAGGGTATCACCATCGTAGAGTCGACCATTTTTCATCACCCGGTCGATGCTGGTTGTATTGCGGATGTCATCAAGCGGATTTTTGTCAAGAATCAACAAGTCGGCGAGCTTGCCTGCTTCGAGGCTGCCCAGGTGATTGCCGAGGCCAATCGCTTCGGCGCCGTACCTTGCGGCCGCCTTCAGAGCATTGTGGGGACTCAACCCACCAGATTGCATCGCCCATATCTCCCAGTGGTAACCAAGACCTTGCAATTCGCCGTGGCTGCCGACGGCGGCGCGGCCGCCAGCCTGGATCAACTCATTGACGAATTCGGCGTGACGGGGAAACATGTATTCACTCTTATGCCCCCAAAAGCCGCGACGACTGGTTTCGACCATCATCTCCTCCATCGGCGTAAAATTGCGCAACTTGGGGTTGTCGAGGGCGTTTTCGCTGGCGTGAAAATAATCCTGCGCGCCCGGTGCGCCGTATTCGATCACCATGGTGGGGCTGTAAGTGATACCCGACTTGACGAACAGTTGGCGCACATCCCGATATACGGGGTAGGTGTGGAGCAGATGTTCGAGGCCGGAATATCCATCCATGGCGTGTGTGAGGTTGAGGGGGTAGTTGAGGCCCGCTTCGGCGGTGGGCATCAACTGCAACTCGCGCGCCGCCATGATCAGCCACTGCCGCTGCCGGCGCTGCCCGGACAGGTACATTTTAAATGTGTTGGTGTGGTAGTAGTCCTTGTAGCGCTTGAGTATGTTCAACGCATCCTGGTAGGAGTTGATCGGGTCGGTCCAAAACACACCGGGTCCGGTGGAGTATATCCGCGGCCCCACCATGTCGCCGGCGCGTACCCGGTCGGCATAGGTCAGAATGTCCGTCGTCCCGGATTGGGGGTCGCGCAACGTGGTGACGCCATAGGCGAGCATGGTCAGGTACTGCCAGTTTTGCCGACTGTGGAGTTCGGTGGCGTTGAGCCCGCCCATGAGGGTAAAGGCGTGATAGTGCGTATCCACAAATCCCGGTACGATGGTTTTGCCACTGACGTCGATCACGGTGGTGCCGGGTGGTGCGGCAATCTGACCGCGCTGAGCCACTTTGACAATGCGATTGTTCTCGATCAGCATTTCCCCCTGTTCGATCACCTCGTCGCCGTTGAGGGTGATCAACCGGGCGCCTTTCAGCAACACCTTGCCCCGGGGGGTATCGCGTATTACGGGTACTTCGATACGGCGTTCCGTGGCGTCGGCCGAATGTTGCTGGCCGCGAGTCAAAAAGGCGTTGCCAATCGACCAGGTGAGGTGGTCTCCGTGCCAGCGCGGATAGTGGGCCCCGATGGTGGTGATCTTTTCGGCGGCCAGTGAGGCGTCAGCTGTTTGTACCACATCGACCACTGGTGCGTCTTTGCCAGTCAGTGCGGGCAGCTTCAAGGTATACAGCTGGTTGTTGTAGAGCACCGAGGCCCGCTTGCCATCTCTGGAGGCGGTGATGAGTGGAGCGGGACGATAGAAAATCAAGTGGTTGACAACCCGCAAGTGTTGTTTCACGTCGCTGCCGTCCCAGCGAAACGAAATCAAGCCGTCCTTCCTGCTGCTGGCGTATATACGATTGGGATCGTCGGTAAAATGCGGGTTTGAGACGTCGTCGCTGGAGGCAATGTGTTGCGCGGCACCCCCTTTGCTGTCGACATAGATAAATTCGCCGACCAGGTGCCCCAGATACATGGTTGCGGCCATGCTGCGGATTTCCCGGCTGGGATACTTGATGGCAACAATGCGCTTGCCGTCGGGTGACCATACCGGGCTGCGAAATGCGCCATGTCGTTGCGTCAGTTTAATTGGCTTGCCGCGGCCATTGCTGCGAATTTTATAAATGTGCCCACCCCTGGCTTCGTCCCAGGTGGAATAGGCCAGCCAGCGACCGTCGGGTGACCAGGCTGGCATAAATTCTCCTGTCTTCCGATCGGTAAGGCGCACGGCGCGGCCATTGGGGTAATCCATGACATACAGGCGGTCGAGAGCGGTAAACGCCAGACGCTTGCCGTCCGGAGACAACACCGGGTGGTGAATCTGGGTGGCGGTAAACCGGTCGCTGTCGCTGATGTTGTAGTCGTAACGCACTTCCGGGCCGATGCCGATGTCGACGTTTGCCTGAAACGGGATCGGTGTCTGCTCGCCGTCGTCCACCGATATATTCCAGATTTTGCCGCCGTAAGAGGCCACGACGTGGCGGGAGTCCGGTGTAAAGGAGTAGCCTGGCATGGTGTCGAGCCGAGCGTATGACTCCTGTTCGTCGTGCTGCACGGGGTAGGCGAGCCAGCGCTCGTCGCCACTGCGCAGGTCGCGAATGCGCAGCCCGGTTTGATGGTCATAGCGCGAGGCGTACACCAGGTAGTTGCCATCGTCCGACAACGCCGGCCGCATGGCGGCGCCGTAGGCGCTGCTCATCTGTTGGATGGCGCCGCTGTCGCGGTCGTAGCGGTACAACTGGTAACGCGGCAGCTTGGTGTTAAAAATTGGACCCACGAATTGGGAATACCAGATGTAATTACGCTGCTCCGGCGCGGGTGAGAGGGCGGCGCCCAACGTGTAGGTGAGCCCTCCCACAGAAATTTCGTCATTTTCCGGGGAATGGGTGAGCTGTACGCCGCTGCCGCCATCGCGGGGGATCAGCCACAAATCCCGCGACGAATAGCGGCTTCGCACGTGATGCCTTTTTGACGCGACGATGTAGCCGCCATCCGGGGTCCACTCCGGAGAGATGTAGTAGCCGTTGCCGTCATTGGTGACAGGCTTCGGCTCGGCGTTTGGGGTCTCTAAATCCAGTGTCCAGATATTGTCGCTGCCACCGCGATCAGAGGTAAACACCAGTGTTTTTCCATCCGGGCTGAAACGCGGCTGGGCATCGAGTGCCATGCCATTGGTGATGCGCGTCGCTTTGCCACCACGTATCGGTAGCAGGTACAAATCACCAAGCAAGTCAAAGACCAGCGTGCGACCGTCGGGGCTGACATCCACTGACATCCAGGTGCCTTCCTCGGCGGTATATTGCAACCGGCGCCCAGGCTTAAGCGGCAGTGGCTGGTGTTGATACGACGTATCCGCAACCGCAGGTGCAGCGGGTTGGGGCAAGCCCGGCCTGGCATCCAGCTGATGCGCCAAGGCTGGCAGGTGGAGGCCGATCAACACCGCTAGCATTGTCAATCGCAGGTAAAACGGGACGGCCGATATTGCGGTGTTGGCAATTTTTGCGGAGTGTTTGGCTAAACCTGTTTTGGGGGAGTGGATAATCATCATCATGCCTTCTCAATAGTGGAACATAGTCGGGACTTTGAAGCTCGCCACGCTCAACGAATCGGTTGCGGCTGGATCCGGGAAATTTGCAACGGAAGTGGTCGAATGCTTTATTGGTTGTGTTTTCTGTTTGTGTGGGATATTTATGCGCAATGCTAGCGATAAAAACAATACATAAAGGTCACAATATGTAAATCTTTAATTGTATATATATGAAACTGAAAATCGGTGCGCGGGCCCGTTTGGTCGCGGATCAGTATCTTGTCGCCGAATTTTTTGTGACAGAAGCCGGTATTATCAGGATCACAGGCTTGCTGAAGGTCGCAATACCGGGCATCGCCGGCACAAATCTCCGCCTGCTGCTAAATTTGAGGACAGGCAAAAACAATTGACACTCTGAATGGCGTTTTTTTCGGGGAAAAATATTCACTTCCTGTCCTTGATTTTTTTAGAGGGCACGGAAGGCCGTGACGATATCCTGATTCGACCCGTCGTTGATTACGATAAATATCAAATCGAATTCCGTCTGGGGACGCGGGTGGAGATGATTGACCGGGTTTATAAATCGGTCGTGTTGCACAGTGGCGAAGTGCTTCATTACGACAAGCTGGCACTTTGTACCGGATCGTGAGTACGCCGAGTGACCATTCCCGGCTCTGATCTCGATGGTATTTTTTATTTGCGCCATATTCGCGATGCCGAACAAATTCAGGCTCGGGCCAAAAAGAGATGCCGTGTTGTCATCGTCGGCGGTGGCTATCTGGGGCTGGAAACCGCCGCCGCGCTCAACGCCATGGGCATGGAGGTCTGTGTTCTGGAAATGGCGCCGCGGATTCTGGCACAGGTGACTGCCCATCAGATTTCCGATTTTTTTGTGCGCACTCACAGCCAACGGGGAGTAACCATAAAAACGGGCATGGCAGTCACTGCGTTTGAAGGAGACAGAAAAGTGTCCCATGTCATCTGCGCCGACGGCGGCAAATTTCGCGCCGACATAGTAATTATTGGTGTCGGCGTGGTGCCAAATGTGGAGCTGGCGGAAGCTGCGGGTCTAAAAGTACGCGATGGTATCGTCGTAGATGAATACGCAATGACCTCTGACCCGGATATCGTAGCGGCGGGAGATTGCACCAGTCACCCCAACGGTTTTTACAATACTCCCCTGCGCCTGGAATCCGTGCCAAATGCAATCGCTCAGGCCCAAAGCGCCGCGGCCTCGATCTGCGGCAAACAACAGGCTCACAATAGTCTGCCCTGGTTTTGGTCGGAGCAGTACGATGTCAAATTGCAAATCGCCGGACTCAACCAGGATTATGACGACGTGGTGGTGCGCGGCAACGACACCGAGGGCGCCAGCTTTTCGGTGTTTTATCTGAAAAAAGGTCGCCTTGTGGCCGCGGATTGTTTCAACCGGTCGGGGGAGTTTTTGGTTAGCAAGCGTCTGATTACACAACAGGTTGAAATCGATAGCTCAGGTCTGGCCGATGAAACGGTTGCGATCAAATCGCTGGCAAAGGCATAAGGGGAATAAATACGGTTTTCCTGACCTTCCTTGTTCATATCACAATATTTCGACTGGTGCCTCACCACTGATTAACCAAAGCATAAAACGTGAAAACAATTTTTGGACAGCCCGGAACCATTAAGCGTAGTTTGGAGGAAATGCGGTTTTCTGAAGAACGTTTTGCAATGACCCATGCACCTGGGTCATTGCAGAACAAATATCATGGCACTACCGGGTTATTTTCAGCGTCAAAATTGATAGCTGAAATTCAAGCCAACAGTTCTGGGACGAAGTCGATAGGCACGAGTAGTTCCTACGTTTCCAAGGGGGTGCGTCCAGGTCAGATCATCGGCATTGGTCAGATTGTTGACAAATAGATCGATATCCACGTTGCGAATGGAAACGCCGGCCTTGACATGGACTTGATGGTAATCACCCGAAGAAGGGATTGACGATGGCTGACCAACAAACGTGTCGTATGAGCCCACATAAGCGTAGTCTAATCGCGTGAAGGCCGGGTAACCGCCCACGTCAAATCCATACTCGAGGCCGGCACTCAAATTGAAATCCGCTGAGCCGGGCAAATCCTCGCCCTTGCGGCCGATTTCTTCACTGTCCTTCGCCAGTTGCGTTTCATTCCAGGAGGCGCTCAGGTCCAGGCGAAGGTTGTCTGTCACGGCCAGACTGGATTCCAACTCAATACCTTGCGATGTCGCTTCCCCAGCGTTGATGATTGTTCTTCCAATTCCACAAGCCAGAGGAACCAAGACTGGCAGACCCTGCCAATCAATATGATAAAGCGAAGCATTGAAGGTGCCACGGTTGTCGGCGAAGGATGTTTTATATCCCAATTCAATATTTTCCAGCGTATCGGGATCGGTGCCCGTGCGAATGGGTACTCTTGCGCCGTTCTCCAGATCATAAAATCCGTTATCGTCACATTGGAATATGTGCTCTAGCGGTTCACCCAACCGAAAGCCCTCGCTCCATTGGGCATAAATCAGGGAATCTTCGTTTGGCGTCCAAGACAAATTGGCCTTGTAAGTTTGGCCACTGAAGTCATTGGCCGCATCAGTATTAAGGGTTGGTGAAAGCGTGGCATTCCAAAAACCATTAGCAATAGACTGATATGTCTGATCATACTCGTAGTCGCGAATGCCTATTGTTGCGCTAAACTGATCGGTAATGTCGTAGGACAATTCGCCAAAAAAGGCTTTTTGTTTTATCGATTCTGAAATTGTGTTGTTATACCATACCTCCCAGACAAATCCTGGCGGCGCATCGGAGGGTATCGCTTGAGGGAACTCGGATTGCAAGTCTGTTGCGAAATCAGCCGCACTTTCGGCGCTACCGGAAAAACCTTCCGAACCAACATCTCTTGAATCCCGATCTTCATAGTAAATGCCCGCCAACACCTGTAGCGGACCATCAAATGTCGAGGTAAAACGCAGCTCCTCTACAAAGGTATCAACATGCTTTCGGGCGGTTGCGAAATAGGGGCCAGGCGTAAAACCCAGCCATGTAAAGTCAAAATTTCGGGCACCCTCATACTTAACCCAGGAAGATGCACTATGTAGGCTTCCCCAACCCAGGTCATAGTCCACAAGGACATTAGCCAGGCGAGGCTCCGACTGCAGCCCCTCCGGATCTGGAGTATCGCCTTCGGAAGTCTGAGGAACCGTGCTTCCCGGCAATAGTGCAATTTGTTGATAGGTACCAGGAAGTTTCAGATCGACTTCGGGAAATCCTTCCTGTTCCGTATCCTGTCTGGCATAGCTCAACGCCACCGCCAGCTTATCGGTCGCCTGCCACAGGGCGGACAGCCGGAAACCAGTGGTTTCATCACTGCCGATATCATCAATATCCCTGGCTATACCGCCATAGGCTTGTGCTTTAGCGAGAGTAATATTACTGCCCTGGTAGCTCCCCGCTATGTTTTCAATATAACCACTATTGTCTACACGATAGGCCACACCTCTGACAGCCAGACGGTCCGCCACCAACGGCAGATTGAATACCCCCTCAAGAGTCGTGTTGTCACCACCCAGTTTTCCGGTTCGTGAATACCCGGCCCTAATTGTACCCATGGCTTGCGTCAGGTCTGGTTCCACGGGAATAATACGCACGGTACCCCCCATAGATCCGGATCCGTAAAGCGTGCCCTGGGGGCCCCGAAGCACCTCGACTCGCTCGATATCCACCATCCTGAAATCGGCATGACCGGAGCCGTAGAGCCCGATTCCCGTCACCGGCGTTTCACCAAAATAGGTTCCGACTGCTTCGGTCTCGACTGCAGGATCGACGCCAATACCCCGCATAACGATGGAGTTTTGGCCAGCCCCCCGATCTTGCATTGTTACTCCCGGCAGTGTACTTAGATAATCCCCCATCTGCACCAGCCCGCGCTTTTCTATAGTATCGCCACTCAATGCACTGATGGACACGGCGGTGTCCTGCAAACTGGTTTCCCGTTTGGTAGCCGTTACTATAATTTCTTCAATGGCCTGTTTTCTTTGATCATCCATTTGCAACTTGTTCGCAGTACTTGTATCACTGCTTCCGCCAAAGGAATTAATAACTACCAAATCATCTGACGTAAATTTGTAAGTCAGGCCTGTGTCTTGCAACAATCTGTCCAATGCGCTGGACAGCGTGTACTGCCCCTTTACCGACGGCAGCATAATGTTTTTACCAATGGCGTCCGGCACCATAATCTGAACGCCGGATTTTTCAGCCAGTTGCAACAATGCGGACCCGGCGTTTTGGCTCTTTATGTTGAGATCAAATGACTCGGTATCGGCTGCTGATACCGAACCCAGCACCCCAAACATTACCGCTGATAGTGACATTAGAGTAATTGACTTATGCTTTTTCACTTTCCCACCTCTTGGCAATTAATCGTAAGACTTGAGTTGCCCTTGTATTTTTTGGGGCTCTCATCTACTACACGGAGTTAAAACCAATTACCCCTAAAAGACAGCTGCAAGAGATAGACATACACAGTCGGAAATGGTTTTAATTGAATGTATTGCGACCAGGCCAACTTATTTTGTTGCAACATCCGCCACTTCAGTGACACTTTGCAGTCAATACTTGCCGCCTGAAGCTGACAGCTTTTAGTTGTCTCTTCCAACAATTACAATCCGATCAAAATACGACGTCACCTTAATCGGCAAAGTATTTTCCAGCCCTACCAAGGCATCCTCAACCTTACCGACCTTAATCGCAGCATAGATTTTCATGTCCATAATGGTCATGTCTTCAATGAGAATTTTTTTTGCGCTGTAACGATTTAATTCCTGAATAACCTTATATAGAGGTTCCCGATCAAACTGGATCAGCCCTGTGCGCCAACTGTGCAAGCGTTTTATATTTGTCGGCGTAAAACCAACAATTTCATTGGTATTGGCATCGTATGTTGCCGCCCTTCCCGCCTGCAGGCGCTGCTGCCCTGACGAAGGCAATCGAACCAACTCACCTGTCGGCGCGACCAGCAAGGGAGAAGAAGATGATACAGAGACATCCTTTTTATGAATCGACACCATACCCTCGGCAACCGATACCGTAAAAGTATCCGGCGTTTTTTGGATATTGAATGCCGTTCCCAACACCGTCACCGACCTCACCCCAAGGTCTACACTAAAGGTGCGTGTTGCATCGCTGGCCACATCAAAATACACCTCGCCCCGCTCCAGTATCACCCGGCGAGCCTCCCCGGTTATGTCCACCAATACCTGGGTGCCGGTGTTCAATGTCATAATACTGCCATCCGATAAATCAATGGTTTTTTGCTCACCAACCCTTGTGACATAACGTTTGACGTCCGTTCCCAATTCCGATTTCGTTTCGCTTTCAAACACATGGAACAATGACACTGCCACAGCCAATAAAACACCGGCTGCGGCCGCGAGACTTTTGCGATATTTTCTCACCCACCGCGTCACAATTGGCGCCGGCTCTGCCAGGGCGAGAATATCCGGGTCGTTTGCCAATGCCTCCAAATCAGCCAGGGTGTGCGCGGTATGAATAAAATCTTTTTGCCAGGCGATGTCGCGACTGCGCCAGTTTTTGCCCTGACGCACATCCTGTACACTTTTCTCGCCAGACAGTAATCGTGCGAAT
This sequence comes from Porticoccaceae bacterium, assembly GCA_050289385.1. Classification (GTDB taxonomy): domain Bacteria; phylum Pseudomonadota; class Gammaproteobacteria; order Pseudomonadales; family Porticoccaceae; genus JBNKFQ01. The sequence continues at coordinate 1,398 of JBNKFQ010000195.1, read as the reverse complement.
TCTCTGGCCGCTTCGTGGGTAGTGGATTTATCCATTGTGTTTACCCTCCTGAGATTCGCTATCTCGAATGCGCTGTTCTGCTTTCCGGATTCTAACCAGAGCCTGGGCCATAAAATTTTCCACTTGCTTGAGACTTACTCCCATATGTTCGGCAATTTCGCGATATCCCAAATACTTAAAGCGATGCAGCACAAAAGCCTGGCGCCAGGTGGGCCGCATTTCGAGGATAACGCGCTTCATCAGATCCAGCTCGCGCTTGGCCGATAAAATGGATTCCGGGGAGATTTCCAGTATATTGTGACTATCTTTGCTTAATTGCTCAGTGTCGTACCGGCTTTGCGCAATTCGCCGCCGCTCTCGATCCACCAGCAAATTATTGGCAATGGTAAACAAGTAAGCTCTATTGTCGTAACGACCGGCCGGCAGTTTTTCGTGTAATTCTTCCAAACTGGCAAGGCGCGCAAATACTTCCTGCACCACATCTTCGGTTTCCTGATCGCCACCCGTACGGCCAAGCACAAAGGCACGCAAAGCCTCACCGTATTCGTTATAAAGCCGTTCGAGCGCTTGCTCGCGGGTTTCGCGATAACGGTGGGCAAAGTCGACAATGTTGTTTCGATCGTGCGGCATTAAAGGTCCGGTGCCCCAACCACGTTTATACCTCTCCTATAGGTATACACGGTTTCAGGTCGGATTTCCCTGAGTTGGACTGTTAAAATAAATTTGGGCACATTTTGACCCTTGCAGGCAGACACTGACAGGCCGTCACCCCGAAGCCCTTGACCGACAGCTGTAGCCGGCTAGCTCCACAGGCCTGGCGGAGTTCCATTGTTGAGAGCAGCCAAATCACACAACTCCAAGATTGATAAGTGGCTGGGCCTGACTCTTTAAAAACAAAAACCACCTGAAGACAGGTGGTTTTCGAATAAAGAAACTTGAGGACAGGCAAAAAACAATTAACACTCTGAATCGCCCCAGTTCAAAAATGAAGTACACCATGTATACTCTAAGCGTTTTTTTCAGGGAAAAACTTTCACTGCCCATCCTTGATTCAGTCTTGATTCACTTTACAGATAAGCAGATTCAGCAGTTAATCCGGAATCTGTATGCGAATCACCACCGATACCTCTATAAGCATCGGTGATGACGGTGGAATTAATGCCAATCAAGCGCCAACTGCCAATATCTATGCGATATTTTTGCCCAAATTATTTATGGCCAGGCAACTTGATTGACGGTTCATCATGGCGTCCATTTTTTTAGTTTGCCCATATGCCGAAGCCAGTTGAATTTATCAACGCGTACCAATATTTTCGCCATTGGGTTTACTCGCCCTCCAGAAAAAGCCTCCACCTGTAGTACCAGCGAAAGGACCACTACCCTTTGCGCGCGTAGCAT
>JBNKFQ010000194.1:0-6230 GCA_050289385.1 Porticoccaceae bacterium | reverse complement strand
TGCTCCAACCACAATTTTCAAATCACCTCCCGGCAGCCCCGCTAAGCGGCCCGTGAGGTATACGTCAGCCACGGCCAGTGAAGACTTGGCGTCATAGGCATAGACCCCGCGAATGTAATCCAGCACGGCTGGGTCGTTGTCTGCATTATATAGCGGGTTGTAATACAGGTCGCCATTCGGTCCTCCTTCGCCATTTATAGCGGCCTGAAAGCGGTCGACCGCTATGTCAGAGGGATCCGAATATCCATAGTCGTTCCGCCCATACGACAACGTGCCATTCAACTTCCAGTTCTCCGACAGGGGCAGGGTTAACCCTGATAGCAGGTGGTAAGTATCTGAAGTGACAGATATTTCCGTGGCGTCGCTGCCACTGCCATTCACGCGACCAAACATCAGCATTTGATGGCCGGCAAAATTGCCGGGGTTATCCGCGGGGATAATGACCGCCGGCAAAAGTAAGGGCTGTGTGGGCGACGTTGTGGCGGTGGTATCATGCTGGACATAACTTGCTTCAAAGTTCAGGCTGCCTCCACCGGACAAATCCAGTTTCACCTCGCTGTAAAAGTTACTCACTGTTTCTTGGTTGATGATGCCGAAAAAATCGCCAAAATCGAAGTTGCAGAATCCTGGAGATCCAGCGTAGGACGTGGTTTTGGGATTTGATTGGGCGACCTCTTCGCAGGCGGGATCGGGAACGGGAACGCCACGTATAAGGTAGGTTGCCGGTTGTCCGAAGATACTGCCGGCGTTTCGCAATTCGTACTCCTCGCGCACATCGGCCGCGGACAGTGGCGAACGCTCCAGGTAACTGAATGCCGTCAACACATGTGCATTGCCATAGCGCTGACCAACCATGGCATTAAACGTCTTATCGTTTTGACCGTCTCGGGTACCCGCGAAATCTCCGGTCAGCTTCCATCCCTGGAAACTGTCGTGGGTAATGTAGTTGATCACTCCAGCTACCGCGTCCGACCCGTAGACGGAGGACGCGCCACTGGGTTGAAATTCCACTCGGTCATACGCGATCGCCGGTGGCAACTCCGCCAAATTCACTGCTTGCGCTCCATCACTGGTGGTAGCCGCTGACAGAACCCGCCGATTACCGTTCACCAATACCAGTGTAGCTTCCGGACCCAGTCCACTACTGTTGGCATGGAACGCGCCAACCAAACTGACCTCGGCAATGTTATCACTATTGGCGTGATTGCTGAACAATCGCGTTTGTGTAGTCAGATAGTCCGTGGGTTGATGGACGCCCTGCTGAGAAAACGACCACGAGGTTGTTTCCTTAACCGCCGATGACACTTCCGACGCCACCCTCGGGATCTTTGAACCCGTAGTTACCCTTATTTCAATTTCTTCGACATTATATTCATCCGCTTCCGCTAGTGCCGAAATGGTACAGATGGTTGTCAAAATAGGCACAGTTGCCAAACGTCGGGTACAACCATTCTTAATTCTAAACTCCATTAGCCACTCCTAAAACGATGGATTGTCAACGATCGATAATATTTATTTTCGGCCATTTAAGGCGGGAGACTTGGTGTTGGCGCATAAGGCCCAACACCACAAGTCGGAAAAATCAAATATAAAAATGTGACGGGGTAATATTTTTAGCAAATTGTTTTTTTATCGCTTTTTATTATAATCCACACCAATAAAATCAGATAGAGCCAATTTTTTTAAAAACCGAATATTTTATGGAGGATTTCATCCCCATGAAAAATTCGCGGGGAAAATAACACAGAAAAAATGCACAAACACATGAATTTAATACGGTGAATTTATTGGAAATTTTTTGATTTAATTACGGCCAGGTCGCCCAAAACGTTCTCTTGATAAAATAGATTTATATGTTTTTTTGTTTTGTGATTTGTGTCTTATATTTTTTGTTTTTGATTTACAAAAAACAGTGAATTAAATTTCAAATATTTCAGATGGCCTTATTGATGCCACAGGAAATGTCCAATAAGAGCCCACTAGATCATATGTTGATTCATCGGTTTATTAAGACGGTTGTTATCAATCCACTATACAGCAGTTAATTGTTTTTCCCCGGCCACATGAATGCCTTCTTTGAAATGTTCTTCGAAAAGCGATTGGCATTTTACTGCCAGGCTGCCGCCCTGATCACCCATCCTTGTCTGGAAATCATCTCGGTTTAACACCCACAGCTAGTCTGTATATAATGGAGCCACTTAAGTATGCTCTCAACACATTTGGCGGTTTCTACATTTTCAACATTTTTTAGTCATTGAAAATAGCGGCGCTTCCCTTTTCTGCTGGGCGACACTCCGAATTAACGCATCCCCATGGATTTTGAAAATATCGCTCTGAGGCTATTCATCACAGAATCGTACGTTTGCTGAATACGGTCCATCATTCTGTTTTTTTCCTGCTCTGGTAGACAATCCAACCGCTTTTTCGCCTCTCCCTGCCACCGTGCCATGCTCGCTTCAAACTTTTTTAAATCATCAGAATTGTGTTGCGCTTCCATTCCCACACGCTTCGCACACTGCCCGATGCGCTGCAGAGACGCGCCCAAATCGCGGTCAACACCGAGATAATCCAGCTTTTTCTTGGCTTCTTTCACCATCTCCGGCACTCTGGCCCGCACTGCCGGATCGGCGCTCTCTTCCATTTGTTTAAGTTTGGCCAGCTCGGTATTCTCCAGACGGTCCATTACCTGGTGGTACGCATCCATCTCTTGTTGAAATCGGGTAAATTCGCCGTCAAATCGCCTCTGCCGCCAATCGGCTATTTGCTGTTGATGCGATTGGTCGTTGGCGGCCGCCGGCGTGTTATTCAGTACCGCTTGTTGAACCGCTTGGACCTTGTCTTTATCCTGACCTCCCAAGCCGAGCGCGCCTTTGATCAGCCAAGCGCCACCGCTAACCACACCACCCACCAATGAGCCGAGAGCGACCCCAACCCAACCGAACACATTCGACTGCATCATCGGTGGCGCGGGATAACCCGGCGCCATACCCATTTGCTGCTGCTTCTTTTCCTTCTCGGTGTTCTCGTCTTCCTCGACACCTTCGCTGTCGCCTTCTCCGCTGCCCCTGTTGCCTGCGCCACCGGTATTGCGCGCATTGGTAGAGGCTTTAGTGACAGGCGTGCTGTCGTTGGTGGAACGCGTCAAATTCGGCGACGGTGGCGATACCGAATCGGTCGGCATTGCCCCTCGGAGATCAGGAGGGTTTTCGTCCTTGATTTCCAGGTCAGGTAACGGCTGTATATCGGTTGCGACTGGCGCATGGCCTGCCTGTAAGTCTCGGTGGATTTCCGATTCGTCGTCTGGATCGTCGTCTGGATCGTCGTCGTCGGTGTCGCCGGCCAACTCACTCAATAAGGCCTCGGTTTCTTCGTTTTGGTCGGCTGCCGATTCGGGTATCAACTGGGCATTCTCATCAGGAATGCTTTGGTATTCGGTCGGTGTCTCCAAATTTCCAGCGTTGGTTGCCAACTCCGAATCGTCCGGCCCGGGTATCTCGGAATCGGTTGGGGATGGCGACTCCAGTGTCTGGGGCAACGCCGGTTGGTCGCTCAGCGCAGTGCCGCCGTTGTCGGGCGCATTCGGTGGGTTATCTCCCTCCATCACATCATCCTCCCACTAATTTAATTTACCAACCACAGAATACGCCCGCGACACATTAACAACAGCCCACTTTCGGACAATTTCGACTGTTGGCGGCATAAACACGGCAACTTCAAATTGCCAATGCGGCCACTTCGAGCTGTTTCGCCCTCAATTTTTGAAGAACGATCAATGCCAGCAGTTGGTTGCGCCACGAGCGGCGCTGTGACAATACAAACAGCAGGACGTTTTCCTCCGCCCGCAGGTATGTCAACTCGCGCTGTAACCCGGTCTCATTTTGCCGTTTGATATTCGCGTGCCAGCCTTCTGAACTAATGCGGCCCAGGATCAACGACCCCAGACTTTCGCTGAAACTCAACCCAGTGTCGGCACTGTCACGGTGTGCGTAAGAGCGCACCCAGTCGGCACTCGCGAGTTTTGCCCTGCTGGCAATCAACTGATCGGCAATAGCGTAAATCCACATCACATTACTGTTGTATACCCGGCGCGCCAATTCATAACGTTCACCTTCCGGCGTCGCCCGGGTAGCGTCGTCTAACACAGGCAACGGTTTCGGATTGGTCAAATAGGTAAGCTGCGCCTGTTGATGGTTCAAGTTATCGTCGGAGAGGGTTTGGGAAGCCTCTAACAGAGGTTCGTAATCGATGCCATCGACTGCCGACAGGCGAGCGCTGACAGCAATGGAGGTGTCTCCCTGCTTGAGCTCATTGATGTATGTCTGTTGTTTACCGGTAATCTCCATTACCAGTTGTTGGGACTTCAGATAGGCGGTTTTTCGATCCGCCGCCGCCAATGCGCCGATCTCTCCGGTTTCCGGCATGGACGACGGACCCAACATCGCCTGATTTTCGCTGACGCGTTCGACTACATACGCCTGTCTCAATGCCGCGGCAAAGGTGTTGGTAAGCGTATCAGCGGCCACCTCCCCGGCTTTTATGGCCATCAGTTGGGCGAGTTGGAGCCGGTCGGTTCGTGCGTCGAGAGCGCTCAGTTGATCCCGGGTGGCGTTGGTCCAGGCATTGGATGAATTGACCCCCAAATCGACCACACTCCGGGCGACCTGACTCAATGCCTGCAGATGCGCCTTGTTGGTCCCAGTCTGTTGCTGCATTGCGGCAGTGACATTCACCCCCAGCTCGGTTAGCGCCACCCCCCCGCACGCCATATCACAAAACGGTAGGCACGGCTGCCAGGCGTAGCCTGCGGGCGATATTACCAATGCGACGATAAGCACCCCGATCGTTTTCATGGCTGCTCGTGAATCCGTCTGGCCTGTCTGGCCTCGGTCTCCAGCCGCTTTGCCAGGGTAACGGCCAACACTTGATCTGCCGATTGCGACAATATGTCCATCCGATCCTGCAGGTGCAAAGCGATCGCCCGCTGGTAGGTGATTTCCCGCTGAAGCCCTGTCGTCGACAAGCGCCGTACTGACGCCCACCACTCAGGGTCGGTCAGCCGGCCCTGGATGTCCGCCCGGTAAACGGCGGTCAACCCCGCTCTGCCCGACCCATTGCGCAACAGGTCTTGGTAGTACGCCACCCAATCACCGTTGTCGATGCCCTTGCGCGACAGTGCCGGCATCATCAGCGCGCCATAGGCGATCGCCAGCATAACGGCGTGACGACGCCGGTTCAGTTCGTAATCGGTTTCCAGCGGCAGGTCACCCTCGCGCATCGGTGTTGGCGATACCGTCAACCCAATCAAGTCCTGCATCGACTGGTAGTGCGCGTCGTCCAATACCGTATGCGTCAACAAATAATCCAGGCGGTCAAAATTCTCCAGAGCGGCGAGCGATCGGACCCTGTGCTGCCCAGTTCCGGCGGCGGCAACCGTGTCGTTGCCGTCTTTCATATAGTGCAGAAACCCTTCCACCGAGGGGCCCAACACCTGCGCCATCTGGGCCTCAAGTGTTTGAAAGGTCAACGCGAGGTTGGCCCCGGTGTCACCGCTCACCGGTTCGGTCGTCTCGCCAATGGTCAAGCGGTTATCCTCAATCCCCCTAACCACACTCTGCTCAGTGAGAGCGTTGACCAGCGACGTGACCGTGTGATCAGTGTAGCCCTCCAGGTTTTTTTCCGTCTGGGCATAGGCCATTTCGATGCGCGCGGTAGAGGCCTCAAGTCCCTTGAGCAGATCGTTATTTCGCGTGGTATAGGCGTCGGTAATATCGATCCCCAGGTTGCTCATGGACTGGACAACGTCAAGCAGGTCTTTGCCCAGCGTCTCATACACCGCACTCAAACCGTCGGCCGCGCCGGATACCAAGATGCCCATTTGGCGAATGGATGGACCCGCACACCTTCTGTCACAGGGAACGATGCCGCAGGTGGAGGGCGGACAACAGGGACCGAAGCCAAACGAACCGGCAACGGCGACCTGTGCCAGCAGCATTGGTAACCCACACATCGCCAAGGAACACACCCGGAGCCACACGCTGCATTACCTCTTGCCCGGAGGTGTCGGCCGGGATTTTTCCAGCTCGGAAATCGCCAGCAACGCGAGCATTGAAAGTCTCTGCTCGTCCTGCTCCGCCAAGCGAAACAACATCTGATTGTGGATGGCCTGTTGGTAAACCTGCTCTCGCAGGATGCCGGCTGGGGTTTTACTTTTGATGTCCTGGTACCAACCC
>JBNKFQ010000193.1:0-15027 GCA_050289385.1 Porticoccaceae bacterium | reverse complement strand
AACGGACTCGAGCCACAAACCACTGAGACCGCACTCGTTAAGGCGCTTCCCAAGACCAGCGGCGTCGGCGTCGTCAAAATCGACAAACACATCAACTCCGGTAAGGCGCTTGGTGCGGACCGACTGAGTGGTATCTTCGTGACGCGGCAGCTTGACCGGCTTACCGCTGCCCGAAGCAAATGACGTCAGATTCTTTGGCTCTTTGCCGAGGTTCTTCACGACGGCTTTTGCGAATTCCATAGTCGAAAGCGCCTTCTCGCCCTTCTTGGCAATATCGGCCGTGTGTTGGCCGTTCTCCAATGTATAGAGAAGCGCGTTGCCGATTTTGGCGGCTACCTCGCCCTGCCCGATATGATAGAGCATCAGAATAGCACCGTTAAGCAGGCCTGATGGGTTGGCGATACCCTGCCCGGCAATATCGGGCGCTGAACCATGACAGGGTTCGTACAACCCCTTGCCATTGGCATCGAGTGACGCCGATGGCAACATGCCAATGGACCCGGTGAGCATCGCCGCTGCGTCGGACAAAATATCGCCAAACATGTTGCCGGTCACAATCACATCAAACTGCTTTGGCGCACGCACCAGTTGCATGGCGGCGTTATCGACATACATATGGCTCAGTTCCACGTCGGGGTAATCTTTGGCCAGTTCAGTCATAACCTCGCGCCAGAGCACGGTAACGTCCAGCACATTTGCCTTGTCTACCGAACACACGCGACCATTGCGCTTGCGCGCCGCTTCAAACGCCATGCGCCCGATGCGAACAATTTCGGACTCGCAGTAGCGGTAAGTATTAAAGCCCTCGCGTTCACCATTGGCATTGGTACCAATGCCCCGCGGTTCACCAAAATAAATACCGCCGGTCAATTCACGCACAATCAAAATATCCAGTCCTGAAACCAGTTCAGGCTTGAGAGAAGAAGTATCCGCCAGTTGCGGGTAAAGCATTGCCGGGCGCAAATTGCCAAATAACCCAAGTTGCGAGCGAATGCCGAGCAAGCCCTTTTCCGGCCGAATATCACGCTCTATATTGTCCCATTTGGGACCGCCTACCGCGCCCAGTAAAATGGCATCGGCGGCCTTTGCCAGGCGTTGGGTTTCCTGCGGATAAGGCGACCCGCTGGCATCAATAGCAGCGCCGCCCAACAAGCCATGGTCAAGCTCCAGACCAAGATCAAACTTTTGGTCGACCGCGCGCAACACCTTTTCTGCTTGCGCAATAATTTCAGGGCCAATGCCATCGCCGGGTAAAATCAGAATTTTTTTCTTCATATATCAGCTTCCTTGATTTTGGTCGCACGTCGTTCGTCGCACCCCAATACCACCAACCCCCAATGCCGAGCGAAGCGATGGCGCGAATCTTTAGCGTGCGACGTGCGACGACCGACGTGCGACCCATTCATTTAATAGCCCCAAACAGCCACGGACACTGCTGCTGCCAATCGCGCTCAAATGCCCTGATTGCATCGGTGCTTTGCAGGGTAACCCCGATATCATCAAGCCCGTTCAGCAAACTGTGTTTGCGCGCGCCATCAATCTCAAAAGGAATATCTTTGCCCGTAGCGCCCATAATTACCTGTTGCTCAAGGTCCACCGTCAATACATATCCGACATTGCTCTCCATTTCCCGAAACAGCTGCGAAACGATATCGGCATCCAGAACAACCGGTAATAAACCGTTTTTAAAACAGTTGTTATAAAAAATATCGGCATAACCCGGCGCAATAATTACGCGAAAGCCGTAATCCAGCAACGCCCAGGGCGCGTGCTCACGGCTGGAGCCGCAACCAAAGTTTTCCCGGGCCAACAGTATCGATGCATTTTGATAACGTGGCTGGTTTAGCGGAAATTCACTATTCAGGGGCCGCTGTGAACAATCCTGGCCGGGATAGCCTTCGTCCAGATAACGCAGCTCATCAAACAGGTTCACACCAAAACCGGTGCGTTTGATCGACTTTAAAAACTGTTTGGGAATAATCATATCGGTATCGACGTTGGCGCGATCCATAGGCGCGACAATACCTCTGTGAACAATAAATTTTTCCATGTCAGTCTCCCATCAATTCGCGCACATCAACAAAATGCCCGGTAACCGCAGCCGCGACAGCCATCGCCGGGCTCACCAGATGAGTGCGTCCGCCAAACCCTTGCCGCCCCTCAAAATTGCGGTTGGACGTGGACGCACAATGCTCACCCTTGCCAAGCTTGTCGGCATTCATGGCCAGACACATGGAACACCCCGGTTCACGCCACTCCATACCGGCGTTAGTAAATATCTTGTCCAGGCCCTCGGCCTCTGCCTGGGCCTTTACCGCCTGGGAACCGGGCACCACCAGCACCTGTTTTACAGAACCCGCCCGGCTTCTGCCTTTTGCCACAGCCGCCGCCGCTCGCAGGTCTTCAATACGAGAATTTGTACAAGAGCCAATAAAAACCCTGTCCACCGGTATATCAATAACCGGCATATTTGCCTTTAACCCCATGTAATCCAGGGCGCGGCGTATGCCTTCACTTTTGGTTGGATTTTGTTCCTTGTCGGGATCGGGAATGGTGCCATGCACCGGCAAAACCATTTCCGGCGACGTACCCCAGGTTACCTGGGGCACAATATCGTCACCCTGCAACTCAACAACGCTGTCAAATACGGCATCTTCATCACTGTGGAAGGTTTGCCAGCAAGCTACCGCTTGCGCCCATTGATTGCCTTTTGGCGCATAACGACGCTCCCTAACATAGTTAATGGTGATGTCGTCCACAGCTACCATACCGGCGCGAGCACCGGCCTCTATTGCCATATTGCAGACCGTCATGCGCCCTTCCATGGACAGGCTTCGAATAACATCACCGCCGAACTCAATGGCATAGCCACCGCCGCCAGCGGTGCCAATTTTACCAATCACTGCCAGAGCCACATCTTTGGCAGTAACACCCGAACCCAGTTTGCCGTTCACCTGCACCAGCATATTTTTCATTTTGCGCTGAATCAGGCACTGGGTGGCCAATACATGTTCGACTTCAGACGTGCCAATTCCGTGAGCCAGGGCGCCGAGAGCGCCGTGGGTAGAAGTGTGGGAATCACCGCAGACAATGGTCATGCCGGGCAATGTCGCGCCCTGCTCGGGCCCGACAACGTGCACAATGCCCTGGCCGGGATCGTTAATGCCGTGTTCGGTAATGCCAAAATAGTCGCAGTTCTCATCCAGGGTTTTTACCTGAATACGCGAGGTTTCGTCTTCGATACCGTCCACACCGGCCTCGCGCTCGGCGCGAGTGGTTGGCACGTTATGATCAGGCGTGGCGAGGTTGGCATCGACACGCCACGGTTTTCTGCCAGCCAGACGCAAGCCCTCAAACGCCTGCGGTGACGTGACCTCGTGCAGTAACTGACGGTCAATGTAAATGAGCGCTGTACCGTCGTCCCGCTGTTTTACCAGGTGGGCGTCCCACAACTTGTCGTACAAGGTTCTGCCAGCCATTGTGCTCTCCGTCTCGCAAAATTTATTGCGCCCAGTGTAGATCCTGCTTGCAATAAAATAAATTCATCTTTTAAATATAATGGATTCCAAACAAGAATGTATGTTCCCAATCAAAAAAGGCCACCACTATGGATACCCTGCTGCTTGAAGCCTTTGTAAAAGTAGCCGAAACCGGTTCATTTTCGCTGGCCGCGGAGAATTTGCACCTTACCCAATCGGCGGTAAGCAAACGCATCGCTCTGCTGGAACAACAGTTGAACTGCAAGCTCTTTGATCGCATTGCCAGAACAGTATCGATGACAGAGGGTGGAAAGGAACTGTTGCCGCGAGCACGGAATATTCTGGCGGAGCTGTCCCTGACCCGGCAGGTGATTGCCGACATCAGCGGCTCGGTCAGTGGCCGTCTGCGGCTGGCCATCAGCCACCACATCGGCCTGCGCAGGCTGCCCCCGGTTCTGAAGCGATATATGGCGCTGTTTCCAAAGGTATCGGTCGACGCCACATTTATGGATTCGGAACGTGCCTGCCAGGAAATACTGCACGGTGCCCGGGAGCTGGCCGTTATTACCCTGTCGCGTGACGTGAACCCCCGGGTCGTTACTGCCACAATCTGGCCCGACCCGATGTCGTTTGTGGCAGCGCCGGAACACCCGCTGGCGCTTGCCGGCAAAACAACATTGGCAGACCTGCAGAACTATCCAGCAGTGCTGCCGGAACTGAATACCTGGACGGGCGCCATCGTCAGGGAGTTATTTCGCAGCAGGGGCCTGAACCTGACGACATCCATGGCGACCAATTACCTGGAAACCGTCAAGGCCATGGTCGCAACAGGCCTGGGATGGAGTGTTTTGCCAAACCACATGATTGATGACGAACTCAAGACCATCAACATTCCGGGTATTCAATTGTCACGGGACCTGGGTTATATGCACCACCGGGAAAAAACCCTGTCAAACGCTGCCGGGGCTTTTATTGAGTTGCTGCAGAAATATCGGTCTTGAAACCGCTTGGGACAAATGCTCAGGCTGTCGTATGAATAATCTCACCGGAGGCCTCAACAAAAGGCTCCACCACCTTGAGGGCATGTGCAACATACCGCTCTTTTTCGCCCACAGGCGCGACATAAGCCAGTGCTTTTTCTGCCGCCGCTTTACCCTCCAGTCGCCAGACAACCCAGGTAGCGAGATAGTGCGACGATAAACAACCGCCAGCCGAAGCAATATTGCCGACAGAATAAAATGGTTGATCAGGCACCGTAACACCTTCTGACTGGAGCGCGGGTCTGGTGGAATCATCTGTGCACAGCAAACCACTGCCCGGCAAACGTAACTTTGCCAGCAGCAGGGCTCCCGAACACTGCGACCCAATCAGCTGACGTTTGCTGTCGAGCCTCAGACGCGACATCACCGCTGTATCGTGCACCACTCGCCGTGTATGGCGACCGCTGCCAACCAGCACCACTTCGGCGTCGTTGGCAAACTCCAGGGGTTGTTGCGCACGAATCATGACACCATTTTGTGACTGCACCGATTGCGAGGGACTGGTAATCGCTACCTGCCAGTCCCCGGGCTTGACCCGGCCAAGCATATTCAATGCGACAAAGGAATCGGTTTCGTTGAACCCGTCAAATGTCAGTATCGCGATCCGCATCCTCTGCCCCGGTATTGTCACAGATCGCTTTCGTCTATAGCCATAATCGTTTCGTGCCCGGCCAGTATTGATGACAGGTAGCCCGTTGTTCGCGGCAATACGTGTTCTGCGAAAAAGCGCGCAGTTATTATCTTGTTGCGATAAAAAGCCGTATTGCCGTCACTACTGTCCAGCTTCTGCCGAGCCACTAACGCGCTTTTTGCGATCATGGCACCCGCTGCTGTTGTTCCCAGTAACATCATCATATTTACCGCCACCGAGTTGGGAAAGCTCCAGTCAGCCATGACATTGGTAAACAGGTGGCGCACGGCCTTGTCACTAACGAACAATGCCTGTCTCAAGCCACGATGGATTTCCCTGAACGGTTTGCCCGCCTCGTCCAACTGCGACAATATTTGCTGAAGATCGGCAGACAACTCTTGCAAGCCCCGACCTTTGTCTTTTAACAGTTTTCGCCCCACAAGATCCATGGCCTGAATACCGTTGGTGCCTTCGTAAATCGGCAGTATGCGTGCGTCCCTGTCATGTTGCGCGGCACCGGTTTCCTCGATAAAACCCATACCACCATGAATCTGAACACCAAGATACGCGACCTCCTGAATCATTTCTGTACACCACCCCTTGACCAGCGGTGTCAACAAGTCAATTCTGCGCTGATGATATTCCCGGGTTTTGTTATCGGATGCACCGGCAACCTGATCGGAGTGAGCCAGAGCAGAATAGGCCAGCGCGCGCCCTGCCTCCACCTGACTGCGCATCAACATCAACATGCGACGCACATCCGGGTGTTTGATGATAGGCACTCTGCCATCTGCACCAACAATCGTTCCCTGCAAACGGTCCCGAGAGTAGTCACGCGCCTGCTGATAGGCGCGCTCACCCAGAGCAACCCCCTGCAAGCCCACCGACAACCTGGCGTGGTTCATCATGGCAAACATGTACTTCAGGCCTTCATTTTCCTTGCCAACCAGATAACCGGTAGCGCCGCCGTTATCACCATAACTCAATACACACGTGGGACTGGCGTGTATGCCCATCTTGTGTTCCACCGAAACCGGGTAAACGTCGTTTTGATCGACAATGGCACCAGCGTCATCGTGGCGATACTTGGGCACAATAAACAATGAAATACCTTTCACACCTTCCGGTGCATCCGGTGTGCGCGCCAACACCAGGTGCACAATGTTGTCGGTAAAATCGTGGTCGCCCCAAGTGATAAAAATTTTCTGCCCGGAAATCAGGTAATGATCTCCGCTGGGCACTGCCTTGCAGCGCACCGCCGCCAGATCACTGCCCGCTTGCGGCTCGGTTAAATTCATTGTGCCTGCCCATTCGCCGGAAATCAGTTTTGGCAAATACAGTGCTTTTTGAGCGTCGCTGCCATAATCTTCCAGCGCTGTGATAACACCCTTGCCGAGTAAGGGACACAGGCTGAACGCCAGGTTGGCACTTTGACACATTTCGTCAATTGCCACCGACACAACGTGGGGAATACCCTGGCCGCCATACTCTGTGTTACCCGCCAGGCTGGGCCAGCCACCTTCCACCATCGCCTTGTAAGCCTGTTTAAGCTCGGGAGACGCCACAACTTTTTTGTCGACAACACTTGTGCCTTCGCGATCCGCGGTCTGATTGGTTGGCGCCACCACTTCTGAAAAAAACTTCGCGCCTTCTGTCAGAATGGCGTCTATCACATCCGCTGACAGGTCAGCGTAACGCGGCAACGCAATTATGGCATCCAGCTTCAAAACGTCGTGCAGAACAAAACGAATATCATTAAGCGGTGTGGTGTACTCGGTCATATTCAACTCCGTTGCGGGACGGTCAACGTTACAAATTCGATTGTATGTAATTCCGTAATACTATCCTTGCCGGTTTGTGACTGGTCAGTTCAGCCTGAAACCAGATAACAAACAGCCCTGGCGGGTCCGCGTTGCAAATTGTCCTCTTGCAATTAATGCGCAACCTGTACCGGATTTTGCCAGTCAGCTGTTTATAAATCTTTCGATTTACAAAGCTTTCGATATACAAAGCTTTAAATTACAAAGCTATTAATTTATAAAACATTTAATTTACAGAGCTTTCAACTCAGACGGGTTGACAAGATCACCGTCTGCATCAAGCTCGGGATAAGGCAGCTTTTTGGCCCGACAGTAGCCAGCAATAACCGGATGGCACCATTCAAACAATAATCGTTTGAAGCTATCATCGGACAAACGGCGCCGGTTATACATGCCGGCAACCTGCCGCTGACGCTGAGCTTCACACAATATCACAGCACAAGCGACAGATACGTTAAAGGAACTGACCATGCCGAGCATGGGAATAACAACTTCCTGATTCACCAGTTGTCTCGAGGTGGCACTTACGCCGTTTTTTTCTGCACCAAACAATACTGCTGTGGGCAAAGTGTAATCAATCGCTCGAAAATCCACAGCACGGTCGGAAAGGTGAGCAGCAACAACCTGGTAACCTTTTTCCTGAAGTTGTTTAACGGGCTCGCCAATATCAGAACAGGTATTTACCTCAACCCACTTCTGGCTCCCCAGCGCAGTGCCGGTGTGGGCACGATAGTTACCGTCGCTGTAAGCTGCATATATTTCAGAAACACCGACAGCATCGCAGGTACGTACTATGGCAGAAAGATTTTGCCCCTTGTGCACATCATCAGTTATCACGGTAAGGTCGGGCTGGCGGCGCTCCAGAACAGATACAACTTTTTGGAAACGTTCTGGAGTCACACAAACAACCTCTTGGCACCCGCGCTTTTCTCAGGAAATGGTGTTTTTGGTAAACAGTTGGCTGAATGAATCCGGACTCATTGGCTTGCCGTACAGAAAGCCCTGAGCGAATCGACAGCCAACAGCGTGCAGGTATTTTTCCTGTATAGAGCGTTCTACACCTTCAGCGATAACATCAAGCCCCAAAACATCTCCGAGGCCAAAAATGGCGCGCACCAGGCTGTCGCTCTGTTTGCCCATTTTTATATCTTTCATCAGCTGATGATCTATTTTGATAACCCCAACCGGCAAGTTTTTCAGGTAACCATAAGGTGCCTTGCCGGTGCCAAAATCATCAATTGAAATAATAACGCCCAAATCTGCCAGTTTCTGAATAAACCCGCGTGTGTCCTCCATGTTTACCAACAGGGATTTTTCAGAGACTTCCAGCACAAGGGATTCGGGTGGCAAGTTCGAGTGCTGCAGCGCGCGCCTGACCTGCTCGGGAAACTCGGGGTTGCGCAACTGGGGCAGAGACACATTGACGGAAATATACTTGAGCTGCAAGCCATCATGTCGCCATTGCTGCATTCGTTCACAGGCGGTGTTCAGCGCCCACTCGCCCAGTTCGTGTATCAATCCGGTTTGCTCTGCAATCGGGATAAACGTGAGTGGCATAACCTGCCCTCTGGAATGGTGGTTCCAACGCATCAGGGCCTCACAGCCAATCACTTCACCGGTTTGGATCATTACCTGGGGCTGATACAGCATGGACAGCTGATTACGCTTTAGCGCCATACGCAGTTCAGAATTAAAAAACAGGTCAGTGTGCTCGTGGCTCGCAGGCTTGTGAGACAGCTGATAAAAGCCATTGCGGCCTTCTGCCTTGGCCTTGTACATGGCCGAGTCGGCACCTTTCATCAGGGTTACCAGGTCTTCACCATCGTCTGGAAACACTCCAACTCCAACACTGGAAGATACATAAAACTCACGGTCATGCAGATGAAATGGCAAATCAAAAATGCCCAGCACCTTGTGCGCGATATTGCTGACTTCTTCAGAGCTGCTGACATTTTCAGTAATAATTGTGAACTCATCTCCAGCCAGACGCGACACCGTATCCATCTCACGAACGATACTTTGCAAGCGCCTGCCAACCTCTTTCAGCAAACTGTCACCTACGTGATGGCCCAGAGTGTCATTAATCTTTTTAAACTCATCCAGATCAATAAAGTAAACCGCCATGCGGGCCTTACTCCGCTTGGCTCGCTTGATTGCCTGCTCAAGGCGGTCGAGAAAAAGCCGTCGATTTGGAAGGCCGGTCAGGGAGTCATGGTTGGCGAGATAACGCAGTTCTTCCTGTGATCTTTTCAAGTCAGTCACATCGGAGAAAAACGCCACATAATTGCTGATATCCCCTTCCGGGCCACGCACGATTTTGAGTGTCATGCGACCGGAAAACAGCTCACCTGTCCGACGTTTGCTCCAGATTTCACCGCGCCACGAGTCACGGTTTTTCAGGTCTCGCCATACTTTTTTATAGAAAGAGATATCTTGACTCGCAGTACGCGGCAAACCCAGTTTTTTCCCCAGTACGTCTTCTTCCGAAAATCCGGTAATCTCAACAAACGCATTGTTAACCGATTGAATGACCCTGCGAGCATCCGTCACCACAATGGCATCGCCGGTACTGGAAAAAATTTTTGAAGAAAGGCGCAACTGTTTCTCCAGCCCTTTCTCTTTCGTTAAGTCGACAGATACACAGTGGACTGCGTCTA
This sequence comes from Porticoccaceae bacterium, assembly GCA_050289385.1. GTDB lineage: Bacteria > Pseudomonadota > Gammaproteobacteria > Pseudomonadales > Porticoccaceae > JBNKFQ01. The sequence goes on along the minus strand of JBNKFQ010000193.1, from coordinate 5,400 downwards.
CAGCGCCGCTATAATTCAGGTGAGGTTGAAAGTGGTGTCGGTAATAGCGGCCCTTGAACTCTTGAAAAGTCATGAACTTTTCGCCCTTCAGAGCGCGCTGAATTTCACGTACAAGAGGGGGGGACTCTCGAAAAAAAGTAGATATACGCTGACCGATCACCTTGTTACTTTCAACACCGGCAAAACGGCTCGCTCGACCCTTGAAGCTGGTAATTTTACCGGACGGGTCCAGGGTCCAAACCACAACCGGCGAGGACGACAGCATCACTTCAAGCAATAATTGCTTATTGTCCATCAGCTCCTGTTGCTGGCGCTGGAGATTGCTGAAGCGCAGCACAACCATCACTGAAAGCCAGGTGATCACAACCAGAATCATCACCTGCCACACAGCTGTGCCAGCTTCCATACCCATTACCAGCGACACGCCCATCAATGCGAACAGCGACGTGATGCCAATTTGTTGTATCAAATGACGCCTTTCCAGCAGCTTGCCTCCGGTCATTCCAGCCCAGCCTCGCCCGTTTATCCGGAACGGGTGACCAAAAGGCCGATTATACGGCGTTTTGGGTGGCTGTCACGCGGGATGTGCCAAATGCTGTCACGGGCTGGTCGAGGGTGATGGTTAACAGTTCACAGACAGAGCATCACTGGCGCGCATCAACAGAGCTGTTGCCGTCTCGCCCGGTTGCGCCTGCACAACACCGGCGCGGATGGTCAGCTTCTTGCCAACCGGCCCAAGACTGTGTTTTAACACCGCCACGCGCAAGCGGTTGATCAAATTCCTGGCTTCCTTTAGCCGACTGTCCACAAACAATATGGAAAAACGCGCGCCGCTGATCCTGCCCGGCAAATCGACGGCGCGAATACTCTGCCTGAGTCGCTCTGCCACCATTTGCAATATGCGGTCGCTCACTGTTTCACCGTAACGGGTGGCAATATACTCGAAATCGTCAATTTCAAATATGGCCACGCAAAACACACCTCCGCAGCGAGACTGCCGGGCTATTTCACGCTCCAGTTGCTCACTGAAATACAGATGATTGGGAACTCCGGTGAGCGCGTCGGTTGTTGCCAAGCGGGTAAGGCGCCAGCGGGCATTGCCCAATGCCCGGGTGGTGTCTTCGAGCTCGCGTTCCAGTTGGGTTTTGCTTTCCCACAATTGCTCATAAAGATAAAGTTTGCGGAAGTTTGAGGTGATTTTGTTGCAAAACAGCTCCACCAGGTTGCGCGTTTCCTCGTCTGGCATGGGACAGTGTAAATAAGCCACCTGAGACGGCTCTTCACAATCCTCATGCCCGAAATACAAGGTGGTGTGACTGGCGCCGTAACTGTTACCTTGAGTGTCAAAGGTGTTCAGGATCATTTCACGCACTTCACTGGTAACCGGCAGCGATTCCCAATCGCAGCTCGCTACCGTCCAGCACGACTCGCTGGCCGCAAGGACTATTATCCTGTTGTCTTCATCGGAACGGGATTTGTCGTACTGAACCAGCAACATGCCGTTATCCCCCACGCTCATCATTGAACCGAGCTGGGTGAGCACACCGGACGAGAACAGTTGCAACGAGTGTTCCTGATGAAGGGAATCCGAGGTTTCGATAATCCTTTGCAAGCCCTTGCGATGCATATCCAGCGCACGCAGGTGATCCCAGGTGCGCAATGCGGTAATGGTGCTGAAAAACAGCTTCTGTGTAGTGATTTCCGTTTTGGTTTTGCAATCGTTGATATCGTATTTGACAATCACTTCCTCTTCCGGCGCTTGCCCGGCCTGGTCGGTGCGCAGAATGATACGGATATGGTTATTGCCCAGCACTTCCCGAATGTGGCGAACCAGTTTCAGGCCAGCGTCGTCCGAGTCCATCACCACTTCGAGCAGAACAATGGCGATATCCGTATGCTCCGCCAGCAGAGCTCTGGCTTCCGTCGCGTTTTGCGCGCTCAGGATTTCCACTCCGCGGCCCTGATACGTCAAATTCCTGAGTGCCATGCGGGTCACGGTATGTACAGACGCATCATCGTCTGCCACCAGAATGCGCCAGCGCGGTGCATTGTCGTCCTGTTTAGATACCGGGGGTTTCTTGACCAGTTTTAACTTGACCATAACTGTAGCGTCCTTACTCAGGCCGGCTGCATGTGATTACAGAAAAAGTCACAGCAAGCCGAGAGGCCAGAATTGGTAGTGGGGGCAGAGCCATTACAAGCGGAAATCTTATACCCTGCGCCAGGGCATTAGAAGAGATGATGCGAACTGTTTGTATTTCTATTTAATAATTATATCGATGTAACAGCAACTTGAACGAACTATTTTTCAATTTTCCTGCCTTTAATCGACAATAATCTGCGTTTAAGCAAGGACAGTTGATTACATTATTTGGTGAGTCTATTTTTAAATTTTTTCCAAAAGCTGCCTCCCAATCCCTCAAGTAAATTTTTATTATCTGGAGATTTCTCTTATAAATATCAAAAATTCCCGTTATTGAGCGGGTCAATTTCAAAAAAAATGACGAAGTCAGACTGGTCAGGTATCTGATTACGCTTTTTTGACAAATTCGGATTTGAGTTTCATAGCGCCGATACCATCAATTTTACAGTCGATATCATGGTCACCGTCGACAAGGCGAATGTTTCTCACTTTGGTGCCTACTTTTACCACTTGCGACGAGCCCTTGATTTTGAGGTCTTTGATCACGGTAACCGTGTCTCCGTCGCTAAGGGGGTTGCCGTTGGCATCTTTATATACCGGGGTGACATCACCGCCCTCTTCCTCGCCCTGCTGTGACCATTCGTGGGCGCATTCCGGGCAAATATATAACAAACCGTCTTCGTAGCTATATGATGACTCGCATTTGGGGCAATTGGGTAGTTTGCTCATAGAGTGGAATGTCCTGTATTGGGCTGGTTAATGTCGGTAGATGTTTGAGCGGGCGGGATAATGGCAGATCAAGGGAAGCGAGTCCAGTTCTTCTTTTTGACTACTTGCTCCCTACCATTAACCATGTCTCTGCAACTGGGGACTGGAGATTCAATTCCCCCCAATTTGGCATCGGCAAACTGAAACTTGCTGGTTTGATACTGCGATTCAAAGCCAACTTCACGAACAGTCCAGTAATTTCCGCACTCTGCGCACATAGCATCGTAATACTCTTCGCACTTTCTATTCACGCGCATCTTGCTGTCTTGATACTCGAGAGTCACATCGAAGGTTTTATCTATTGGTTTAACTTCTCGCTCGCACTTCATGTCAATGCATTCGCATACCACACATCCCTGGAGTAAAAAACAAGCAAAACGGAAAACTTCTTCATAGCACCCTTTACAGTCAATCGGGATAGGGAGGCACCTCAAGATGTCCCATACCCGCTTATTGTTATATGCGATTAATAGAAAATGTAGCCATTTATATTATCACCACTATCATCTTTAAAACTTAATTCCAGCTTGGTTTTACCATCACTGGAAGTAGAAACTCTATAACTTCCTTCGGACAAAATCTTATTGTCGCCGGGAGGAGTGAAAATTGTAATATTGTTTCTATTGTCGAAATTTCCTCCATCTCCAGAAAGATCCAGGTTGCTGACAAGAACACTTGGAGTAGAGAGCATAAAACAGTTCTCTTGTGGACAGGGTTCGGCAACAATTGAAAGTTTTTCTTCTTTCTTTGTACCAAAATCTATCATTTGACGATTCATATGATCAGCTTGCCAAGGTTTACCATTTATCACGCCTTGCATTGGCCTGTCTTGAAACTGATAGCAATATTTTTCAGTGGGTTTTACGCCTGCCATCTGTTTCATTTGCGCTTGCAAAGTAGCCTTTAGATCAATTTTCGGCGTGCCGTCCTTTTCGGAAATAACTGTCGATACAATTATATCCGGATAGCAGTACCGGACAAATTTTACATTTACGCCTTCCTTTGCAGGTTCCAGAACTTCATAGCTTTCGACTTCAAGAACCACGCTACCATCAGCAAAATTTTCCGCCTGCTTGGGATCACTAAGAACTTGCCTCAGAGTTTCCGCGTCATTTGTGTCCATAGCTTGCCAAAATCTCTTCACAAGATCGACCTTGGGATCTTCTTGGGCGCAACCGAGCAAAAGTAATGTGGCGAAGATTATCCAAACAAATTTCATATCAATATATCCTTATAGACAGGGTTGAATCGTAATTTACACAACGCTTTTCGAAGCTTGCAAGCACAAACTTAACATATTGTTTTTATTGACCTTTTAGTGGAAGCACAACAAAACATAACTCTGTCCGGCAAAAATCCGGCAGTATCCTACACCTGTCGTAGCCTGACTATTTGGTGTTGTTTTTTAAGCTGGACAGTATTTGCTTTTTAGCTATCGTTTTTCCAGTGCTGTATCCATAAACCAATAACAAACTTCAATATTGATGAGATTAACGAACTCTTCGTTATCGAAGGTAAGCTCACTCTTGGGGGTTAGTGATTCAGGCTCTTCATTTTCATACCAATCCTTCGGTTTTTTGTATCTCCCCACCTTTAGGGTTACTTCATCCTCTCTTGTATTATGGGGAATTTTCCAAAAAGCTGCCCGAGTAATAACCTGCGGCCTATTGCGCAAAACAGTAAATAATTTGTCTTTTACTTTGGACATTACTCAATCCTTGAACGTGCAGCTAACACCGCGCCCAGCGGCGGCGAAGCCGTCCATTGCGGAGCCTTGTTAAGTGGATTTGCATCAGAGAGGAATACCTAAATGCGTGCGAAAAATGAAAATAAGACATGCAGCGATAAAAAGAATCGTTACGCCTATGGCAATTTGTATTACTGGATTATGTTTTTTATTGGATATTGCGGCAGACTTTTGCACTTCTATATTCTCACGATGTCGCTGCAATGATTCCTCAGCTTTTAATTCTGAAAGTCTCTCGGCAAGATATTTCCGTTTTTCATTTGTGCGGAATATGGATTTACTTTCGTTCTCCACCTCCCATTCGAGTTCGGCGGTGGTCATGGCATCAATTTTGGCTTTGGTTGAGTCTTTCATATCCACTTACGCCTATGTCGCTTTTATTGACCCAAATTTCAGGCCGATAAGTGTTCAAAAAGCATATCAAATTCCATCACTTAAGGCATATTCTTTAAACGCGGCTTGCCGAGATAAAGAAGCCTAAGCGTTTAACGAGACCACTGACGGGTCTTGCATGCACTCAACTGATCGCACTATTTTTATACAAATCAATAAGTTACAGAATTCCTCGAGACAAAGAGATCCCGTTCGCTTCGTTACTCACTGACGTGGTCCAGCTTTTCTGTACACCCCAGTTAAGCAGCTTTTCTCATCGGCATCATCTCAGTTTCATACCGGGCCGGACTCTTGTACCCCAAGTATGAGTGAAGCCGATCCGTGTTGTACCACATCGATATGTAGTGCA